>NZ_VIRJ01000022.1:0-164750 GCF_006874435.1 Microbispora sp. KK1-11 | reverse complement strand
AGGTTCTGTCGAGCGACGGCATGTCGATCGAGATGAGGGACACCGACGAGGACGTCTTCCGCGCGGCGGAGGAGCTCGGCATCGACCTGTCCCGGCGTCCCCACGAGGGCGCGATGACCGTCGACGAGGTCTGATTCAAAAGGGGATTATCTAGTGCTCGACGTCAACTTCTTCGACGAGCTGCGCATCGGCCTCGCGACCGCCGACGACATCAGGCAGTGGTCGCACGGCGAGGTGAAGAAGCCGGAGACCATCAACTACCGGACCCTCAAGCCGGAGAAGGACGGGCTCTTCTGCGAGAAGATCTTCGGTCCGACCCGGGACTGGGAGTGCTACTGCGGCAAGTACAAGCGCGTCCGCTTCAAGGGCATCATCTGTGAGCGCTGTGGCGTCGAGGTCACGCGCGCCAAGGTGCGCCGCGAGCGGATGGGCCACATCGAGCTGGCCGCTCCGGTCACCCACATCTGGTAC
Source organism: Microbispora sp. KK1-11 (assembly GCF_006874435.1). Lineage (NCBI taxonomy): Bacteria > Bacillati > Actinomycetota > Actinomycetes > Streptosporangiales > Streptosporangiaceae > Microbispora > Microbispora sp. KK1-11. The sequence continues at coordinate 164,279 of NZ_VIRJ01000022.1, read as the reverse complement.
TTCAAGGGCGTCCCGTCGCGCCTCGGTTACCTGCTCGACCTGGCCCCGAAGGACCTGGAGAAGGTCATCTACTTCGCGGCGTACATGATCACGCATGTCGACACCGAGATGCGTGACCGCGACCTGCCGTCGCTGGAGGCGAAGATCTCCGTCGAGCGGCAGCACATCGAGCAGCGCCGCGACGCCGACATCGAGGCCCGCCAGAAGAAGCTCGAGGCCGACCTGGCCGAGCTGGAGGCGGCCGGCGCCAAGGGCGACGCCCGCCGCAAGGTGCGTGAGGGCGCCGACCGCGAGATGCGCCAGCTCCGCGACCGGGCCCAGCGTGAGCTGGACCGGCTCGAGGAGGTCTGGAGCCGCTTCAAGAACCTCAAGGTCCAGGACCTGGAGGGCGACGAGCTGCTCTACCGCGAGATGCGCGACCGGTTCGGCCGCTACTTCCGCGGCGGCATGGGCGCCCAGGCCATCCAGGAGCGGCTGACCGGCTTCGACCTGGAGGCCGAGGCGGAGAACCTGCGGGAGACCATCCGCAGCGGCAAGGGCCAGAAGAAGGCCCGCGCGCTCAAGCGGCTCAAGGTCGTCGCGGCGTTCCTCAACACCCGCAACTCGCCGAGCGGCATGGTCCTCGACTGCATCCCGGTGATCCCGCCGGACCTGCGGCCGATGGTCCAGCTCGACGGTGGCCGCTTCGCCACCTCGGACCTGAACGACCTGTACCGCCGGGTCATCAACCGGAACAACCGCCTCAAGCGTCTGCTCGACCTCGGCGCGCCCGAGATCATCGTGAACAACGAGAAGCGGATGCTCCAGGAGGCCGTTGACGCCCTGTTCGACAACGGCCGCCGCGGCCGCCCGGTCACGGGCCCCGGCAACCGTCCGCTGAAGTCCCTCAGCGACATGCTGAAGGGTAAGCAGGGTCGTTTCCGGCAGAACCTGCTCGGCAAGCGCGTCGACTACTCCGGCCGTTCGGTCATCGTCGTCGGCCCGCAGCTCAAGCTCCACCAGTGCGGCCTGCCCAAGCAGATGGCGCTGGAGCTGTTCAAGCCGTTCGTGATGAAGCGCCTGGTCGATCTCAACCACGCGCAGAACATCAAGTCCGCCAAGCGGATGGTCGAGCGGTCCAAGCCGGTCGTGTGGGACGTGCTCGAAGAGGTCATCACCGAGCACCCGGTGCTGCTCAACCGCGCGCCCACGCTGCACCGCCTGGGCATCCAGGCCTTCGAGCCGCAGCTCGTCGAGGGCAAGGCCATCCAGATCCACCCGCTCGTCTGCACCGCGTTCAACGCGGACTTCGACGGCGACCAGATGGCGGTGCACCTGCCGCTGTCGGCCGAGGCCCAGGCCGAGGCCCGGATCCTGATGCTGTCCACCAACAACATCCTCAAGCCGGCGGACGGCAAGCCGGTGACGATGCCCACCCAGGACATGGTCATCGGTCTGTACTGGCTGACCACCCAGAAGGAGGGCGGCGTCGGCGAGGGCCGGGTGTTCGCCACGGTGTCGGAGGCTCTCATGGCCTTCGACCGCCACGAGCTGGACATCCAGGCCAAGGTCCACGTGCGGCTCAAGGACGTCCCGCCGCCGCGCGGCTGGGAGGCCCCCGAGGGCTGGGAGGCCGGCGACCCGATCCGGCTGGAGACCACGCTGGGCCGGTGCCTGTTCAACCAGACGCTGCCCGCCAACTACCCCTTCGTGAACTACCAGGTCGGCAAGAAGCAGCTCTCGGCGATCGTCAACGAGCTGGCCGAGCGGTACCCGAAGGTGGAGGTGGCCAACGCGCTCGACTCGCTGAAGGACGCCGGCTTCTACTGGGCCACCCGCGCCGGTGTCACGATCTCCATCGAGGACGTCGTGGCGCCGCCGAACAAGGCCGAGATCATGGAGTCGTACGAGAGGCGGGCCGACAAGGTCCAGCGGGAGTACGACCGCGGTCTGATCACCGACGAGGAGCGCCGTCAGGAGCTCATCGAGATCTGGACCCACGCGACGGCGGACGTCGAGACCGACATGGTCAACGCGTTCCCGGCGACCAACCCGGTCTGGATGATGGTCAACTCCGGCGCCCGCGGTAACCGCATGCAGGTCCGGCAGATCGCCGGCATCCGCGGCCTGGTGTCCAACACCAAGGGTGAGACGATCCCGCGGCCGATCAAGTCCTCCTTCCGCGAGGGCCTGTCGGTGCTGGAGTACTTCATCTCGACCCACGGCCAGCGGAAGGGTCTGGCGGACACCGCTCTGCGGACCGCCGACTCCGGTTACCTGACCCGTCGTCTGGTCGACGTCGCGCAGGACGTCATCGTGCGCGAGATCGACTGCGGCACCGACCGGGCCGTTCCGCTGCACGTCGGCGAGCGCGACGCCCAGGGCAACCTGGTCAAGGCCGAGAACGCCGAGAGCAACGTGCACGGCCGCATCCTGGCCGAGGACGTCGAGGTGGACGGCAAGCTCATCGCGTCCGCGGGCGTCGACATCAACGACGATGTGGTGACGGCGCTGGTGAACGCCGGCATCGAGACGGTCAGGACCCGCAGCACGCTCGTCTGCGAGGCCAAGATCGGTGTCTGCGCGACCTGCTACGGCCGTTCGCTGGCCACCGGCAAGCTCGTGGACGTCGGCGAGGCCGTCGGCATCATCGCGGCCCAGTCGATCGGTGAGCCCGGCACCCAGCTGACCATGCGTACCTTCCACACCGGTGGTGTGGCGGGCGCCGACATCACCCACGGTCTGCCGCGTGTCCAGGAGCTGTTCGAAGCCCGCATCCCCAAGGGTGTGGCCCCGATCAGCGAGGTCGCCGGCCGGGTCCGGATCGACGAGACCGACAAGACCCGCAAGATCGTCATCACCCCGGACGACGGCTCGGACGAGATCGCCTACCCGGTGTCGATGCGGTCGCGGCTGCTGGTCTCCGAGGGGCAGCACGTGGACGTCGGCCAGCTCCTGGTCGCCGGTGCGCGCAACCCGAACGAGGTCCTGCGCATCCTCGGCCCGCGTGCCGTCCAGCTCCACCTTGTGGACGAGGTGCAGCAGGTCTACCGCTCGCAGGGCGTGTCGATCCACGACAAGCACATCGAGGTCATCGTCCGGCAGATGCTCAAGCGCGTGAACGTGCTGGAGTCCGGCGACACCGAGCTGCTGCCCGGCGAGCTGGTCGAGCGGCCGCGCTTCGAGGCGCTCAACCGTCAGACCGTGGCGGAGGGCGGCCAGCCGGCCTCCGGCCGTCCGGTCCTGATGGGCATCACCAAGGCCTCGCTGGCCACCGAGTCGTGGCTGTCGGCGGCGTCCTTCCAGGAGACGACGCGAGTCCTCACCGACGCGGCGATCCACGCCAAGTCGGACTCGCTGCTCGGCCTCAAGGAGAACGTCATCATCGGTAAGCTCATCCCGGCCGGTACGGGCATGCCCCAGTACCGCAACATCCGGGTGGAGCCGACCGAGGAGGCCAAGGCCGCGATGTACACGGTCGGCGGCTACGACGGCTCGGCTGCGGACTACACCTTCGGCACCGGCAGCGGCGAGGCCGTTCCGCTGGAGGAGTACGACTTCGGTCAGTACGGCCGTTGACAGGTCGCCGCGGTGAGCGATCGCCGCGGCGGGGACGTACGGAAGCGGCCCGGGGCATCCCGCCCCGGGCCGCTTTCCGTTGTCCGCACCCCGCGTACGCGCGCGGCGCCGGGCGGGGACGGCGCGGAAACCGTGAGAAGCCCCTCGTAGGGACGGTATGATGGGAGACCGAGTCCTTCGGCGGTCCTGCTTGGGCCGTCGGCGCAGCGGCACGTCGAGACAGCGGGGCACGTCCCTCCGGGGTGTCCTCCTCTGTTTTGACGTGTTGTACGGGGGCGGGTAGGCTTTACGTTCGTGCCCGTCTGTGGGCTCGCATGCGTGCGCTTAAATGCCACTTCTCGGCAAGAGAAGTGCGCGGGGGCGCCGTGTGACTCCTCCAGATCGACCGGGTCCGCCCGGGTGTGATGCGACTAGAGCGCGACACGCCCGAGCGCGGGGGTCGAAGGGGATGGAAAACCAGCAGGTCATGACACCGGCAGTACCTGCAAGCCTGTGAGAGGCGGCATCGCCATCTCGATCGGGTTCTACGTATCACCGGCTAGGCACGAAACGGAGACGCGGTGCCCACCATTCAGCAGTTGGTCCGAAAGGGCCGGCAGGACAAGGTCAGCAAGACCAAGACTCCTGCCCTCAAGGGGAGCCCGCAGCGGCGCGGCGTTTGCACCCGCGTTTACACGACGACCCCCAAGAAGCCCAACTCGGCGCTGCGCAAGGTGGCCCGTGTTCGGCTCACCAACGGCATCGAGGTCACGGCTTACATCCCCGGGGTGGGCCACAACCTCCAGGAGCACTCGATGGTGCTCGTGCGTGGTGGTCGTGTGAAGGACCTGCCGGGTGTTCGCTACAAGATCATCCGTGGTTCGCTGGACACCCAGGCTGTCCGCAACCGCAAGCAGGCCCGCAGCCGCTACGGCGCGAAGAAGGAGAAGAGCTGACATGCCGCGCAAGGGTTCCCCTGGCCGCCGCCAGCTGGTCGCTGACCCGGTGCACAACTCGCCGCTGGTCACCGCGCTCATCAACAAGGTTCTCCTGGACGGCAAGCGCTCCCTCGCGCAGTCGATCGTCTACGGCGCCCTCGAGGGCTGCAAGGACAAGACCGGCAACGACCCGGTCGTCACGCTCAAGCGCGCTCTCGACAACGTCCGCCCGACGCTCGAGGTGAAGAGCCGCCGCGTCGGTGGTGCCACCTACCAGGTGCCGGTCGAGGTCAAGGCCTCGCGCAGCACCACGCTGGCCCTGCGGTGGATCGTCCAGTACTCCCGCGCGCGCCGCGAGAAGACCATGACCGAGCGGCTCATGAACGAGCTGCTCGACGCGAGCAACGGCCTCGGCGCCAGCGTCAAGCGGCGCGAGGACACGCACAAGATGGCCGAGTCCAACAAGGCCTTCGCCCACTACCGCTGGTAGTGAGCACCGACGACGAGTTAAGGACGCGAAGAAGTGGCCACCACGACCGCTCTTGACCTGGCCAGGGTCCGCAACATCGGGATCATGGCCCATATCGACGCGGGCAAGACCACGACGACTGAGCGCATCCTGTTCTACACCGGCATCAACTACAAGATCGGTGAAGTCCATGAGGGCGCTGCCACCATGGACTGGATGGAGCAGGAGCAGGAGCGCGGCATCACCATCACCTCCGCCGCGACCACCTGCAGCTGGCTTGATCACACGATCAACATCATCGACACGCCCGGACACGTGGACTTCACCATCGAGGTCGAGCGGTCGCTGCGTGTTCTCGACGGCGCGGTCGCGGTGTTCGATGGCGTCGCCGGCGTGGAGCCGCAGTCGGAGACGGTCTGGCGCCAGGCCGACCGGTACGGCGTGCCCCGCATCTGCTTCGTGAACAAGATGGACCGGGTCGGCGCGGAGTTCCACCGCTGTGTCGACATGATGATCAGCCGGCTGGGCTCCACGCCGGCGGTCATCCAGCTTCCCTGGGGCGTCGAGGCCGACTTCAAGGGCGTCATCGACCTGGTGAAGATGAAGGGTCTGCTCTGGAGCGCCGAGGCGGCCAAGGGCGAGATGTACGACACCGTCGACATCCCGGCCGACCACGCCGACGCCGCCCGTGAGTGGCGCGACAAGCTCGTCGAGACCGTCGCCGAGAACGACGACGAGCTCATGGAGCTCTTCCTGGAGGGCGTCGAGCCCACCGAGGAGCAGCTCGTCGCGGCCATCCGCCGGGCGACCATCACCGGCGCGATCAACCCGGTCCTGTGCGGCACCGCGTTCAAGAACAAGGGCGTGCAGCCCCTGCTCGACGCGATCGTCGCCTACCTCCCGGCTCCCACCGACATCCCGGCCTTCAAGGGCCACGCGGTGGGCAACGAGGAGGAGATCGTCGAGCGCCACGCGGACCCGAGCGAGCCCTTCGCGGCGCTGGCGTTCAAGATCATGAGCGACCCGCACCTGGGCAAGCTCACCTACATCCGCGTCTACTCCGGCAAGCTCGAGACCGGCACCACCGTGGTGAACTCGGTCAAGGGCAAGAAGGAGCGGATCGGCAAGATCTACCAGATGCACGCGAACAAGCGCGAGGAGCGCCCGTCCGCGACCGCTGGTCAGATCGTGGCCGTCATGGGCCTGAAGGACACCACCACCGGCGACACCCTCTCGGACCCGGTCAAGCAGGTCGTCCTCGAGTCGATGACGTTCCCCGCGCCGGTCATCAACGTCGCCATCGAGCCCAAGACCAAGGGCGACCAGGAGAAGCTGTCGACCGCGATCCAGCGGCTGGCCGAGGAGGACCCGTCCTTCCAGGTCCGCCGTGACGAGGAGACCGGCCAGACGGTCATCTGGGGTATGGGCGAGCTCCACCTGGAGGTCCTCGTCGACCGGATGCGCCGCGAGTTCAAGGTCGAGGCGAACGTCGGCCGCCCGCAGGTCGCCTACCGCGAGACCATCCGCCGCAAGGTGGAGAAGGTCGAGTACACGCACAAGAAGCAGACCGGTGGTTCCGGTCAGTTCGCGCGCGTGATCATCAGCCTGGAGCCGCTGGGCGAGGGCAACGACGGTTACGAGTTCGAGAACAAGGTCACCGGTGGCCGCATCCCGCGGGAGTACATCCCGTCCGTGGACGCGGGCGCGCAGGAGGCGGCCGAGTTCGGCGTGCTCGCCGGCTACCCGATGGTCGGCGTCAAGGTCACGCTTCAGGACGGTGCCTTCCACGAGGTCGACTCGTCGGAAATGGCCTTCAAGATTGCCGGCTCGATGGCCTTCAAGGAGGCCGCGCGCAAGGCAGACGCCGTACTCCTCGAGCCGATGATGGCCGTCGAGGTCACCACGCCCGAGGACTACATGGGAGACGTCATCGGCGACCTGAACGGTCGTCGCGGACAGATCCAGGCAATGGACGAACGGTCCGGCGCCCGTGTGATCAGGGCGCTCGTTCCGCTCTCCGAGATGTTCGGCTACGTGGGCGACCTGCGCAGCCGCACTCAGGGGCGGGCGAGCTACAGCATGCAGTTCGACTCCTACGCGGAGGTGCCCCCGGGCATCGCCAAGGAGATCGTCGCGAAGGCTCGGGGCGAATAGTTCCGCTCGGTGCACGGCGGGGGAGTGCCTCCGCCGTGCACAGCCTGAGGTAGAAGACGCAAGTCAAGTCAGAATCTCTAAGGAGACAGACCAGTGGCCAAGGCCAAGTTCGAGCGGAACAAGCCGCACGTGAACATCGGCACCATTGGGCACATCGACCACGGCAAGACCACTCTGACCGCGGCGATCACCAAGGTGCTTCACGACCGTTTCCCGCAGCTCAACGAGGCGACCCCGTTCGACAAGATCGACAAGGCGCCCGAGGAGAAGGCTCGCGGAATCACCATCTCCATCGCGCACGTCGAGTACCAGACCGAGAAGCGCCACTACGCCCACGTGGACTGCCCCGGTCACGCCGACTACGTGAAGAACATGATCACCGGTGCCGCCCAGATGGACGGCGCGATCCTGGTGGTCGCGGCGACCGACGGCCCGATGCCGCAGACGAAGGAGCACGTCCTCCTGGCCCGCCAGGTCGGCGTTCCCTACATCGTCGTGGCCCTCAACAAGGCCGACATGGTCGACGACGAGGAGATCCTGGAACTCGTCGAGCTCGAGGTCCGCGAGCTGCTGTCCGCCCAGGAGTTCCCGGGCGACGACCTGCCGGTCGTGCGCGTCTCGGCGCTCAAGGCGCTCGAGGGCGACGAGAAGTGGGGCGACTCCATCATCGAGCTCATGAACGCCGTGGACGAGAACGTCCCCGAGCCCGTTCGTGACACCGACAAGCCGTTCCTCATGCCGATCGAGGACGTGTTCTCGATCACCGGTCGTGGCACCGTCGTCACCGGCCGTATCGAGCGCGGTGTCGTCAAGGTCAACGAGACCGTCGACATCATCGGCATCAAGGAGAAGAGCACCACGACGACCGTCACCGGCGTCGAGATGTTCCGCAAGCTCCTCGACGAGGGCCAGGCCGGTGACAACGTCGGTCTGCTCCTGCGTGGCATCAAGCGCGAGGACGTCGAGCGCGGCCAGTGTGTCATCAAGCCGGGCACGACCACCCCGCACACCGAGTTCGAGGCGCAGGTCTACATCCTGTCCAAGGACGAGGGCGGCCGCCACACGCCGTTCTTCAACAACTACCGGCCGCAGTTCTACTTCCGTACCACGGACGTGACCGGTGTCGTGAACCTGCCGGAGGGCACCGAGATGGTCATGCCCGGTGACAACACCGAGATGACCGTCCAGCTCATCCAGCCGATCGCGATGGAGGAAGGGCTCAAGTTCGCGATCCGCGAGGGTGGCCGCACCGTCGGCGCCGGTCGCGTCACGAAGGTCATCAAGTAGCAGCACCGCTGGGCGGCGGTCGGGTCCATCAGGGCCTGACCGCCGCACCGCGCAGGGGCCGGAGACGGCCCCCCACTGACGACGAGACCGTGATCTCGCAGTGCTTTCGGCCGCACTTCGACCGAAGCCACTGCCAGATCACGGAGCACCGGACGAATCCGGGCGTCGGTCATGTGGAAACTGACCTGCGGCAACAGGCCGCGCGAAGCTTTATAGGACGACAGCGAAGGACACCGAGGCCATTATGGCGGGACAGAAGATCCGCATCCGGCTTAAGGCGTATGACCACGAGGTCATCGACAGCTCGGCCAAGAAGATCGTCGAGACGGTGACGCGGACCGGCGCCAAGGTCGCTGGCCCGGTGCCGCTGCCGACCGAGAAGAACGTGTACTGCGTCATCCGGTCGCCGCACAAGTACAAGGACAGCCGCGAGCACTTTGAGATGCGTACGCACAAGCGGCTGATTGACATCATCGACCCGACGCCGAAGACGGTCGACTCGCTCATGCGTCTCGACCTTCCCGCCGGCGTGGACATCTCGATCAAGCTCTAAGGAACGCACTGACATGGCTAAGCAGATCAAGGGCGTCCTGGGCAAGAAGCTCGGCATGACCCAGGTCTTCGATGAGGCGAACCGGGTGATCCCGGTCACCGTCGTCGAGGCCGGTCCGTGCGTGGTGACCCGGGTCCGCACTCCGGAGAAGGACGGCTACTCCGCCGTCCAGCTCGGCTACGGGCAGATCGACCCGCGCAAGGTGAACAAGCCCCTGGGCGACTACCTGCGCAAGCACGACATCACCCCGCGCCGCTACTTCGCCGAGGTTCGCACCGACGACGCCTCCGAGTACACGGTCGGCCAGGAGCTCCTCGCCGACACCTTCGAGGCCGGGCAGTACGTCGACGTCACGGGCAAGAGCAAGGGCAAGGGCTACGCCGGTGTCATGAAGCGCCACAACTTCCGTGGTCTGAGCGCTTCGCACGGTACCCAGCGCAAGCACCGCTCCCCGGGCTCCATCGGTGGCTGCGCCACCCCGGGCCGCGTCTTCAAGGGCCTGCGCATGGCCGGCCGGATGGGCAACGTCCGCACGACGGTCCAGAGCCTCAAGGTGCACGCCGTGGACGCCGAGAAGGGCCTCATCCTGATCAAGGGTGCGATCCCCGGCGCCAACGGCAGCCTGGTCCTCCTCCGCACCGCTGCCAAGAAGGGGGTTGCTGCGAAGTGACCACGACCATTGACGTCCTCGACGCCAGCGGCGCCAAGACGGGGACCGTCGACCTCCCCGAGGAGGTCTTCGGGGCCAAGGTCAACGTCCCGCTGATCCACCAGGTGGTCGTCGCCCAGCTCGCTGCCCGCCGGCAGGGCACCCACGCCACCAAGACCCGTGGCGCCGTCTCCGGTGGCGGCAAGAAGCCGTACCGGCAGAAGGGCACCGGCCGCGCTCGCCAGGGCTCGACCCGCGCGCCGCAGTTCGCCGGCGGTGGCATCGTCCACGGCCCGCAGCCGCGCTCGTACGAGCAGCGGACGCCCAAGAAGATGAAGGCGGCGGCCCTGAAGGGCGCGCTGTCCGACCGCGCCGGCGGCGGCCGCGTTCACGTGGTGAGCAGCCTGGTCACGGGTGACACGCCCAAGACCAAGGCCACCCTGGAGGCGCTGCGCAAGATCACGCAGGCCCGCAGCGTTCTCGTCGTGGTCGACGAGAAGGACGAGCTCACCTGGCTCAGCCTGCGCAACGCCCCCGAGGTCCACCTGCTGGACGCGGGGCAGCTCAACACCTACGACGTGCTGTGCCACGACGACGTGGTCTTCACCCGTGAGGCCTACGACCAGGTCGTGGCGCGGCTGGCGAACAGCGGGAAGGAAGAGGCCTGATGCAGAAGATCGCCGACCCGCGTGACATCATCCTCAAGCCGATCGTCTCCGAGAAGAGCTACGGCCTGATCGATGAGCACAACAAGTACACGTTCCTGGTGCGCAAGGGTGCCAACAAGACGCAGGTGAAGATCGCTGTTGAGCAGATCTTCGGCGTCAAGGTGACCGGCGTGAACACGATCAACCGTCAGGGCAAGCGCAAGCGGACCAAGCACGGTTACGGGCAGCGCCCGGACAGCAAGCGCGCGATCGTGAGCCTGGCCGAGGGCGAGCGGATCGACATCTTCGGTCAGATCGGCTAGCACCTGCCGCAGCGGGGAGAGGGGCCCCTCGCCACCGTGCGAGGGACCGGCCCCGAGGAAGAAAGCACCGGGGGGACCGCCGTGAGGCGGACCCCGACCGGTACGAACCGACGAAGGATGAACGAAAAAGATGGGCATCCGTAAGTACAAGCCGACGACTCCGGGTCGGCGCGGCGCGAGCGTCTCGGACTTCGCCGAGATCACGCGCAGCACGCCGGAGAAGTCGCTGCTTGCCCCACTGCACAGCAAGGGCGGCCGCAACGTCCACGGCCGGGTGACTGCGAGGCACCAGGGAGGCGGGCACAAGCGCGCCTACCGGATCATCGACTTCCGCCGCCACGACAAGGACGGGATCCCGGCCAAGGTCGCGCACATCGAGTACGACCCCAACCGGACCTCCCGCATCGCGCTGCTGCACTACGCCGACGGCGAGAAGCGCTACATCCTCGCCCCGGCCGGCCTCAAGCAGGGGGACCAGGTCGAGAACGGCCCCACGGCCGACATCAAGCCGGGCAACTGCCTGCCGCTGCGCAACATCCCGACCGGTACCTTCATCCACGCGGTGGAGTTGCGCCCCGGTGGCGGCGCCAAGCTCGGTCGCAGCGCCGGTGCGCAGATCCAGCTGCTCGCCAAGGAGGGCATGTACGCCACGCTGCGTATGCCGTCCGGAGAAATGCGCCAGGTCGACGTGCGGTGCCGGGCCTCGGTGGGCCAGGTGGGCAACGCCGAGCAGGCCAACATCAACATCGGCAAGGCCGGCCGCAACCGCTGGAAGGGCAAGCGCCCCACGGTCCGCGGTGTCGCCATGAACCCGGTCGACCACCCGCACGGCGGTGGTGAGGGCAAGACCTCCGGTGGTCGCCACCCGGTGAACCCGAAGGGCAAGCCCGAGGGCCGTACGCGGCAGCCGAACAAGCCGAGCGACCGGCTGATCATCCGTCGTCGGAGCAAGAGGAAGAAGCGGTAGGAGCAGCCGATATGCCACGTAGTCTTAAGAAGGGTCCCTTCGTGGACGACCACCTGCAGAAGAAGGTGGACGCCCAGAACGAGAAGGGCACCAAGAACGTCATCAAGACGTGGTCGCGGCGCTCCATGATCGTGCCCGACATGATCGGTCACACGATCGCCGTGCACGACGGCCGCAAGCACGTCCCGGTGTTCGTCACCGAGTCGATGATCGGTCACAAGCTCGGTGAGTTCGCCCCCACGCGAACGTTCCGCAGCCACGTCAAGGAAGACCGCCGCAGCCGGCGGTAAGCGCCTTCAAGCCAGCAGTTAGAGGAGAAAGCGATGGAAGCCAGGGCACAGGCGCGGTACGCGCGCCACACGCCCCGGAAGGCCCGCCGTGTGGTGGACCTCATTCGCGGGCTGCCCGCTTCGGAGGCGCAGGCCGTGCTGCAGTTCGCTCCCCAGTCGGCGAGCGAGACCGTCTACAAGGTGCTCTCGAGCGCGATCGCGAACGCTGAGCACAACTTCAAGCTCGACCGGGAGACGCTCTTCGTGAGCCGCGCGTGGGTCGACGAGGGGCCGACCCTCAAGCGTTTCCGCCCGCGCGCCCAGGGTCGTGCCTATCGGATCAACAAGCGGACGAGCCACATCACCGTGATCGTGGAGTCCCGCGAGCCGAAGGGAAGGACCCGCTAGTGGGCCAGAAGGTTAACCCGCACGGGTTCCGCCTCGGCATCACGACCGACTTCAAGAGCCGGTGGTACGCCGACAAGCTGTACAAGTCGTACGTCGCCGAGGACGTGTCGATCCGTCGCATGCTGCAGAAGGGCATGGAGCGGGCCGGCATCTCCAAGGTCGAGATCGAGCGCACGACCGACCGCGTCCAGGTCGACATCCACACCGCCCGGCCGGGCATCGTCATCGGCCGCCGCGGCGCCGAGGCCGACCGCATCCGCGGCGACCTGGAGAAGCTGACCAAGAAGCAGGTCCAGCTGAACATCCTCGAGGTGAAGAACCCCGAGATCGACGCGCAGCTCGTCGCGCAGGGCGTGGCCGAGCAGCTGTCCAGCCGCGTCTCGTTCCGCCGGGCCATGCGCAAGGCCATGCAGTCCGCCATGAAGAGCGGGGCCAAGGGCATCCGTGTCCAGTGCTCCGGCCGTCTGGGCGGAGCCGAGATGTCGCGCTCGGAGTTCTACCGCGAGGGCCGCGTGCCCCTGCACACGCTCCGTGCGGACGTCGACTACGGCTTCTACGAGGCCCGCACCACCTTCGGCCGCATCGGCGTGAAGGTGTGGATCTACAAGGGCGAGGCTCCGACCAGCCGTTCCGAGCGGGAGGCGGCCGCGGCCGGCGCCCGTGCGGGCCAGCGTCGTGAGCGCGACGACCGTCGCGGTGGCGCGGGCGAGCGTCCGCGTCGTGGCGGCGGCGACCGTCCCCGTCGCGGCGGCGCGGGCCGCGGCGACCGTGCACCCAGGAATGAGGCGGCCGCGCAGGCCGCCCCCGAGACCGGCCCGGCGGAGCAGCCGGGTGCTGAAGGGAGCTGACCATGCTGATCCCGCGCAGGGTCAAGCACCGCAAGCAGCACCGGCCCGACCGCAGCGGCGCCGCCAAGGGCGGCACCCGGGTCGTCTTCGGCGAGTTCGGCATCCAGGCGCTTGAGCACTCCTACGTGACCAACCGCCAGATCGAGGCCGCGCGTATCGCCATGACCCGGCACATCCGCCGTGGCGGCAAGGTGTGGATCAACATCTTCCCGGACCGCCCTCTGACGAAGAAGCCGGCCGAGACCCGCATGGGTTCCGGTAAGGGTTCTCCGGAGTGGTGGATCGCCAATGTCAAGCCCGGCCGTGTCATGTTCGAGCTGTCCGGTGTCGCCGAGCCCGTGGCCCGCGAGGCCATGCGGCGCGCGATGCACAAGCTCCCCATGAAGTGCCGTTTCGTCAAGCGTGAAGTGGGTGAGGCGTGATGGCTAAGGGTCTGACCGCCGCGGAGCTGCGTGTCGAGGACCAGGAGGTGCTGGTCCAGAAGCTGAAGGAAGCCAAGGAGGAGCTGTTCAACCTCCGCTTCCAGTCGGCGACGGGTCAGCTGGAGAGCCACGGGCGGCTGCGCGCCGTCCGCCGCGAGATCGCCCGCATCTACACCGTGATGCGCGAGCGCGAGCTCGGAATCGTCACGGTCGAGAAGGAGCCGAGCGATGTCTGAAGCAACCGAGACCCCGACCACTGAGACGCAGCGGAACTACCGCAAGACCCGTGAGGGCCTGGTCGTCAGCGACAAGATGGACAAGACCGTCGTCGTCGCCGTCGAGGACCGCGTCAAGCACCCGCTGTACGGCAAGGTCATCCGCCGTACGACCAAGTACAAGGCCCACGACGAGCAGAACGTCTGCGGCGTCGGCGACCGCGTCCTCCTGATGGAGACCCGGCCGCTGTCGGCCACCAAGCGGTGGCGAGTCGTCGAGATCCTCGAGAAGGCCAAGTAACACCACAGACGCGCCTCGTGGGGGGTGGGAGACCGCCCCCCATGATGGTGTCCAAGGGGCGGGGCCGGCCATCGGTCCCGTCCGCCCGCGGCGGCGGTCGTACGGCTGTCGTCGAGGGAAAAAGACCACATCAGGTTCGGCCAGGCTCACCGCGAGGGTGAGAACCGGCACGACACACAGGAGTAGACGTGATCCAGCAGGAGTCGCGGCTCAAGGTCGCCGACAACACGGGTGCCAAGGAGATTCTTTGCATCCGCGTGCTCGGCGGCTCGGGTCGGCGCTACGCGGGAATCGGCGACATCATCGTGGGCACGGTGAAGGACGCCATTCCCGGCGGGGGCGTTAAGAAAGGCGACGTTGTCAAGGCTGTCGTGGTGCGCACCGTGAAGGAGCGCCGCCGCCCCGACGGCTCCTACATCCGCTTCGACGAGAACGCCGCGGTCATCATCAAGGACAGCGGTGACCCCCGGGGCACCCGCATCTTCGGCCCGGTGGGCCGTGAACTGCGCGACAAGAAGTTCATGCGCATCATCTCGCTCGCGCCGGAGGTGCTGTGATGCCGAAGCTGCACGTGAAGAAGGGCGACCTCGTCCAGGTCATCGCCGGCAAGGACAAGGGCGCCAAGGGCCGGATCATCGCCGCGTACCCCGACAGGGAGCGTGTGGTGGTCGAGGGCGTCAACATGATCAAGAAGCACTCCAAGGTCACCAACCAGGGACCGCGCGGCGCCAAGGAAGGCGGCGTGCAGACCATGGAGGCTCCCATCCACGTGAGCAACGTCAAGAAGCTCAAGGATGAAGAGAAGAAGCCCGAGAAGAAGGCCGCCGACAAGGGCGACGCCGAGGCGACGGGTGAGGGTGAGGACAGCTGATGACCGCCACCACTACTGCGTCTACTGAGACCGGGCGAGTTGTTCCGCGCCTCAAGCAGCGCTACCGCGAGGAGATCATCGCGAAGCTGCGTGAGGAGTTCGGCATCGAGAACATCATGCAGGTGCCCACGATCACCAAGATCAAGGTGAACATGGGTGTCGGCGAGGCCGCCCGCGACTCGAAGCTCATCGAGGGCGCAGTGCGCGACCTGACCGCCATCACGGGCCAGAAGCCGGCCGTCGCCCGCGCCCGCAAGTCCATCGCGCAGTTCAAGCTGCGTGAGGGCATGCCGATCGGCGCGCACGTGACGCTGCGCGGCGACCGCATGTGGGAGTTCCTCGACCGCCTGCTGTCCCTGGCGCTGCCGCGTATCCGGGACTTCCGCGGCCTGTCGCCGAAGCAGTTCGACGGCAACGGCAACTACACCTTCGGCCTCACCGAGCAGGTCATGTTCCACGAGGTCGACCAGGACAAGGTGGACCGGCAGCGGGGCATGGACATCACGGTCGTGACCACCGCGAAGAACGACGAGCAGGGCCGGGCGCTGCTGAAGCTCCTCGGTTTCCCCTTCAAGGAGGCCTGATCATGGCGAAGACGTCGCTGAAGGTCAAGGCAGCGCGCAAGCAGAAGTTCGACGTCCGGGCGTACACTCGGTGCTCCCGCTGCGGCCGTCCCCGTGCTGTCTACCGCAAGTTCGGCCTGTGCCGCGTGTGCTTCCGTGAGATGGCGCACCGGGGCGAGCTGCCCGGCATCACCAAGTCGAGCTGGTAAGCCCGCCGCGGGCCAGCCGTACAGAAGTCATATCAACCGGGCGCTGATCGCAGCGCCCACGACCACACCGAAGGTCCCATCGGGAAACCGCGGTGAGGAAGGCCACCGGCCATGACGATGACCGACCCGATCGCAGACATGCTGACGCGTCTGCGTAACGCGAACTCGGCCTATCACGACACCGTGAGCATGCCTTACTCCAAGATCAAGGCGCACATCGCGGAGATCCTCCAGCAGGAGGGCTACATCCAGGGCTGGAGCGTCGAGGACGCGAAGGTTGGCAAGAACCTCGTGATGGAGCTGAAGTTCGGCCCCAGCCGCGAGCGCGCCATCGCGGGCCTGCGCCGGGTGTCGAAGCCCGGTCTGCGGGTCTATGCAAAGAAGGACAACCTGCCCCGCGTTCTGGGCGGTCTGGGCGTCGCGATCATCTCGACGTCCGGCGGCCTGATGACGGACCGGCAGGCTAGCAAGCGTGGAGTGGGCGGGGAAGTCCTCGCCTACGTCTGGTAACGAGGGGAGGCACTCAGCATGTCGCGAATCGGACGGCTGCCCATCCCCGTCCCGGCAGGTGTCGACATCACGATCGACGGCCGGGAAGTCCAGGTCAAGGGGCCCAAGGGCACGCTCACTCACACGGTCGCCGAGCCTATTGAGGTCTCGCGCGGCGAGGACGGCGCCATCGCCGTCACCCGCCCGAACGACGAGAACAAGGTTCGTGCGCTGCACGGCCTGTCCCGCACGCTCATCGCCAACATGGTGGCGGGTGTCACGCAGGGCTACACGAAGACGCTCGAGATCGTCGGCGTCGGTTACCGCGTCCAGGCCAAGGGCCCGACGGAGCTGGAGTTCTCGCTGGGCTTCAGCCACCCGGTGATCGTCAAGGCCCCCGAGGGCGTCAGCTTCCGCGTCGAGAGGCCGACCCTGTTCCACGTGGACGGCATCGACAAGCAGAGGGTCGGCGAGGTCGCCGCCAACATCAGGAAGCTGCGCAAGCCGGACCCGTACAAGGGCAAGGGCGTGCGCTACCAGGGCGAGGTTGTCCGCCGCAAGGTCGGAAAGGCTGGTAAGTAGGCATGGCTGGAAAGACTGCGTTCGGCAAGCACACGGCCGCCCGCACGGTCTCCCGGGCTCGCCGGCACCGCCGTGTCCGCAAGAACGTCTTCGGCACGGCCGAGCGTCCGCGCCTGGTCGTCAACCGGTCCACGCGTCACCTGTTCGTGCAGATCGTCGACGACACTCAGGGCCACACGCTGGTGAGCGCGTCCACGATGGACGTCTCGCTGCGCGGCGGCGAGGGTGACAAGACCGAGAAGGCGAAGAAGGTCGGCGAGCTTCTCGCTCAGCGGGCCAAGACCGCCGGGATCACCGCTGTCGTCTTCGACCGCGGTGGCAACCGCTACGCGGGGCGGATCGCCGCTCTCGCGGACAGCGCCCGTGAAGGCGGGCTGGAGTTCTGATGGCTCCGGTCCATGGGTCGCGACCGACGGCCCGTCCCAAGAGCAACGAGAAGAGGAACCACTGATGGCTGCAGCTCCGCGTCGCGGTGCCGGCGGCGGTGGCGAGCGGCGTGACCGTCGTGATGACCGCCGCGGTGGCGCCGCAGACAAGGGCGTCTCGTACATCGAGCGCGTCGTAAAGATCAACCGAGTCGCCAAGGTCGTCCAGGGCGGCCGGCGCTTCAGCTTCACCGCGTTGGTCATCGTCGGCGACGGCAACGGCCTCGTCGGGGTCGGCTACGGCAAGGCCAAGGAGGTGCCCGCGGCGATCGCCAAGGGTGTCGAGGAGGCCAAGAAGCACTTCTTCAAGGTCCCGCGGATCCAGGGCACCATCCCGCACCCGGTGCAGGGCGAGGACGCCGCCGGCGTCGTCCTCCTGCGTCCGGCCTCGCCCGGTACGGGCGTCATCGCGGGTGGCCCGGTTCGCGCGGTCCTGGAGTGCGCCGGAATCCACGACGTGCTGTCCAAGTCGCTCGGCTCGGACAACCCGATCAACATCGTGCACGCCACCGTGGCGGCTCTGAAGGGCCTCAGCCGCCCCGAGGAGATCGCCGCCCGTCGTGGCCTGCCGATCGAGGACGTCGCGCCCAAGGCGATGCTGAAGGCTCGCGCCGAGGGCCTGGCCGAGGCCGCGGCGGCCGCGAAGGCGGTGAGCTGACGATGGCTCGCCTGAAGATCACCCAGACCCGGTCCAAGATCGGTGGTCAGCAGAACCAGCGTGACTCGCTGCGCTCGCTGGGTCTGAAGCGAATCGGCGACGTCGTCGTCAAGGAGGACCGCCCGGAGATCCGGGGCATGGTCGCCAAGGTGTCGCACCTCGTCGAGGTTGAGGAGGTCGACTAGTCATGACCGAGAACGCTCCGCTCAAGATCCACGACCTCCGTCCGGCTCCCGGCGCCAACAAGGCCAAGACCCGCAAGGGCCGCGGCGAGGGCTCCAAGGGCAAGACGGCCGGCCGTGGCACCAAGGGCACCAGGGCCCGTACGGCAGTGATGCCGGGCTTCGAGGGTGGCCAGGTCCCGCTCCAGCGGCGGCTGCCGAAGCTGAAGGGCTTCTCCAACGCCCTGTTCAAGACGACCTACCAGGTCGTCAACCTGGACAGGCTCGGGGAGCTGTTCCCCCAGGGCGGCGACGTCACGCTCGACGACCTGGTGGCCAAGGGTGCGGTCCGCAAGAACCAGCCCGTGAAGGTGCTGGGCACCGGCGAGATCTCCGTGGCGCTGAACGTGCAGGCGCACGCCTTCTCCGCCAGCGCGAAGGAGAAGATCGCCGCGGCCGGTGGCTCGGTTTCCGAGCTGTAGGCATGACGCTGCACGAGGCGCGGAGGTTCGTTATGAGCCTCCGCGCCCGTAGTGCGTTAGAGTTCGCCTGGCACGGGGCTCAACCCGTGTCGGACCAAGCACTCTGGCAGGAAGACATGTCGATGGACGCCTTGCGGGCCATCGCCGACCGTTACCGCGTCACTGGCGCGCAGGAGGGACCGTGCTGACCGCGATTACCCGGGCGTTCCGGACGCCGGACCTGCGCAAGAAGCTGCTCTTCACACTGGGCATCATCGTGCTGTTCCGGCTTGGCTCGGTGCTCCCCACTCCGGGGGTCAACGCCAAGAACGTGGCCCTGTGTCTGGAGCAGGCCCAGGCGGGAGACGCTGCCAACATCTACGGGATGGTGCAGCTCTTCAGCGGCGGCGCCCTGTTGAAACTTTCAGTGTTCGCGCTCGGCATCATGCCGTACATCACAGCGAGCATCATCCTGCAGCTGCTGACGGTGGTGATTCCCCGGCTGGAGGCCCTGAAGAAGGAGGGCCAGGCGGGGACGGCGAAGATCACGCAGTACACACGTTACCTGACCATCGGGCTGGCGGTGCTGCAGTCGACCGCGTTCGTCGCACTGGCGCGCAGCGGGCAGCTCTTCCAGAACTGCAACCAGGAGATCCTGCTCAGCCAGGACGTCTTCCCGCTGATCACCATGGTCATCACGATGACCGCCGGCACCGCCGTGATCATGTGGCTGGGCGAGCTGGTGACCGACCGCGGCGTCGGCAACGGCATGTCGATCCTGATCTTCACTCAGGTCATCGCGGTGTTCCCGTCGGAGCTCGTGAACATCTTCCGGCAGAGCCCGTTCAAGTTCGTCGTCGTGATGGTCGTCGGCGTCGTGATGATCGGCGTCGTCGTGTTCATCGAGCAGGCGCAGCGCCGCATCCCGGTGCAGTACGCCAAGCGGATGGTCGGCCGTCGCATGTACGGCGGCACCTCGACCTACATCCCGCTCAAGGTGAACCAGGCCGGCATCATCCCGGTCATCTTCGCCTCGTCGCTGCTGTACCTGCCGCAGCTTCTGGTCACGCTGTTCGGCAACAGCCAGAAGCCCAACGCGGTCGTCGAGTGGCTGGCGCAGAACATGATCAGGGGCGACCACCCCGTCTACATGGCCACGTTCTTCCTGCTGATCGTCTTCTTCACGTACTTCTACGTGTCCATCACTTTCAACCCCCCTGAAGTGGCGGACAACATGAAGAAGTACGGTGGGTTCATTCCGGGCATCCGCCCGGGCCGGCCGACCGCTGAGTACCTGAGCTACGTGCTCAACAGGCTCACGGCCGCGGGCGCTCCGTATCTGGGTGTGATCTCGCTCATCCCGATCATCGCGCTGGCGGTGGCCGGAGCGAGCCAGAACTTCCCGTTCGGAGGGACCAGCATTCTGATCATGGTTGGTGTTGGTCTGGACACGGTCAAGCAGATCGAGAGCCAGCTTCAGCAGCGCAACTACGAGGGCTTCCTGAGATAGTGCGCGTCGTCCTGGTAGGGCCCCCCGGAGCGGGTAAGGGGACGCAGGCCCAGTTCATCGCTTCGCACCTGTCGATCCCGAAAATCTCGACAGGCGACATCTTCCGTGCCAACGTCTCGGGCGGCACGGAGCTCGGCAAGCTCGCCAAGGAGTACATGGACCGCGGCGACCTCGTCCCCGACGAGGTGACCGTGGCCATGGTCCGCGACCGGCTGTCGGAGGACGACGCGCAGGAGGGCTTCCTCCTGGACGGCTTCCCCCGCAACGTGCCCCAGGCCGAGGTCCTCAAGAAGATGCTGGCCGAGTTCGGTACGGCGCTCGACGTGGTCCTCAACCTGGTCGTCGAGGACGACGAGGTCGTCCGCCGCCTGGCGGGCCGCCGCACGTGCCGTTCCTGCGGCAAGGTGTGGCATGTCGTGTTCGACCCGCCCGCCGTGGAGGGCGTCTGCGACGCCTGCGGTGGGGAGCTCTTCCAGCGGGACGACGACCGTGAGGAGACCATCAGGCGGCGCCTGGAGGTCTATCAGGAGCAGACGGCGCCGCTGATCTCCTTCTACGCCGACGAGGGAATCCTGCAGGGGGTCGACGCGACCGGGCCGGTCGAGGAGATCACCCAGCGGGCGATGTCGGCGCTGCGGCGGTTCGCCGACTGATTCATTACCGCGGCCGGGAACGCCACTCCACTCCATGGGGTGGCGTTCAGGCTTATATGGGACAATTTCGGGAGGGGGTGCGTTACGTGTTCAAGAAGAATCGGCACGGAATTCAGATCAAGAGCGCCGAGCAACTGGAGAAGATGCGTGCGGCCGGCCTGGTCGTCGCCCGCACGCTGGAACTGCTCCGGACGTCCGTCCGGCCCCGCATGACGCCGCTCGACCTCGACGCCATCGCCGAAGAGGCGATCAGGGGCGAGGGCGCGATCCCGTCGTTCAAGGGCTACCAGGGCTTCCCCGCCACGATCTGCGCCTCCGTGAACGACGAGGTCGTCCACGGCATCCCCACCGACCGCCGTCCGCTCCGCGAGGGCGACATCATCTCGATCGACTGCGGCGCGATCCTCGACGGGTGGCACGGCGACTCGGCGATCACCGTCGGGATCGGCGAGGTCGACCCCGCGCTGACCGAGCTCATGCGGGTGACCGAGGAGGCCATGTGGCGGGGCATCGCCGCCCTGCGGGTCGGCGGGCACCTGTCCGACATCGGCCACCAGGTCGAGCAGTACGTGCGCTCTCAGGGCCGCTACGGCATCCCCCAGGAGTACGGCGGGCACGGAATCGGCACCGAGATGCACATGGACCCCTGGGTGGCCAACCACGGCCGGCCGGGGCGCGGCCCGCGTTTCGAGGTGGGCATGTGCTTCGCAGTCGAGCCGATGGTGAACCTCGGCACCGACCGCACCAAGGTGCTGGCCGACGACTGGACGGTCGTGACGCTCGACGGCCGCGCCTCCGCCCACTTCGAGCACAGTGTCGCGGTGACGGAGAACGGCCCCCTGGTTCTCACGGCGCTCGACGGCGGAGCCTCCCGCTTCCCCGGCGTCGCCGCGGACGCGGGGGAGAGCGCCTCCTGAGCCCGCGCGCCCGTTCCGTCGGCGCGTGAACAATAATGGTCGTATCGCTCGAATGACCGGGAGATGGTGATGGCGGCAGCGCCGGAGATGCGGGCCTCCGACGGCGACCGTGACCGGGTCGCCGCGGCACTGCGCGAGCACGTGGCCGAGGGCAGGCTCACCATCGACGAGTTCAACGAGCGGCTTGAGCAGGTCTACCAGAGCCGTACGTACGGGGAACTGGCCAAGCTCACCTCCGACCTGCCCGCGATCGACCTGCACCGGCTGCCCGCCGCCAATGAGTCCATACGACGGCCGCATCCCGCCCGGCGTGACGAGAAGACGCGGGGCAGCCTGAAGGGCGCGTGGTCCGCCTGGGCGGCGGCCAGCTCCGTGAGCTGGATGATCTGGCTTCTCACCATGGTCGGTTCGGGTCACATGATCCCTCCTTGGCCGATGTGGGTCATGGGTCCCTGGGGCGTCATCCTCCTCATCAACACGATCTCCGGCAGGGGCGGACAGTCCCGGCGCGACACCTGAGCGTTCTTTACCGAAGTGCCGCCGTCGCGGGAGCCGCGGGCGGGTACATGTCCGGTGTCGCGACGTGCGGCCCCGCTCGGGCCGTGCCCCCGCGGTGATCAGGCCGCACCCACCCGCCCCGGCATTTCGGCGGTGCCGGGCGGGCGGGTGCGGCGGCTCCCCCGGCACCGGCCCGAGGAGCGGGCCGGCACCCGATTGGCCTGACGGCCCCTTCAGGGGTACTCTGTGATCTGGTTGTGTAGGGACCCCTGCCGTCGTTTCGCAATTCGGCCCGGGTTGTCGTACACTCCTTTGTCGGTTCACTATGACCTTTGCGCCTAGGCGGCCTTGCTGGTCGCCGCTCTCTGGAAGCGCCCCGAAGGTCGCGGCTGCTTAGTGTTCCGAAGCCTCAGACGATCCGATCAGTGAAACGCGAGGGCCATGGCCAAGAAAGACGGCGCCATCGAGATTGAGGGCACTGTTATTGAGTCGCTCCCGAATGCCATGTTCCGGGTGCAGCTCGACAACGGTCACAAGGTCCTGGCCCATATCAGTGGGCGGATGCGGATGCACTACATCAGGATCCTGCCCGACGACCGGGTGGTCGTGGAGCTGAGCCCCTACGACCTGAGTCGTGGGCGGATCGTCTACCGGTACAAGTAGCCCCCCCGGCAGCGGGGACGGGCCGTATGCGGAACGAATAAGGACTATGAAGGTCAAGCCGAGCGTCAAGAAGATCTGCGACAAGTGCAAGGTGATTCGCCGGCACGGTCGTGTCATGGTGATCTGCGACAACCTGCGCCACAAGCAGCGCCAGGGCTGAGCCCAGCTCTCAGTACGTCGCCACCAGGCCCCCGCTGAGTCCGCCCCCGCGGCGGGCTCGACCCGCGTGCGGGCCGGAACAACGAAATCGCGTCACACACCCGCGCAGGCGGCGAGAGCCGTACCACGTGGGAGACCCCCGGTCGGAGGCCGGGGCCCTCGCCCGGGCATGGGAGGGGAAGTGTTGCGCAAGACCTCCGCCACACTGAAGGAGAATGCCCGACCATGGCCCGCCTGGTTGGCGTCGACCTCCCCCGCGACAAGCGGCTGGAGATCGCTCTCACCTACATTTTCGGAATCGGCCGCACCCGCGCCCAGGAGATCCTGGACGCGACCGGCATCAGCCCCGACCTGCGCGTCCACCAGCTCACGGACGCCGAGCTCGTCCCGATGCGTGACTACATCGAGGCGAACTACAAGATCGAGGGCGACCTCCGCCGCGAGATTCAGGCCGACATCCGACGCAAGATCGAGATCGGCTGCTACCAGGGCATCCGGCACCGCAAGGGGCTGCCTGTCCACGGTCAGCGGACGCAGACGAACGCGCGCACCCGCAAGGGCAAGAAGAAGACCGTCGCCGGCAAGAAGAAGCCGGGCAAGAAGTAGTCCTTAGCAGCCACATTTCCAGGAGTTAGCGCTTCAATGCCGCCGAAGAGCCGCCAGGGCGCACCGAAGAAGGTGCGCCGCAAGGAAAAGAAGAACGTCGCTCACGGGCACGCCCACATCAAGAGCACGTTCAACAACACGATCGTTTCGATCACCGACCCGAACGGGAACGTGATCTCCTGGGCCAGCGCCGGCCACGTCGGGTTCAAGGGCTCCCGTAAGTCCACCCCGTTCGCCGCGCAGATGGCTGCCGAGAACGCCGCCCGCCGCGCCATGGAGCACGGCATGCGCAAGGTCGACGTCTTCGTCAAGGGTCCCGGCTCCGGCCGTGAGACCGCGATCCGTTCGCTGCAGGCGACCGGTCTCGAGGTCGGGTCCATCCAGGACGTGACCCCGGTGCCGCACAACGGCTGCCGTCCGCCCAAGCGCCGTCGCGTCTGAGCTCAGGAGAGTAGAAAGAAATGGCTCGTTACACGGGTCCGGACTGCAAGCTCTGCCGCCGTGAGAAGACCAAGCTCTTCCTCAAGGGCAAGAAGTGCGAGTCCGCCAAGTGCCCCATCGAGATCCGCCCGTACCCGCCGGGTGAGCACGGCCGCGGCCGTCCGAAGGAGTCGGAGTACCAGCTCCAGCTTCGTGAGAAGCAGAAGACCCGCCGGATCTACGGCGTCCTCGAGAAGCAGTTCCACAACTACTACGAGGAAGCCAACCGCAAGGCCGGCAAGACGGGTGAGAACCTGCTCCAGATCCTGGAGAGCCGTCTCGACAACGTGGTCTACCGCGCCGGCTTCGCCGAGTCGCGTGACGCGGCCCGCCAGCAGGTGCGCCACGGCCACTTCCTCGTGAACGGCAAGAAGGTCGACATCCCGTCGTACCGCGTGCGCGAGCACGACATCATCGAGGTCCGCGAGAAGTCGCGCAACCTGCTCCCGTACGAGGTGGCCCGCGCGACCGCCGGCGACAAGACCGTCCCGGCCTGGCTGGGCGTCTCCGCCGAGAACATGCGCATCCTCGTGCACCAGCTCCCGGTCCGCCAGCAGATCGACACGCTGGTCCAGGAGCAGCTCATCGTCGAGCTCTACTCCAAGTAGTAGGGCCCCGGCAGTTCATGACGCCGTACGGCCGGTACACTCCCGGCCGTACGGCATCATGGTGTGTAGGCGAGCGGCGTCAAATAGCGGGCGTCGCCGTAACCCAGGGACTCCTCGTCCACCGTGGCGGGGCCGTCCCGGATCCAGGAGATCCAGATGCTCATCGCACAGCGCCCGAGCCTCCAGGAGGAGTCGCTCGAGGAGCACCGGTCCAGGTTCATCATCGAGCCGCTCGAGCCGGGCTTCGGCTACACCATCGGCAACTCGCTGCGGCGGACGCTGCTGTCCTCCATCCCGGGGGCGGCGGTCACCAGCATCCGCATCGAGGGCGTGCTCCACGAGTTCTCGACCGTGCCCGGGGTCAAGGAAGACGTCACCGACATCATCCTGAACCTCAAGTCGCTGGTCGTCTCCTCCGAGCACGACGAGCCCGTCGTGATGTACCTGCGCAAGCAGGGCCCGGGTGAGGTCACCGCCGCCGACATCGCGCCTCCGGCCGGTGTCGAGGTGCACAACCCCGACCTGCACATCGCCACGCTGAACGGCAAGGCGAAGCTGGAGATGGAGCTGACCGTCGAGCGCGGCCGCGGCTACGTCTCCGCCGCTCAGAACAAGCAGCCTGGCCAGGAGATCGGCCGGATTCCGATCGACTCGATCTACTCCCCGGTCCTCAAGGTCACCTACAAGGTCGAGGCCACCCGTGTCGAGCAGCGCACGGACTTCGACCGCCTGATCCTCGACGTCGAGACCAAGCCGTCCATGAAGCCCCGCGACGCGGTGGCCTCGGCCGGCAAGACCCTGGTCGAGCTGTTCGGCCTGGCCCGTGAGCTCAACGTCGAGGCCGAGGGCATCGACATCGGCCCGTCGCCGACGGACGCGGCGCTCGCGGCCGATCTGGCGCTGCCGATCGAGGAGCTCAACCTCACCGTCCGTTCGTACAACTGCCTCAAGCGCGAGGGCATCCACACCGTGGGTGAGCTCGTCGCCCGCAGCGAGCAGGACCTGCTGGACATCCGCAACTTCGGCGCCAAGTCGATCGAAGAGGTCAAGCAGAAGCTGCACGAGATGGGCCTGGCTCTCAAGGACTCCCCGCCCGGGTTCGACCCCTCCGCCGTCGCCGGCGGCGGGTACGACGACGAGGACGGCGGGTTCATCGAGACCGAGCAGTACTGATCGCCCGTCTTTCAGCAGCGGCACCACCGTCTCATGCCGC
This sequence comes from Microbispora sp. KK1-11, assembly GCF_006874435.1. Taxonomy (NCBI): domain Bacteria; kingdom Bacillati; phylum Actinomycetota; class Actinomycetes; order Streptosporangiales; family Streptosporangiaceae; genus Microbispora; species Microbispora sp. KK1-11. The sequence continues at coordinate 138,566 of NZ_VIRJ01000022.1, read as the reverse complement.
CCGTCGAGGGCGGCATGAGACGGCGATGACAAGTCACGACCGGTACGCCGGTCGGCCCGACCCCGGTACCTGACACGGCCGGAGCGGGTTATCCATGAGGAGCATGAAATGCCCAAGCCCACCAAGGGCGCCCGCCTCGGCGGCAGCCCGGCCCACGAGCGGCTGATCCTGGCGAACCTCGCCACCTCGCTGTTCCAGAACGGCCGGATCACCACCACCGAGGCCAAGGCCAGGCGTCTCCGCCCGCTCGCGGAGAAGCTGATCACCAAGGCGAAGAAGGGCGACATCCACAACCGTCGCCAGGTGCTGACGGTCGTCCGCGACAAGGGCGTCGTCCACCACCTCTTCACCGAGATCGCCCCGACGTACGCCGAGCGTCCCGGTGGCTACACCCGGATCACCAAGCTCGGCCCGCGTAAGGGCGACGCCGCTCCGATGGCGGTCATCGAGCTGGTCACCGAGCAGCTGAACCCGGTCAGGGTCTCCCGTACGGCTCCGGCCGCGCCCGCCGCCGAGGCCGCTCCGGCCGAGGTCGAGGAGACGCCGGCCGCGCAGGACGAGGCCGCCGAGGGCACCGCCGCCGAGACGGCGGAGGCTCCCGAGGCCGCGGAGGACAAGAAGGACGAGGCCTGATCCCAGGCTCTGTGAGCGGGCTCAGTTTCCCTTCCGGGGATGCTGGGCCCGCTCTTCGTTTGTGCACCGTACGAGGCACCGTACGAGGGATGGCGTGGAGCGAGAACTGCGGCTGAGGCTGGACCTGGGTTACGACGGCACGGACTTCTCGGGCTGGGCACGCCAGCCGGGGCGGCGGACCGTGCAGGGGGAGATCGAGGACGCGCTGGGCCGCATCCTGCGCCTGGACGCCCCGCCGTCGCTCACCGTCGCGGGCCGCACCGACGCCGGCGTCCACGCGAGGGGGCAGGTGGCGCACGTCGACCTCCCGCTCGCCGCGCTGGCCTCCGCCTCGTCAGGGCGTGCTCCCGCCCCCGAGGATCCGGAACAGGCGTGGAGCGAGCGCGGCGCTGAGTGGCTCGCTGGGCTGACGAGGCGGCTGGCCGGGGTGCTGCCCCTCGACGTGCGGGTGCACGCCGTCAGTGTGGCGCCGGAGGGCTTCGACGCCCGGTTCTCCGCGCTGTCGCGCCGCTACGGCTACCGCGTCGGCGACGCCCCCGGCGGGGTGGACCCGCTGCGCCGGCGCGAGGTGCTGTGGTACGCCCGGCCGCTGGACGTGGATCTGCTGAACGCGGCGGCCGCCCGCCTGCTGGGCGAGCACGACTTCGCCGCCTTCTGCCGCAGGCGGGAGGGTGCGACCACGATCCGCGAACTGCAGCGGCTCGAGTGGGTCAGGGGCGAGGACGGGATCCTCCTCGCGACCGTGGTCGCCGACGCCTTCTGCCACTCGATGGTCCGGGCGCTGGTCGGCTCGCTGCTGACCGTGGGGGAGGGCAGGCGGCCCGTCGAGTGGCCCGCCGAGGTGCTGGCGACAGCCGTACGGGACTCGGGCGTGCACGTCGCGCCCGCGCACGGTCTCACGCTTGAGGAGGTGCGCTATCCCGGGCCTGAGGAACTGGCGCGGCGGGCCGCCGCCACCCGCCGCGTGCGCACACTGAGCTCCTGACGGCGCGTGGTCTCCGCGTGGGAGGCCACGCGCCGGGGGCGTCAGCGTGAGGCGCGTTTTTCGATCACCTTCGCCATGTTGTCCCGGAAGGCGCCGCTGATCGGCGCGAGGTTCTTGTCGTTCGCGTCCGGCGTGTGCCCGTCGGTATAGGTGGCGTAGCTGAACACGATGTAGCGTCCCCACACCATGCCGGCGGCGTAGCCACCGGAGATCGACACCTTGTCCGATCGGCTCGCCTGGTCGCCGTCGAGGCCACGGAACCAGACGTTCGTGCCGAGATCCTTGGCCTGGTCCACGGCGAGGGCCTCGGTCTTGCCGGGCAGCACCGCGATGCCCGTGGTCACGGCGTACTGGCGCTTGCCGTCCACGTAGGTGGCCCTGAGCACCCTGCGGCACTGCTGCTCGCTGAGGGCCTGCGCGAACGCGCCCGCCGCCGCCTTCCCGCAGTCGTCGGTCACGTCGATCTTCACCCGGCGGTACGTCCGGCCCGCCAGCGTCACCTTCTCGTCCGGGAACGCCTCTGCCGGCTTCAGGGTCTTGGGGTCGGTCTGCTCCGAGTCGAGGATGGCGGAGGAGACCGTGGAAGTCGGCTGCGGCTCGTCTGAGGGCGGCGCGGTGGTGGCCGCCGGCGTACGGACGGCCTGGCCGCCGTCCGGCTCGCCCGAGTAGGCGAAGTAGGCCGCGGTGCCGATCGCCCCCACGACGACCACCGCACCGGCGGCCATCAGGATCCGCTTGACCTTCCCGCCGGAGGGGGGAGGGCTGCCGGGGCCCAGCGTCGCCGGGAGGTTGCCCTCCGGGGAGGGGCCGCCGGGGGCGGAGGGGTTCGGCCCGAATCCGGGTGGAGGCGTCGGCTTGCCCGCCTTGGCCGGTGTCACCGGCGTGAACGCGAACGGGGTCTCACCGGTCGGCTGCGAGGGCGGACCGGTCGTGGGAGAGGTTGTCGCCATCTGTCCTGAATTGGGGTCGGGGGAGTCCGCCCCGGTGGCGCCGTCGCTCACGGACGGGCCCGGGGGCGGCGTGTCGGATGACGCCGCACCCGGGGGCGCGGCGGATGGCGGGACATCCGAGGGGGACGTCGCGGACGGCGACTGGAACGGGGACGGAGACGCGGTCTGACCCTGTGTCTCGTCCTGTCTCCCCAGTGGTGTCCCTGACGGTGCGCTGTCCTGCGCCTGACCAGGCGCGATCGATGTCTGTGCGGGCGCTTGGAACGGCTCCTCCGGCTGCGGCGGGAGCAGCGGCTGCGTGGTCCTGTCGTAGGCCGGGTGCTGCGGTTCGCTGTACGGAGCGGTCTGTTCCGCGTGCGCGAGAGCCTGGCCGGGTTCGTACGGCGCGTCGGGCACCGGGAACCCCTCGATCGGGGTCACCGCATGGCCGATCTCGGTCCCGAAGCCCTCGGGCGGCCCGGCGTGGCCCGGCGCGGCAGGATACGGCGCCGGGGCGTCCGGTGGGGGGACGCTCCCCGCGGGAGCGTCCTGCCCGGAACCGTCCGGCGCGGGCCCGTCGGCGGGCGCGCCCGTCTGTTCCGGTCCTTCGGCGGGCGAACCACCGTCGGCAGGCACATCGGCGTGATGCGCCGTGTCCGCGGGCGCGCCGGTGTGCTCGGGCGCAGGGGTGTGGCCGGGCGCGGTGGTGGGGTCGGGCGTGCCCGTGGGGGTGGGCGCGTCGCCGGGCGTGCCGCCTGACTCGTTCGTGCCCGCCGGGTCGCCGGACGGGCCCTCGGGCGCCTGCGCCGAGCCGGGCTCGTCCTGGTAGGCGTTCGTCGGGGGCCAGGAGGTGCCCGCCGGCATCTCCCCCTGCGGGTACGGCTCGCCGGGCAGCCGTGGCGGCCACACGGCCACGTCGCCGGGCTCCCCGGGGCGGACCGCCTCGGGGGACATGTCTCCCTGTGCGTACATCTCCTGCTGCCCGGCCGGGAATTCCGGACCGGGCTGCGGCACGTACTGGGGGCCGTACTGCTGTGGGGCGGCGGGTGGATACCCCTGATGGGGCGCCGCCGCCTGGGGCCAGGCCTCCCCGCCGGACGGCTGCCCCGCGGCGGGCCCCCACTCGGGGAACGTCGGCACGCCGGGCTGGGCGGCCCAGGGACCACCGGTGTTCTGCTGATCCGGGCCGTACGAGCCCGGCGCCGCGGGAGGGCCGCCGGGCTGCGACCAGGCGGGGGGCCCGGCCGGGCCCTGCCCCGCCCCGCCGTGAGATCCCTCGTCGTACGGCGAGGGGGACGTGCCGAAGGCGCCGGGCGCGGCCGGTTCGCCGCCTGACGGGGCCGGCCACGGGGCAGGGCCGGAGTCGCCCGCTCCGGCCTGAGCGGGGTCCTGCGGCCACTGCGACTCGTTGCCCGGGGGCTGCCAGGAGGTGACGCCGCCGTGGTGGGGGCCGGTCTGAGGACCGTGCTGGGGACCGTGCTGGGGACCGTGCTGTGCGCCGGGATCGCCGACGGGGGCCGGCCACATGTGCGGGGCCGCCGCTCCCGCAGGGGGTGGCCCCTGCTGCCACGGCTGCGGGGCCGAGCCCGGTGGCGGCGGCTCCCAGGCCTGCGGTCCGGGGCCAGGGCCGTGCGCGGGCCACGGCTGCGCTCCCGTGCCGGCCGGCGGCTGCCACGCCGGGTTGGGCCCGTCCGCGGGCGGCTGCCATGCCCCCGGGTTGGGCCCCTCGGCGGGCGGCTGCCAGGCGTGTGGGCCCGGGCCGTACGCGGGCTGCTGCGGGCCGGGCGGCGGGGGCGTCTGCGGGTACGCGGGGCCGGCCCCGCCCTGGGGCGGCTGCCAGGGCGGCTGTGCGGGCTGCCAGGTCTGCGCGTCCGGGCCCGGCGGGTGCTCCCAGCGCACGGCGTTCGGGTCGGCCGGAGGCTGCCAGGCGTGGACTGCCTGGCCCTCGGGCTGCCACGAGGGCCCGCCAGGGCCCGGAACCGGCGGCCGCGGATCGGCGTGCTCCGCCGGAGGCTGCCACGGAGGCGTGGCCGGAGCCGGGGGCTGCCATGCGGGCGGGCCGTAGCCGGGATGTCCCTGTGGGCCGTGGCCGGGCTGGCCGGGCTGCTGCCGGTCTCCGTGTCCGGTGGGCTGCCACGAGTGGATGCCCTGGCTTTCGGGCTGCCAGGAGGGCGTGCCCGCGCCGTACGCGGGCTGCGGAGGCACGGCGCTATGGCCGGGGACGTGGCCGGCGCCGGGATGCGGTTCACCGGGCGCGGGCAGGCCAAGGGCCTCGTCGCCGGGGCGGCGCGGCGCGGGAAGGCCCCCGGCGTCCCCCGATACTCCGGCGTTCCCGGGCACATCGGTGTTTCCCGGTACGCCGGGGGCGGCCGGCGGAGGGCCGTACGCCGGAACGGCCCTGAACCTGTTCGTGCTCTCCGGGTCGTCGTCGGGCGGTTCTGGTGCCCCGAGACCGCCAGGAGGGCCGTACCTCGTCGGGTGGGGCACGGCCGGGAGCCGGTCCGCCGCACCGGCGGCGTCCGGGGCCCAGGCCGTGCCGTCGTCCGCCGGAGGCTGCCCGTACCCGGGCGTCGGGGTCTGGCCGAAGCTCGGAGGTGGCGTCGGAGGTGTCGCCGAGCCCTCGGCGTCCGCCTCGCGGCGGGCCCACGCCGTTTCGTGTTCGTGCTCGGAACCGGAATCCTTGCCACGCATAGCCGGAAGCGTAACGGCGTGGGCGCGATCGGCGTGCCCCTATGGGCGTTTCGGTCCGAGCCGCCCCGGGTCGCCCACCGGCGTTCACCTCAGTGAACGCCCGGCCTCAGCTGGGGCCACCGTTCAGCGAACGGGTGTCGAGGGCAGGGAAAACAGTCGCGTCGGTGACGTCCACCGCGGTCTGGTAGAGCCGTTTCAGCTCGTTCTTGGCTGGTTTGTGGCCATCCTTGAACTGGAACCAGAGCAGCACCGCGTAGTGGCCGTGGGTCCAGCCGCCCGCGTACGCCTCGCCGCTGCCGAGGTGCTTGGTGGCCTCGTCCTTGCCCGGCAGCGGCTTGAGGTAGTCCTTGCGCTCGCCGCCGCCTCCGGCGGAGGCGACCTTCTTCGCCGTGGCGGAGGTTTTGAGGTTGGCGACGCCCACGGTGCCGATGACCGTGCCCTTGGAGTCCGCGAAGCTCGCCCGCAGCAGTTGCGTGCATCCGCCCGCCTTGAGCGCCTTGGTGATTTTGTCGCCGGTAACGCCGTCCGCGCACTTTTTCTCCTTACGGAACGTCGTGCGGACGTACGAACGCTTGTTCTTGACGAATTTGCCCTTGGCGAACAGCTCCCGGAGTGACAGCGGGGTTTTGTCGGTCGCCCGTAAGGCGGTGTAGCCGAACTTGCCGGGAGGTCCCTCGGAGACGAGCGGTGGTGAGGGGCGGCCGGTGGGCGTCGGAACGGCGACGGGCGGCTTCTCGTTGCGCGCGGCGTACCACAGGCCGGTGAACAGCGCCCCGATCAGGGCCAGCAGGGCGAGGCCGAGCACCCAGGGGCGACGCCACCAGGGGCCCTTCGCGTCCGGATCCCACACGGGCTCCGGCGGCGGAGGCACCCGCGACGCCGTCGGCTGCCGCCGCACGTCCCAGTCGCCGCCCGCCTGAGCGCCGGACGGGGACGCGTACGGGCCCGACGCGAGCTCCTCCACCGGGTGGGGGCCGTCCTGCTCGTACGGCCCGCGCCCGGCGTACGGCGGCTGCTCGGGCTGCTGCGGGTAGGGCTGCTGCGGGTAGGGCTGGTAGGGCGCCTGCTCGCGTTCATACGGCGATTGCTCGCGAGCGTACGGCGACTGCTCGCGTTCATATGGCGATTGCTCGCGGGCGTACGGCGATTGCTCGCGCTGGTACGGCGGCTGCCCCTCGCCGTAGGGCGGCGCGTCGCGACGGCCGGCGAGGGGAGAGTCGTCCCCGCCGGAGTACGGCGGCAGGTCCCGCCTGCGGGGATCGGGGGGATGATGCGGCGGAGGTGGTTGCTGGTCGCCGGGATAACCCATGGCGCTGAGATTAGTCGGCTATTTGGACAGATGAGGAAGCGTCAGGAATACCCGAAGTCCTCGGTCCACCACGGTCCGCCCTCGCCCGTGCTCACGCCGACCCCGGTCGCGACCAGGCGGCAGTCGAGCAGCGTGGCGCGGTCGCTCCGCCCGGCCATCCAGCCGCGTACGACCGCCTCGGCGGTCTGGTAGCCCCTGGCGATCGTCTCGGCCCCGCCGTCGGAGTAACCCGCCGCGCCCATGCGGTCCCAGGGAGAGGCGCCCCCGGGGGAGCTGTGCCGGAACAGCCCGCTCGACGCCATCTCGTCCGAGTGCGCGCGGGCGGACTCCACCAGGCGGGGGTCCACGCGCAGGGGCCGGCAGCCGTGCCTGCGGCGCTCGGCGTTGACCAGGCGCACGACCTCGGCCTCCATGGAGGCGGACCGCATCGAGTCGGCGTCGTACGCGTCGCCGCCGCCGTCCGTCCCCGGCGTGAGAACGGTGTGCCGCGAGCCGCTGTCGGAGCCGTCGATCAGCGTGGAGGGCGGCCTTTCCTTCCGGGGCCGGCGCTGCGGCACCTGCCGGGGGACGACCGGAGCCACGGTGCGCAGCACGTGATCGAGGGTGGGCCGGTCGCGCGGCACCGCGTCCGCCGCGCTCAGGCTCGGCGACGGGGACGGCTCCGACTTACGCAGATAGACGTCGTCGACCTCGCTCGACCTGGTGCTCATCCTGCCGATCACGACGCCGGTGAGCAGGATGGCCACGGCGCACGCCAGCAGACCCATCTGAGTCCCTCGTAAGGGGCCACGGAAGGTGTGATTTTTGTGAGGGGTCTGCCACATACCGCAGTCAAATATAGAGATCTGCGCCATGGGGAAGAAGAGGCGAATGGGTATGGATTTGATGAACGTTCAAATGAGTCGTTCCAATGCCCGCCGCCCCTCGCTGTTTTGACCAGGCGGCATCGGGTCGGTAGTCTGCTAGTTCGTTGTGTGTGGATCGGTCTGTCCGCAGACCGGTGCACGGCGCGTCCGGCGTCTTCTCCCGTACATGTGGAGACGGAGGTTGTCGCCGTGCCTGCGCAACCTACCGAGAGTTCACATTCCGACAGAAGGCACTGCCGTGCGCACGTTCTCACCGAAGCCCAACGACGTCGAACGTCAGTGGTACGTCATCGACGCGACCGACGTCGTGCTCGGCCGGCTGGCCAGCCAGGTGGCGACCCTGCTCCGCGGGAAGCACAAGCCGATCTTCGCTCCGCATGTCGACACGGGTGACTTCGTCATCGTCATCAACGCCGACAAGATCTCCCTGAGCGGCAACAAGCTCGAGCAGAAGAAGGCGTACCGCCACTCGGGTTACCCCGGCGGTCTGCGCTCCGTCAGCTACGGCGAGCTCATGGAGAAGCGCCCGGACCGGGCCGTGGAGAAGGCCGTCCGCGGCATGCTTCCCAAGAACGCCCTGGGCCGCAAGATGGCCAAGAAGCTCAAGGTCTACGCCGGCGCCGAGCACCCGCACCAGGCCCAGCAGCCGGTGCCCTTCCAGATCACCCAGATCGCCCAGTAATCGCGAGCCAGGAAAGTTAAGAGGAGAACCGTGGCCGAGCCCACCGGTATCGAGACGCTCGTCGAGGGCGAGCCGGAAGACTACTCCGCGGAGGAGTTCCCCTCCGAGTACACCACCGAGTCGGCCCCCGCCGGCGAGGGCGCCGTGCGCAAGCCCGTCACCACGGGCAACTCGTACGGCACCGGCCGCCGCAAGGAGGCCATCGCCCGTGTCCGCATCGTGCCGGGCACCGGCAAGTGGACGATCAACGGCCGCTCGCTGGACAGCTACTTCCCGAACAAGGTCCACCAGCAGCTGATCAACGAGCCGTTCGTCGTGCTCGGCGCCGAGGACGCGTTCGACGTCATCGCCCGCATCGACGGCGGCGGCGTGACCGGCCAGGCCGGCGCGCTGCGCATGGGCCTGTCCCGCGCGCTCGCCGCTCTGGACGCCGAGGTCAACCGCCCGCCGCTGAAGAAGGCCGGCTTCCTCACCCGTGACGCCCGCGCCACGGAGCGGAAGAAGTACGGCCTCAAGAAGGCCCGTAAGGCTCCGCAGTACAGCAAGCGTTAATGTCGCAGGAGCCCGTAGGCGCCTCCTCTCGGGGGCGCCTCTTCGGCACCGACGGGGTACGTGGGGTCGCCGGGCGCGACCTCACCGCGGAGCTGGCCATGGACCTGTCCGTGGCCGCCGCGCATGTGCTCGGCGACGCCGGGGCGTTCCACGCCAGTGTCGGGCGGCGCGGCCGCCCGATCGCTGTCGTAGGCCGGGACCCGCGGGCTTCAGGAGAGTTCCTGGAGGCCGCCGTGGTCGCCGGCCTCGCGTCGTCTGGCGTGGACGTCCTGCGGCTCGGCGTGCTGCCCACCCCGGCGGTCGCGTACCTGACCAACGCGCTGGGGGCCGACCTCGGCGTCATGCTCTCCGCGTCGCACAACCCCGCGCCTGACAACGGCATCAAGTTCTTCACCCGCGGCGGCTACAAGCTGCCCGACGCGGTGGAGAACGAGATCGAGCAACGGCTCGGGGAGAAGTGGGACCGTCCGGTCGGCCCGTCGGTCGGCCGGGTCCGCGAGGCGTACGGCGAGGCCGACCGATACGTCTCTCACCTGCTGACCACCCTGCCCCACCGCCTCGACGGGCTGCGGGTCGTCGTCGACTGCGCGCACGGCGCGGCGCACATGGTCGCCCCGGAGGCGCTGCTGCGCGCCGGCGCGGCCGTGGAGACGATCGGCGCCGCCCCGGACGGGTTGAACATCAACGACGGCGTGGGCTCGACCCACCTGGCCGTGCTGCGGAAGGCCGTCGTCGAAAGCGGCGCCGACCTGGGCATCGCCTATGACGGCGACGCCGACCGCTGCCTCGCCGTCACCGGCGCGGGCGAGGAGGTCGACGGCGACCAGATCATGGCGATCCTGGCCCTGTCGATGCACGCCGACGGCCGCCTCGCCAAGGACACGGTCGTCGCGACGGTCATGTCCAACCTGGGGTTCAAGCTCGCCCTGCGGGAGGCCGGCCTGTCCGTGGTGGAGACCGCGGTCGGCGACCGGTACGTCCTGGAGGCGATGCAGGACGGCGGCTACACGCTCGGCGGCGAGCAGTCCGGTCACGTGATCATGCTGGATCACGCCACGACCGGGGACGGCCTGCTCACCTCGCTCCACCTGATGGCCGAGGTGGCCCGCCAGGGCCGCTCCCTCGCCGACCTCGCGTCGGTGATGACGAAGCTGCCGCAGGTGCTCGTCAACGTCCGGGACGTGGCGAAGGCGAAGGCGTCCGCCCCCGAACTGCGGGCGGCAGTGGCCGAGGCGGAGGCCGAGCTCGGGGAGACCGGCCGCGTGCTGATCCGCCCGAGCGGCACCGAGCCCATGATCCGGGTCATGGTCGAGGCCGAGTCGCACGACCAGGCCAAGGCCGTGGCGGACCGCCTCGCGGAGGTCGTCCGCACGGTCTGCGTCTGACGCCCCACGCGTCACCACTCCTGAGAACCCCGCCGGGTGCGTACCCGGCGGGGTTCCGTATTGGAAGCTCTTCTCAATTGCGTAATGTGCGCGTAACACTGATTCATGTCTTATTTGACCGGTCTTCGGTCGGGGGCGTTAAGGGGTCGTGACAAGGAGTCGGACGCGCTGCGCGCGCTCGTGGACCGGGCCCGGTCCGGAACGGGCGGATGCCTGCTCCTCGTCGGCGGCCCGGGTGCGGGCAAGACCGCGCTGCTCGACCTCGCCGCCGCGCACGCGGCCACCGAAACCCCGGACGAGCAGGGGTTCCTCGTGCTCCGCGCCCAGGGTGTCAGAGGCGAGACCCACCTGCCGTACGCCGGACTGCACACCCTGCTCCGCCCGATAGCGGACCGGCTGGACGGGGCCGATTCCGTGTCGGCCGGTTCCTCGATGCTCGCCGAGGCGCTGAGCACCGGCACCGGCACGGGTGGCCTGGCGCTGCCCGCCGCACTGCTGCGGCTCCTGCAGACCGCCGGACGCCCGGTGCTGGTGTGCGCCGACGATCTCCAGTGGCTCGACGCCCCCAGCCGGGAGGCGATCTGTTTCGTGGCCCGCCGAGCCCTCGCGGCCCCCGTCGCCGTGCTGCTCGCCTCCGCGGAGCCCGGCACGGCCCCCGGCGACCTGCCGCCGCTGCCGCTCGCCCCGCTCGACGAGCGGGCGTCCCGGCAGGTGCTCGACGACCTCGTCCCCGAAGGTCTTCCCGGGGACCTGCGCGCGGCGCTGGTCCGGGCGGCCCGGGGCAACCCGCTCGCGCTGGCCGAACTCGCCGGCTCGCTGACCGACGCGCACCGCAAGGGCTCGGCGCCGCCGCCCGAGACGCCGCCGCGCGGCGGTCGGTTGTGGCGGGCGTACGCCGACCGGCTCCACGACCTGCCCGCCGAAACCGCCGACCTCGTCCTGCTGGTCGCGGCCGATCCCGGCATCGACGCGGTCACGCTGGTGCGCGCGGCGGAGTCGCGGTCCGGACTCGCGGCCCTGGAGGCGGCGGAGACCGCGGGCGTCGTCGTCGAGTCGCCGGACGGCGGTTTCGACCTCGCCGACCCGATCCTGCGGCACGTGGCGTACGCCGAGGCGTCCCTCGTCCGGCGACGGGCCGCCCACCGCCTGCTGGTGAGCCTTCTCGATGGGGAGCACCGGCGGCTGCGGCGGGCCTGGCACCGCGCCGCCGCCCTCGACGGTCCCCCCGACAGGCTCGCCGAGGACCTCGTACGCGCGCTCGCGGCGGCGCCGAAGGCGGCGGCGGCCTTCCCCGAACCGTTCCGCGTTCTCGAACGGGCGGCCGAGCTCACCGGGCAGGGCGAGGCCAAGGCCGCACGGCTGGCCGCCGCCGCCCGGCACGCCTGGCAGGCGGGACAGTCGCAGCGGGCGAGGTCGCTGCTGTCCCGGATCGACACGCTCGCGGCAGGCGCCGAGGTGCGCGGCCGCGCCGAACTGGTCAGGGGCAGCCTGGAGCTGCGCGCGGGCAAGACCGACAGCGCCTGCGACACGCTGCTCGCCGCCGCGGAGCGGCTGCTGCACACCGACCGCGAGCAGGCCGTACGCGCGCTGGTCCGGGCGGGCGAGGCGAGCTACCTGGCGGGGGACAACCGCCGCTTCCTGGCGATCGCGCGGCGGGCCGAGACCCTGCGGCGGCCCGACGACGACCACGTCACACGCCTCGCGCTGGAGTATCTCGCGGGCATGGCCGCGACGTTCCGGGGCCGGCACCGCGAGGCGACCGCATCGCTGCGCCGCGTCGCCACCGAGGTGATGGTGCCGCCCTCGGCCGGCAGCACCTCGGTGCTCGTGTGGGGCGGCGTCGCGAACCTCCTGCTCGGCAACGGCGCCGACGCGCTCACGCTGGCGTCCCGGGCGGTCGAGGTGGCGCGTGCCCACGGCGCGGTCGCCAGCATGCCGCAGATGCTGGAGATCCTGATCCAGGCCCAGCTGTGGAGCGGCCGTTACGACGCGGTCGCGGCCAACGCCATGGACGGCCTGCGCCTGGCACAGGAGACGGGCCGGGCCACCAGCGGCGCCCAGCATCTCGCCTGGCTCGCGTTCACCGCCGCCGTCGCGGGCGACGAGGAGACCTGCGCCCTGCGGGCGGCGCGGGCCGTCGAGCTGGCCGCCGCCCACGGCGTCAGCGTGGCCGAGGCGCTCGGCACGCTGGCCCTGGCCCATCTGGACGTCGCGGCCAACCGCCACGCCGACGCGGTGAACCGCCTGCGCACGGTGGCCCGCACCGGCGACCCCCTCGTCGTACGGGTGATGGCGACGCCGCTGCTCGTCGAGAGCGCCGTACGCACCGGGGACATCGGTCAGGCAGGGGACGCGCTGGTCATGCTGGAGCGCTGGGCCGACAGCACCCGCGACCCCGACCGGCTGGCGCTGGCGGCCCGGTGCCACGCGCTGCTCGCGCCCCCGGCCGAGGCCGCGGAGCGCTTCACGCAGGCGCTGGAACTGCACCGTCAGGGGGCGTGCGCGTTCGAGACCGCGCGTACGCGGCTGCTGTACGGCGGCATGCTCCGGCGGTCGCGCCGCCCCGGTGCGGCTCGCGAGCACCTGCACGGCGCCCTGGAGACGTTCGAACGGTACGGCGCCCGCCTGTGGAGCGAGCACGCCCGCGCGGAGTTGCGCGCGGCCGGGGAGTCGGTGCGGCCCTCGGGCTCCCGCTCCGAGGCCGGCCGGCTGCTCACGGCGCAGCAGTTCCAGATCGCCACCCTCGTGGCGGAGGGCGCGACGAACCGCGAGGTGGCGGCCCGGCTGTTCATCAGCCCGCGCACCGTGGAGCACCACCTGAGGAACATCTTCGCCAGGCTCGGCGTGCGCTCCCGGGTCGAACTGACCCGCCTTCTGTCGTGAGCGGTCGCCACGCCGGCGCTCGTCGTGGGGTTCCGGTAGCAATGGGGGTGCCGGATGGCCGGCACCGTGGATTGATCCGTACCTCGTCCTCGACGGATACCCGGCGACACGCTCTATTTCGGTGCGTGGAAGCCGCCGATCTCCTGCTCGAGCAGTTCGGCCAGCCGCAGCGGGGTGCGGTCCTCGAACATCGGACCGATGAGCTGCACTCCGACCGGCAGGCCCTCGGGGGACCGGCCCGCGGGTATGGCGGTGGCGGGCAGACCGGGCATGGTGGCCAGGCCGGCCCAGACGAGCTGGTCGAAGTACGGGTACTCGACGCCGTCGATGTCGATGCGCCGTTCCAACGGATTGGGGCTGTGGTCGTGCGGGAACGCGGGCGTCGGCGTGATCGGGCACACCACGGCGTCGAACTCGGCGAACAGCTGCCGCCAGCCGTGGCGGTGCAGCTCGCGGCGGTAGTCGGCCTCCATCCAGTCGCGGTGGCTGGACACCATGGCGCGCAGCCGCACGGCGTCAAGACTCTGGTCGTCCGCGCTCAGTCCGGCGGCGCGGGCCCGCAGCTGCTCGTCCGATTCGATGGGAAAACGCGCAACGGAGCCCGAAATCAGCAACTGCATGTAGAGCGTCGCGGCTTCGGTCAGATCGGGCAGCAGCGGACTGTGCCGTTCGACGCGGGCACCGCCGTCGACGAGCGCGGCGGCCACCCGGTTCACGCCCGCCCGCACGGCGGACCCGGTCCGAATGAGCGGATGCTCGTCGAGGACCAAGACCCGGAAATCGCAGAGCCGCTCGTGGCGGGCGGGCGGCAGCGCCAAACGATGCGCCACGCCGAGCGTCAGCGGGTCCGGTCCCGCCATGACGTCGAGCAGGAGCGTGAGGTCGCGGGCGGTGCGCGCCATCGGACCGACGACGGCGAGGTCGAGGTCGACCGGCAACGCCGGCTCGGACGGCGGGACCATACCGCGGTTGGCCGCCAGTCCGAGCGTCGGCTTGTGCGCGTAGACGCCGCAGAAATGCGCGGGGGTGCGCAGCGAGCCGGCGATGTCGGAGCCGATGGACAGCGCGCCGAACCCGGACGCGAGGGCCGCCGCCGAGCCGCCGGAGGATCCACCCGACGTGCGAGCGTGATCCCACGGGTTGGTGGTGATGCCGTAGATCTCGTTGAAGCTCTGTATGTCCTGCAGCCCCAACGGCACATTGGTCTTGCCGAGCACCACCGCGCCTGCCGCCTTGAGTCGCGACACCTGTACGGCGTCCACGGCCGGCATATAGTTCCGGTGCGGCGGCATGCCCCAGGTCGTGGGCAGCCCGGCGATGTTGTAGGACTCTTTGACCGTCACCGGAATGCCGAGCAGCGGCAGGTCCTCGCCGCGGGCGCGTGTCTGGTCGGCATCGCGCGCGGCGGCCCGCGCACGGTCGAAGTCCCGCACGCAAATAGCGTTGATCACCTTGTCGTCCCGCTCGATGTGGGCGATCGCCTCGTCGGTCAGTTCCACCGAGCTCACCTCACGGGCACGCAACCCGGCTGCGAGGTCTTCGGCCGACTGAAAATTCCATTCCATGAAGTCGACTCTAACGGCCTGCCGTAAACGCTTGTCCCCACATATGTCGCCGCATCCGCCGGAAAGGTAGAAACGACCACTTTCATTGGCCGAAGTCACGCACTCGTTCTGCCGTTCAAGATGACAAACCCGAGGTCAGCAGGGTCGGCGGCAGGTCGGCCCCATCGGCAAGGGCATGAAATTCCGCTTCGCGCAACGAGAGAGACATCTCAATTCTCGTCACGTATCTCTCCGACTGTCGACTATTCGGGCGAATGCTGGCCACAGGGTGCGGGAATTGTCAAGCAAGCGGGGTGACTCATTTTCGTCGGCCGACGTCGGCGTGAAATACCGGATCGACTCATCTGCGCGCCGCGCTGCGTCGTAGGCGCTGTCACGGCTCTTCTCCGCAGGCCGGACAGGCGCAAGGCGCTGAACGGGCGCGAGTTCCGTTCAGGGAAGGACGCCTGCGGGGCCGCGGACGCTCTGGCGCAGGCGGGCGGCGTCCTGGCTCGGAGGCGCGCCGAACTGGCGGCGATATTCCCGGCTGAACTGTGACGGGTTGTCATAGCCGACGCGGTGGCCGACTCCGGTGACATCGCCCGGGTTGGTGACGAGCAGCAGCCGGGCCTCCTGCAGCCGGATCTGCTTCTGGAACTGGATAGGGCTCATCGCGGTCACCGCGTGGAAGTTGCGGTAGAAGGCGGAGACGCTCATGCCGGACAGCCTCGCCAGGTCCTCCACGCGGAAGGGCCGCGCGTAGTGCTCGCGGATCCAGCGCACGGCCCGGGAGATGTGGCTGAGGCCGCTGTCGGCGAGGCCGAGCTGGCGGACCGTCGCGCCCTGCTCACCGGTGATCACGCGCCACAGGATCTCGCGCTTGACCAGCGGGGCCAGCACGGCCCGGTCGCGGGGCTCGTCGAGCAGGCGCAGCAGCCGGACCACCGCGTCGAGCAACGGAGCCGGAGCGTCGCTGACGGCGATCCCCGGCGCCGCGCCTCCGCTGGTGGGAGGGCTGTCTCCGGGCGCGGCCCGCAGCAGCAACTCGGCGACGGCGGACGGTTCCAGGGTGAGACCGAAGCCCAGCGCCGGCCGCTCGGGGTCCGCCTGGGTGAACTGCCCGGTGACCGGCAGGTCGACCGAGGCGACCAGGTACTGCCCGGCGCCGTACTCGAAGATCCGGTCGCCCAGCGCGAGGCGTTTGGCGCCCTGGGCGATGACCGCCAGCACGGTGCCGGACATCGAGGGCGCCGGCGGATCCGACCGATCGACCTTCGAGATGAGGACGCCGTCGATGGCGGTGGTGCCGTCCGGACGGGCATGCCGGGCCAGCAGGGCGCGGAGCTCTTCGAGGCGCATGCGGCCATTGCAGCACGATCCGTTCCCCGACTCCCGTGCCCGAGAGGATCGTGCAAGCACGGGGGAGCATCGTCCTAACGTTTCCGCAGGTCATGCCGATTCAATGGGATCACCTCATTCCACCACCGAAGAAGAAGGCACCCATGACCGTCAACTACGGCTTCGCCGCCACCCTCACCGCCAGGCCCGGAATGGGCGACCGTCTGGTCGATCTGCTGCTGACCGGTCTGGACGAGGGCAGCCCCGGCGCGAGCGAGCACTGCGTCGTCTACCTGGTCTCCCGTTCCGCGTCCGACCCGGACGTCGTCCACGTCATCGAGGGCTGGACCAGCGAGGAGGACCACCACCGGATCTTCGCCGGCGAGGCCGCGCAGTCCATCGTGGCGCGCATCGGCGGGCTGCTGGCCAAGGAGTCCGAGTACGCCGACCACGTCCCGGTACGCGGCAAGGCCGCCTTCTGACCCGCTTGGTGGCCCTCTCATCCGACATCACCCCGAGAAAGGCAGTGACCATGACCCCCGCCCGACCCGCCCTGGACCCCGAACTGCGTGAGCTGCTGGCCGACATGCCCCTCATGTCCCAGCTCACTCCGGAAGCACTCGCGCAACTGCGCCGGCTCCCGTCGACGCCCGTCGACTCCCTCCTCGCACACCGGCAGGTCGACCGGCGCGAGGTCACCGTGCCCGCCGCGGACGGCACCCCGATCTCCCTGTCGGTCTTCAGCCCTGCCGAGAACGCCGCCGCCGCACCCTGCGTGTACTGGATGCACGGGGGCGGAATGGTGATGGGCGACCGCTTCTCGCAGATCGACATCCCGCTGGAGTGGCTCGACCGGTTCGGCGCGGTCGTGGTCTCCGTCGAGTATCGGCTCGCACCGGAGGCCACCGGCACCGCCCTGGTCGACGACTGCTACCAGGGCCTGCTCTGGGTCGCCGAACACGCCGCCGAGCTGGGCATCGACCCGGCCCGGATCGTCGTCGCGGGCGCGAGCGCGGGCGGCGGCCTCGCCGCCGGTGTCACCCTGCTGGCCCGCGACCGCGGCACCCCGCCGATCGCCGCGCAGATGCTGATCTGTCCCATGCTCGACCATCGCAACACCAGCATGTCGAGCCGCCAGTTCTCCGGCGGGCCCGGCGTGTGGACCCGCGAGATGAACGAGTTCGGATGGCGCTCGGTCCTCGGCGACCTCACCGGCGACGAGGTGCCTCCGTACGTCTCGCCCGCGCTGGCGGACGACCTGTCGGGCCTGCCGGCCACCTACATCGACACCGGCTCCGCCGAGGTCTTCCGAGACGAGGACGCCGACTACGCCACCCGCATCTGGGCGGCCGGCGGTCAGGCCGAACTCCACATCTGGGCGGGCGGCTTCCACGGATTCGACGCCCTGTATCCGCAGGCGCGGATCTCGGCCACGGCCAGGCGGACACGCACGGAGTGGCTCGCCCGAGTCCTGTCCCCGGGCACCACCCCATAGCTCCGCCGAGTCACCGCAGAGCTAGTCGTCGCCGGTCAGGGACAGGGAGCGCAGGCGCTGGCCGGTCCAGACGACCGCGCCGATCGTGACGATGACCATCGCCGGTACGGCGAAGCCGAGCGTCACCTCGGTGGAGAAGAAGGGCGAGGAGGAGACCTGGTCGGCGAGCGACTGGGCCCACTGCTGGATGGAGAACTTCCGCGCGCCGGGCACGTAGCCGCCGACAACGCCCTCCCACACGAGGGCGTAGATCACGCCGACCGCGACCGCGTGGCGGGTGAGCACGCCAAGCAGCAGGAACACCGCGGCGTACGCGACGCCGCCGAACAGCGCGCCGAGGGTGAAGCCGGTCGCGACGCCCGACTCCGAGCCGGCCAGGAGGTAGGCGGCGGCGTAGGTCGAGACGGCCGCGAGCACCGCGACGAGGGAGGCCGCGACCACGAACTTCGTCACCGCGATCACCGGGCGCGAGATCGGCTTGGCCAGCAGGTGGATGATCGTGCCGTCCTCGATCTCCGGCGCGATCACGCCCGTCCCGGCGATCAGGCCGAGCAGCGGCAGCATCGTGCCGATCGCGAAGCTCTTCATCAGCAGCACGGCCGTCTGCTCGTCCTGGCCGTTGATCAGCCTGAGCAGCGCGGCGAGCGCGACCAGCGCCACCGGCAGCAGGACCAGCAGCCAGATCCGCTTGCGCCCGAGCATGGCCCGGTAGGTGATGTCCGCCACCACCGTGTTCATCGCGAGCTCCCGGAGATGAGGTAGGAGAAGACGCTTTCCAGGTCCTCGTCGGTGGGGGAGACCTGCCACAGGTGTACGGCGAGGTCGCGGGCCATCCGCGGCAGCAGCGCGGTGAAGCGCGCGTAGTCGGTCACCTGGACCTCGACGCCCTGCTCGGTCAGCGAGACCGCGCTGGAGGAGGGGTCGCCGATGAGTGCGGCGGCGAGGCGCCGGTCGTCGCTCGACCTGACCCGGAACAGGTGCGGCCGGTCGGCCATGCGGCGCCGGATCTCGCGGTAGTCGCCCGACGCGGCGTGCCGCCCCGCGACCAGGACCTCGATGTGGTGGGCCACCCGCTCGACCTCTTCGAGGATGTGCGAGCTGAACAGGATCGTCCGGCCCTCCTCGCCCATGCGGCGCACGAGGTCCATGAGGTGGAGCCGCTGGCGGGGGTCCATGCCGTTGAACGGCTCGTCCAGGAGCAGCACCTGGGGGTCGTGGACGAGGGCGGCGGCGACCTTGACGCGCTGCCGCATGCCCTTCGAGTACGTCTCGATGCGGCGGCCGGAGGCGTCCGTCATCTCCACCAGGTCGAGGGCCCGCCGGGCCGCGTCGGCGGGCGAGGACAGGCCGTGCAGCCGGGCCGACGACAGCACGAACTGCCATCCCGTGAGGAAGCCGTAGACGGCCTCCTTCTCGGGGACCAGGCCGATCTGCCGGTAGATCTCGTGGTTGTGCCAGATACGCCCGCCGTCGAGGGTCGCCGTGCCGCTGGACGGCGCGAGGAACCCGGCCATCATGTGCAGCAGCGTCGACTTGCCCGCGCCGTTCGGCCCGAGGAGGCCGGTGACGCCGGGCCCGATGGTCATCGTGACGTCGTTGACCGCCACGACGTTGCCGTACCAGCGGGACACCTGGGCGAGTTCGACTACGCCCCGGCGGGTGGTCACGGGGGAGCTTGTGGTGGTGGTCACGACGCCGCCTTCCGGTAGCGCAGGAGAACGCCCGTCACGGCCAGGGCGACCACGGCCAGCAGGATCAGGCAGGACGCGACGCCGGGCGGAGCGGCCTCGATGTTGACGGGCGCGGTGCCGAACAGGGTCGACTGGGCGTAGTCGACGAGGAAGAACGGGTTGAGCAGCATGGCCCATCCGGCGAGATCGTCGCGTCCCGACGAGATCAGCACGCCGGTGAAGATCCCGGAGACGGCGGCGGTGAACATGTAGAAGGCGATCACCGACGCGACGCCGAGACCGCGGCGCGGGGTGAACGACGCCAGGGCGATGCCCACGGAGGACAGCAACACCGCGTGGAGGACCGCGCCGCCCAGGGCACCGAAATAGTCGGCGGTGTGCGGCGGCCCGGGCAGGTCGACCAGGAGCTCGCCGACGTACTCGATCGTCAGTGGCACGGCCAGCAGCCCGAACAGCGCGACCGCCAGTGCGGCCAGTTTCGCCAGGACGTAGTCGGTCACGGTCAGCGGGCGGGACAGATACAGCGGCAGCACGCGGAAGCGCAGGTCCGGCGCGACCAGGTAGGGCGACTGGGCGGCCAGGAAGACCGCGATCACCGCCTGCATGATGACGGCGTAGTTCGGATAGGGGATGACGAACTGCTTGGCGAGCGCCATCACGCCGATCGACACGACCGTCGGCATCAGCATGATCGCGGCCAGCAGCAGCGGCATGATCTTGGCGCGGACCGTGCGGCCGAGCCCGAACACGCCGCGCAGGCTCTGCACGCCGAGGGCGAGCGTCGCCCGGCCGCGCCCCAGCCGTACGCCGTCGTAGTGGCGGTATCCGATGTCGTGGATGACCGCGGTGGGCTCTGTCGTCATGCCACCGGCTCCTTGAACACATCCTCGATGCGGCCCCGGCGCTGCTCCAGCCGCAGGAGGCTGAGGCCGAGGTCGCAGACGGCGTCGCGTACGGCGTCGTAGGTGCGGCCGGGGTCGTCCGCGGACACCTGGACCGTCAGCAGCCTGCCCTGCGCGGCGACCGTCTCGCCGCCGGCGGTCAGACGCTCGGCGAGCCGCTGCTGCCCCTCCTCGACCTCCACCGCGATGGTCTGCTCGGCCCGGGTGAACTCCCGGATCGCCGAGGAGCGCAGCAGCCGCCCGCCGTCGATGACGATGACGTGGTCGCACACCCGCTCCAGCTCGCCGAGCAGGTGGGAGGTCACCAGCACGCTGATGCCGAACTCGGTGCCGACACGCCGGATCAGCGCGAGCATGTCGTCGCGGCCCTGCGGGTCGAGCCCGTTGGTGGGCTCGTCGAGGAAGACCAGTTTCGGGTCGTGGACGAGGGCCTGGGCGAGCTTGACCCGCTGCCGCATGCCGGTGGAGTAGCCGCCCATCGGGCGGTAACGCTCCTCGTCCAGCCCGACGTGGCGAAGGGTGTCGGCGGCGCGCTCACGGGCGGCCGTACGCGGCAGCCCGGACATCTGGGCCATGTGCACCACGAACTCGGTCGCGGACATGTCCGGGGGCAGGCAGTCGTGCTCGGGCATGTAGCCGACGGCGCGCCGGATCTCCAGGCCCTGGGTGGCCGTGTCGTAGCCGAGCACCGAGGCACGCCCGGAGGTCGGGGGGAGCAGGCCGAGCAGGATCTTGATCAGCGTCGACTTGCCCGCGCCGTTGGCGCCCACCAGGCCGGTCACGCCTGTTCCGGCGGCGACCGTGAGGTCGTCGAGCGCCGTGACGCGGGGGAAGCGCTTGGTCAGCCCCTCGGTCGCGAAGCATGGGGTCGCGCTCGCTGTCATGATCCGACCCTACTGGGCGGGGCGTTCGCCGGGCCTCCGTCTGATGGAGGAACCCGCCTACGCCTCAGGTATGCCTCGTCGCGCCCGTCGCCCGACCGCCGCCGTACCGGGACCACAGCGCACGCTGGAGGAACAGCGTCAGCGTGCCGGCGACGACCATCCCGGCGATGTTGACGAGAAGCTGCAGCGCCGAGCCGCCGACCTCGTCCCAGCGCCACAGCGCCAGGGCCACGGCCATGTAGCCGGCCGCGGGGACGGTGGTGACGGAGATGAAGACGCCCACCAGCGCCGAGGACTTGCCCGCCGTGATCGACAGCACCCCGGCCGCGCCGGCGAGCAGCGCCACGATGAACGACCACCGGTCGGGCGTCACGATGAAGCGCACCTCGTCGTGGTGCCGCAGGCTGTCGGGGGAGATCCAGCCGAGGCCGCGCGAGACGAGGGCACAGGCCAGGGTGACGGCGATCGCGGCCGCGAAGCCCAGGGCGAGTGTGCGGGCCGCGGTGCCGACCAGCCGCCACCGGCGGCGGAGCAGGCCGAACGAGACGGCCGCCACCGCGCCGAACTCAGGCCCGAGGACCATCGCGCCGACGATCAGGATCTGCGAGGGGATGAGGACGCCGATCGCGGCGATCTGCGTGGCGATGGCGAGGAACGCCAGGAACGCCCACGTGATGCGGCTGTCGAGGGCCACACGCTGCTCGAAGTGGTCCCACACGACCGCGTCGTCGCCCTCGCCGGGCGCCCGCTCCTCCGCCTCGGCCGCGCCCCGGGAGATCGACAGCTCGATGTCCTCGGCCGTGATCGAGCCGTCCCGCTCCAGGCCGAGCGCCTTGAGCTCGCCGATGACCGTGTTGGCCGCCTCCCTGGCGACGTCGGCGAGCACGACGTCGCCCTCCGGCTTCCTGGCCGCCTTGGCGAGGAGCACGACGTTCGTGACTCCCGGCGTACGGTCGAACACCTCGACGACCTGGTCGGTCCGTTGGAACGGGGAGATGACCCGCAGATGCAGCACGGCCGCATCCTAAGTTCTGCGCAGCCGCACCCGTCTGACGGAGTGGCCGGAGCCCTTGTGCAGGATCAGGCCGGCCCGGTGGCGGGTGGGGGCGATGTTCTCCACCAGGTTGCGTTCGTTGATCTCCCGCCAGACGTTCTCGGCGAACGTCGTCGCCTCCTCGTGCGACAGCGCCGCGATGTGCCGGAAGTAGGACTTCGGGTCGGAGAAGGCGGTGCGGCGCAGCTTGTGGAAGCGCTCCACGTACCAGGTGCGGATGTCCTCCATCCGGGCGTCCACGTAGATGGAGAAGTCGAAGTAGTCGTAGACCGCCAGGGCGTCCGGCGGTGCGGGCTGCAGGACGTTGAGCCCCTCGACGATGAGGATGTCCGGCCGGTCCACCGTCTGCGCGGCGCCGGGCACGATGTCGTACTCCAGATGGCTGTAGACCGGCGCCTCCACCGAGGTACGGCCCGCCTTCACGTCGGCCACGAAGCTCACCAGGGCGCGCCGGTCGTAGCTCTCCGGGAAGCCCTTGCGGTGCATGATCCCGCGCTCTTCGAGCACCTTGTTGGGGTACAGGAAGCTGTCGGTGGTGATCAGGTCGACCCGGGGGTGCTCGGGCCAGCGGGCGAGCAGCGTGTGCAGCAGCCGCGCCGTGGTCGACTTGCCGACCGCGACGCTGCCCGCGATGCCCAGAACGTACGGCGGGGGCGCGTCCTGCTCGCCCAGGAACGCGCCGACGGCCGCGCCGCGCTGCCGCGAACCGGTGAAGTGCAGGTTCAGCAGCCGGGTGAGCGGCAGGTAGATGTCGGTGACCTCGGACAGGTCGATCGGGTCGTGGACGCCGCGCAGCTCCTCCAGCTCCGCCTCGGTGAGCGTGAGCGGTGTGTTCTTGCGCAGGTCACGCCACTGCTCCCGGCTCAGCTCGACGTACGCGTCCCCATCTGCCACGACGGCAAGCGTAGCCATGGCGTTTCCGTGCCCCCACCCGGGGTCGTGCACAGCCTGTGGACAAAAATCGATGGATTACTTCGGCGTGCGACGGGGAAGAACGTTCACTTCACGTCACTGGTCCCTCACCGCTCCTCGTTCGCTCCGTGTCACCGGCCGCGCCGTACGCTGACGGTGTGATCGTGGGCATCGGGGTGGACATGGTCGAGGTGGCGCGCCTGGGTGCGGCCCTGGAGCGCACGCCCGCGCTGCGGACGCGGCTGTTCACCGATGCCGAGGGCGCGCTGCCGCTGGAGTCGCTGGCCGCGCGGTTCGCCGCGAAGGAGGCCGTGGCCAAGGCACTCGGGGGGCCGCCGGGCCTGCGGCACCTGGACGCGGAGGTCGTGCGCGGCGGACACGGCCGGCCCGAGCTGAGGATCACGGGCCGGGCGGCCGAGGTGGCCCGCGACCTCGGCGTACGCAGATGGCATGTCTCCCTGTCGCACGACGGCGGCATGGCGGTCGCCTACGTCGTCGCCGAGTCCTGAGCAGGAACGCCGAGCGAGGGCCCCGGGGAGTCGGCCGTCCCGGCGCGCGGCGGTCCAGGAGACGGGACCGATCGGCCGCGGGAAAGACCGCCGTTTGTGCCGCGGCGGCATTTCCCCGCCGATGCCCGGCGTACGGTGATCGCCATCGCCGACCCGGCAGGCTACCGTCGGACGCATGCGGACCGCCTACACCTCCGACCAGATCCGCTCCGCCGAGCTCGCGCTGATGGCGAGGCTCCCCGAGGGGACGCTGATGGACAGGGCCGCCGCCGGGCTCGCCGCGGTCTGCGCGCACCTGCTCGCCGGCTCCTGCGGCCGGGTGTACGGCTCTCGCGTGGCGCTGCTGATCGGCAGCGGCGACAACGGCGGGGACGCCCTGTACGCCGGAGCCCGGCTGGCTCGCAGGGGAGCGCGGGTGGAGGCGGTCCTCGCCGGCTCGCGCACCCACGAGGGCGGCCTGGCCGCGCTGCGGGCGGCGGGCGGCCGGGCGCATCCGTACGACGCCGCGCGGGCACGTGAACTGCTGGCCGGCGCCGACCTCGTCATGGACGGCCTCGTCGGCATCGGGGGCAGCGGGGCGTTGCGGGAGCCGTACGCGACGCTGGCGGAGCTGACCGCCGAGACCGGCGGCCTGGTCGTCGCGGTCGACGTGCCGAGCGGGGTGGACGCGAGCAGCGGACGGGTCGAGGGACCGGCGGTCCGCGCGCACCTGACGGTGACGTTCGGCGCGTACAAGGCCGGTCTGCTGGTCGATCCCGGCGCCGCCCACGCGGGCGCGGTCGAGCCGGTGGACATCGGCCTGGGGCCC
Source organism: Microbispora sp. KK1-11 (assembly GCF_006874435.1). Taxonomy (NCBI): domain Bacteria; kingdom Bacillati; phylum Actinomycetota; class Actinomycetes; order Streptosporangiales; family Streptosporangiaceae; genus Microbispora; species Microbispora sp. KK1-11. The sequence continues at coordinate 114,514 of NZ_VIRJ01000022.1, read as the reverse complement.
TTCCTGCCGGACCCCGAGGTGGCCGCGCTGACCGCCGACGACGTGGCCGACCTGCTGCCCCGCCCGGGCGCGGAGAGCGACAAGTACCGGCGGGGCGTCGTCGGGATCGCCGCGGGCAGCGACACGTACACCGGGGCCGCCGTGCTCTCGGTCGGCGGTGCGGTGCGCGCCGGCGCGGGGATGGTGCGCTTCGCGAGTTCCGCCGAGCCGGTGCGGCTTGTCAGGGCCCGCTGGCCGGAGGCCGTCACGACCGTGCTCGATCCGTCGCTGGTGCTGAAGAGCTCGCTGGACGAGGTCGGCCGCGTGCAGGCGTGGGTGCTCGGCCCCGGGCTCGGCACGGGCCCGGAGGCGCACGCGGTGGCCCGCGCGGTGCTGTCCACCGGGGTGCCCGTGCTGGTGGACGCCGACGGGCTGACGCTGGTCGCCAAGGACCGCACGCTGCTGCGCCGGGCCGCCCCCACCGTGCTCACGCCGCACGCGGGGGAGCTGTCGCGGCTGCTCGGCGTGCCGCGCGAGCGGATCGAGGCCGGGCGGCTCGAACACGTGCGCAGGGCAGCCGCGGAGCTGGGGGCGACGGTGCTGCTGAAGGGCTCGACCACGCTCGTCGCGGAGGAGCACAGGCCGGTGCGGGTCAACACCACGGGAACGCCCTGGCTGGCCACGGGCGGCACGGGCGACGTCCTGTCGGGCATCGCGGGCGCCCTGCTCGCCGCCGGGCTGACGGGCTACGACGCGGCCTCGTGCGCGGCGTACGTCCACGGGCTGGCGGCGCGGACGGCCGCCGGAGGCGGGGCCGCGGGACGCGGACAGGCGCCGATCGCCGCCCTCGACGTCGCGGAGGCGCTGCCCGAGGCCCTGCGTACGCTCTGACGTGCGGTGTCAGGGCGGGCGCATCCACCCGGGTCCACCTGACACACTGGAAAAATGAGCTTTTCAACGGTGCGCTCCGCGACCCCGGCCGAGGCACGCGTGGACCTGTCCGCCATCACGCACAACGTGCGGCTGCTCGCCGAGTCTGCCGCCGGTGCCGAGATGATGGCCGTCGTCAAGGCCGACGCGTACGGCCACGGCGCGGCGCAGGTGGCGAAGGCGTGCCTGGAGGCGGGCGCGAGCCGGCTCGGCACGGCCGTCGTCCGCGAGGCGCTGGCGCTGCGCGAGGCGGGCGTCACCGCGCCGGTCATGTCGTGGCTCATCACACCCGGCGAGCCGCTGGACGCCGCGCTGCTCGCGGACGTCGAACTGTCGGCCGGGGCGACGTGGGTCGTGGACGACATCGTCGAGGCCGCCCGGCGCACCGGGCGCACCGCCCGGGTGCACCTGAAGGCCGACACGGGCAACTCCCGCGGCGGCGCGACGCCGGCGGACTGGCCGTCGCTGGTCGAGCACGCGCTCGCCGCGCGGGCGAGCGGAGCCATCGAGATCGCCGGGCTGTGGTCGCACTTCGCCTGCGCGGACATCCCGGGCCATCCCTCGATCGAGAGCCAGCTCGCGACGTTCGAGGAGGCGCTCGCCGTCGCCGACAAGGCGGGCGTGCCGAGCGATGCGATCCGTCACTTCGCCAACTCGGCCGCGACCGTCACGCTGCCGCGGGCGAGGTACGACATGGTCCGCACGGGCATCGGGGTCTACGGCCTGAGCCCGATCCCCGAGCTGGGCGACTTCGGGCTGCGCCCCGCCATGACGCTGACGGCCAGGCTCGCGCAGGTCAAGCGGGCCGCCCCGGGCTCGGGCGTGTCGTACGGGCACCTGTACGTCACGGAGCGTGAGACCACGCTTGGCCTCGTCCCTCTCGGGTATGCGGACGGCATCCTGCGAAACGCGACCAATCGGGCGGAGGTGCTGGCGGCGGGCCGGCGGCGGCGGATCGCCGGGCGGGTGTGCATGGACCAGTTCGTCATCGACCTCGGTGACGATCCGGCGGAATCGGGGGACGAGGTGATCCTTTTCGGCCCCGGGGACAATGGCGAGCCGACCTGTCAGGAATGGGCGGATTCCCTGGGCACGATTACTCATGAGATCGTGACGAGGATCGGATCCCGCGTGCCTCGTGTCCATACGGATGGACGCTGAGCCGCGGCTGCGAGGAGGGCAGGCATGAGCACACGTCGCAAGGTCGGGATCGCCGGAGCGGTCTTCGGCGCGGCGTCGGCGGGAGTGGCGGCGGCCACGCTCGCCAAGAGGTACGCCGTCGGCCGCATCCGTCTGCGGCCGGACCTGGAGGCGAGTGAGCCCTTCGGCGAGCTGCACGGACGTTCGGTGACGCTCACGACCTCGGACGGTGTGAAGATCCATGCCGAGATCGACGGCGTGGAGGACGCGCCGCTGACCGTGGTGCTGTGCCACGGCTACTGCCTGTCCTCGGACTCCTGGCACTACCAGCGGCGCGACCTGCGCGACTCCTACCGGCTGGTGCTGTGGGACCAGCGCTGCCACGGCCAGTCCGCCCGCGCGATGGCCAGCGACTGCACGATCGAGCGCCTCGGTGAGGACCTCGCGCTGGTGCTGGACGAGCTCGTCCCTGGGCCGTGCGTGGTGGTGGGCCACTCCATGGGCGGCATGACGATCATGGCGCTCGCGGAGCGGCGGCCCGAGCTGTTCGGCGACAAGATCCGGGGCGTGTCGCTGATCGCGACCTCGGCGGGCAAGCTCGCCGAGATCACTCTGGGCCTGCCCGCCCTGGTCTCCAAGCTCGTCAACCTCGCGGTGCCGTCGGCCGTCTCGATCATGCGCAGGAGCGGCGCGCTGGTCGACCGGGGCCGCGAGGCCGGCACCGACCTGTCGTTCCTGGCGCTGCGTCACCTCGGGTTCGGCGATTCCAAGAACGTCAGCCCCACCGTCGTGGACTTCGTCGAGTCCATGATCAGGGCGACCCCCTCCGAGGTGATCGCCGACTTCTATCCGGCGCTGATGACGCACGACAAGCTCACCGCGCTCGACGTGCTCAACAAGGTGCCCACCGCGATAATCGTGGGCGAACGCGACTGGCTGACGCCGCTCGACCACAGCAGGGCGATCGCGGCGGCCGCGCCGACCGCGCAGCTCACCACGGTGCCGGAGACATCGCATCTCGTGCAGCTCGAACGCCCCGACGCCGTGAACGAGGCGCTGCGCGAGCTGCTGAAGCGAGCCGAGAGGGGGAACACGTGACCACGGCCGAGTTCCGGGCCGCGACCGCAGAGGAGACGCGGGCGCTGGGCGCGCGGCTGGCCGCGCTGCTCGCTCCCGGAGACCTGGTCGTGCTGGGCGGGCCGCTGGGCGCGGGGAAGACGACGCTGGTGCAGGGCATCGCCGAGGGCCTCAAGGTGCGCGGGCCGATCACGTCCCCCACGTTCGTGATCGCCCGGGTCCACCCGTCCCTGTCCGGCGGGCCCGCGCTCGTGCACGCGGACGCCTACCGGCTGGGCGGCACGCTGGAGGTGGACGATCTCGACCTCGACGCTTCGCTGGAGGAGTCGGTGACCGTGGTCGAGTGGGGCGAGGGCCTGGTCGAGGGCCTGTCCGAGGACCGTCTGGAGGTCCACGTCGAGCGGGGCGCCGAGGGTGAGGAGCGCCGCGTACGGGTGACGGGCGTGGGCCCGCGCTGGTCGGGGCTCTCCCTCACCTGAGCACCCGCCACCCGGAGCCGCCCGGAGCCGCATAAAAGGCCGCAACCCGGACTCTGACGTGCGAGAAGGATCTGGAGGGACAAGCCGGGCGTCGTCCGTACGCGATCCAGACCGGTCCGCCGCACAGTCCTTGACGCCTGTCCGCGTTCCTGTGGATCATCGGGAACAAGGAAGATCCTAGGTCATGAGTCGGTAAGGATTTTCTGGGTAAGGGACCGGCGTGGAAGAGGTGTGCCGTTGAGCAGGATCACGCAGGTCGCCGTCGGGGGAGCCTTACTGTTCGGCGCGCTGGGCTGCACCGCGTCGGCCGAGACGGTCTCCGCCGACCCCACGATGACGCTGACCCCGGCTCTGCCGACGCCGCTCGTCTCGCTCTCGCGGCAGGACGTGCGGGTGGAGGTCGATCCGAAGCGGATCGTCGGCGGGTCGACCAAGAGCATCCACATCACCGCCAGGTGCCCGCTGCCCCAGGGCGGCACGGAATATCGGGCGACCGCCCGATCCGACGCCTTCACCGGGCTCGTCACGCTGGTGGCCCCGCCGCCGCCGTCGGCCACCCCGACCGCGACCGTGCCGATGGTGCGCGGCAGCGCGACCATCAGGGCCGGGGCCAAGGCGGGCGGCTACCGCGTGCAGGTGCGCTGTGAGGCCACCAACGACATCGGCAGCGCGTCGTTCAGGATCGTCGCGCCGGAGCCCGACCACACCGAGGACCACACGAGGATTCCCACCCGGGCGCCGCACGCGGGCGGCGGCGGCACGGCGGCCGGGGGCCCGGAAGACGAGTCCGGCCTGCCGACGGGCGTGACCGTCGTCGTGCTGCTGGCCGCGCTCGGCGTCGGCATCGGCGTGGCCCGCAGGCGCTCCGGAGCCTGACCTTGGCACTGTCCACCCGGGGGGTGATCATCGCCGGGGTGGTCACCGGGCTCGCGTTCGCCGCGGTCGCCGGCGGAAAGGGGATGACGGACCAGCCCGCCGTCAGGTCCTCCGTCGTCCCCAAGCGGATCGACATCCCGGCGCTGCACCTCAAGGCCCCCCTGATGAAGCTCGGCCTGTCCGACGAGGGCGACGTCGAACTGCCGCCGTTCGACAAGCCGTCCACCGCGGGCTGGTACACGGGAAGCGCCGTGCCCGGCGACCCCGGCGCCTCCGTGATCATCGGCCACGTGGACACCAAGACCGCTCCCGCCGTCTTCTACCGGCTGCGCGACCTGCGCGAGGGAGAGGTCGTGAAGGTGGTGCGCAGCGACGGCAAGACCGCCTCCTACCGCGTCGACTCGGTGGAGCGCGTGCCGAAGGACGACTTCCCGGCCGAGCGCGTCTACACCGAGGACGGCCTGCGCCTGATCACCTGCGGCGGGAACTTCGACTGGTCGCGGCACGAATACCGCGACAACATCATCGTCTACGCCTCCCTGATCCGCGCCGCCTGACGCGGTCGGCGGCCGCGTGGGCAAGGGCCGTCGCGGCGCCGGGGACCGAGCGGCCGGAGTCGGCTACGGGCGTGGTCGTCCGCCTCCGCACAGCGACTACGCTTGACCTTCGTGCTTGTCTTGGCCTTCGACACCGCCACTCCCGCCGTCACCGCCGCGCTGTACGACGGCGAGCGCGTGGTGGCGGAGTCGACGACGATCGACGCGCGGCGGCACGGAGAGCTCCTCGCACCCGCCGTCGAGCATGTCCTGCGCGAGTCCGGCGTGACGCTCAAGGACGTCACCGCCATCGTCGCCGGGACCGGCCCCGGGCCGTACACCGGTCTGCGGGTCGGCCTGATGACGGCGACGGCGCTGGCCATGACCGCCGGTGTGCCGGCGTTCGGGGTGTGCACGCTCGACGCCCTCGCGTACTCCGCGCGGGAGAGCGGGCCGTTCCTCGTCGCGACCGACGCGCGCCGCAAGGAGGTCTTCTGGGCGCGGTACGGCGACCCGCGTACGCGGCTCGACGGGCCGCGTGTGGACCGGCCGCACGACCTGCCCGGGGAACTGCCCGTGATCGGCGCGGGCGGCGCCATGTACGCCGACGTCATCGGCGCCGGCCGGGTGCGCGGTCCCGAGCATCCCTCGGCAGGAGCGCTCGCGGCCCTGGCGGCCGAGCACCTCGCGACGCTGAGCGAGGAGGAGGCGGCGGAGCTCGCCCGGGTGCCCGAGGGACGCGTGGATTCGGTCGAGAAGGCGCGGGAGCTGGCCGTGCTCGGCCCGCCGCGGCCCATCTACCTGCGGCGTCCCGACGCGCAGGTGCCCGGGGCGCCGAAGCGGGTGACGGCGTGATCCGCCGCGGGGGCATGTCGTGAGGCAGACCGAGGTCGTGCTGCGCCAGATGACCCACGAGGATCTGGCCGTCGTGATGGACATCGAGCGGACCACGTTCCCCGCGGACGCCTGGAGCGAGGCCATGCTGCGCGGCGAGCTGGCCGACCAGCCGCGCACCCGGCACTACGTCGTCGCCGAGGTGGGCGACCGCGTCGTGGGTTACGCCGGCCTGGCGGCGGCGGGTGACCAGGCCGACGTCCAGACGATCGCGGTCCTCGCCGATCACCGGCGTGCCGGCGTCGGGACCGCGCTGATGGACGCGCTGCTCGCCGAGGCCGTACGGCGCGGCGCGGTCTCGGTGTTCCTGGAGGTGCGCGCCGACAACCCGCCGGCGCAGGCGATGTACGAGCGGTTCGGCTTCCGGCGGCTGGGCCTGCGACGGCGCTACTACGACGACGGCACGGACGCCATCACCATGGTGAAGGACCTCGGGCCACGACACGGAGATACGGGGGGCGGGGCATGAGCGAGCGAATACGTGAACACAGTGCGACCCGCGGCCGGGTCACCTGCGCGCCTCCGGCACGACGGGACTCCGAGCCGCAAGGCGAGGAGGTGGCATGAGCAGGCGTGACGAGCCGATCGTGCTGGGGATCGAGACGTCCTGCGACGAGACGGGCGTGGGCATCGTCCGCGGCCACACGCTGCTGGCCAACACCATCGCCTCCAGCATGGACGAGCACGCCCGCTTCGGCGGTGTGGTGCCGGAGGTGGCCTCGCGGGCCCACCTGGAGGCGATGACGCCCACGGTCGAAGGCGCGCTGGCCTCCGCAGGGCTGCGCTTCTCCGACATCGACGCGGTCGCCGTCACCGCGGGCCCCGGTCTCGCGGGTGCGCTGCTCGTCGGAGTAGCCGCCGCCAAGGCGTACGCGCTGGGGCTCGGCGTCCCGCTCTACGGGGTCAACCACCTCGCCGCGCACGTCGCCGTGGACCAGCTGGAGCACGGCCCGCTGCCCAAGCCCTCGATCGCGCTGCTGGTGTCGGGAGGGCACTCCTCGCTGCTCCTGGTGCCCGACGTGGCGCAGGACGTGATCTCGCTCGGGTCGACGGTGGACGACGCTGCCGGGGAGGCGTTCGACAAGGTGGCCCGGGTGCTCGGGCTGCCGTTCCCCGGCGGGCCGCACATCGACAGGGCCGCCCGCGAGGGCTCGGGCACGGCGGTGGCGTTCCCGCGCGGCAAGTACGACGACGGCACCCTCGACTTCTCCTTCTCGGGCCTGAAGACGGCCGTGGCGCGGTGGGTCGAGGCCCGCGAGGCGGCCGGCGAGGCGGTGCCCGTGGCCGACGTCGCCGCGTCGTTCCAGGAGGCGGTCGTGGACGTGCTCACCCGCAAGGCCCTGCAGGCGTGCGCCCGCTACGACGTGAAGCACCTGCTGATCGGGGGCGGCGTGGCCGCCAACTCCCGGCTGCGGGCCCTGGCCCAGGAGCGCTGCGACGCGGCCGGGGTGCGCCTGCGGGTGCCGCGGCCCGGCCTGTGCACCGACAACGGCGCGATGGTCGCGGCGCTCGGCGCGGACCTGGTGGCGGCGGGCGCGACCCCCTCCACCCTGGAGATCCCGGCCGACTCGTCGCTTCCGATCACCGTCGTCAACGTCTGATCGCGCGGCGGGGGGGCGGGTTCTCTCAGTCGGCGTGGCCGCGGGCGGGGCGCAGGAGGACCTCGGCGAGCGCCAGCATGGTCTCCTCCAGCGCGGCGAGCCGCCGGGCCACGTCGCCCCGGGCCGGTTCCATGGCGCGGGTGACCGCGTCGGAGACGGTCTCGGCGATCTGCTCGCGGTCCGGCCTGCTGCGCACCGCGTCCGCGAGGGGCACGACGGCCCCCGCCGCCAAAGTGAGGTCGGCGTTCATGCCCGCGATGGTGGTGCTCATCTCGTCCACGCCGGCGGCGACGTCGCCGACGCCGGCGCCCAGCGCGGTCACCCTGGCGTCCATGCCCTCGACCCCGCTCTCCACCGCCTCGATCCGGCCCCCGACCGAGTCCAGCCGTTCGACGACGACGGCCTCCAGCCGCTCGGTGCGCTCGGTGAGCGCGGCGAGGGCCTTGTCGATCCTGGTGAACCGCCCGGCTGCGGCCTCCATGCTCCCCTGGAACTTGCCGAGCCGGTGCACGACGTCCGCCATCCGGTCGGCGAGGCCCTGGGTGTGGCCGCCGACTTCGTCCACGTGGTCGCGCAGCAGCTCCATGTGCTGGGCCAGCCCCTCCGCCCAGGCGGGCGGCCTGACCGTCATGTCGTCGAGCCGCTGGGTGATCACCTCGAGTGCCATGCCGAGGCCGCCCAGCTCGCGCTCGCGCACCTCGCGCAGGAGCCACTCCATGCCCTCCAGCCGCTGGCGGATCTCGTCGAGCACGGCGCCCTGCGTCCGCTGCTCGTAGACGTGGTCCTGGGCCGCCCGGGCGAGCAGTTCGCGCATCCGGTCGGAGATGGCGGTCTGGCTGCCCGCCTGGAGGAGGTTGTGGCTGGAATGCTCCACCGAGAATGCTCCTTCACTCGCCGAAACATCGGTTCGGCCCGGTCTCGCGCAGATGAACGAACAGGCGGACGCCCGACGGTCAACTTTAGGCCCTGACCCGCGGCCATCAGGCGGGGAATGAGAAAGGCGGTAATTGCCGGTGAATTGTTCCGATTTCAGCCATTCATGCTGGTCACGGGCTGGCAGAGCAGGGCGAACGGCCGTTCCTCGATGCGGGTGAGAACGATCACGGTGGAATTGTCGCCGGAAAGCCGCAGATCCTTGCGCAGCCGTTCGACGTCGACGGCGGACCCGCGCTTCTTGATGGTGACCACGCCGACGCGCCGTTCGCGCAGCACCGCTCTGAGCCGTTTCAGCGAGAACGGCATGACGTCGGTCACCTCGTAGCAGGGCGCCCATTCCGTGCGTACGAGACGGTCGCTCGTGATGTAGGCGATCCGCGGATCGACGAGGCGGCCCGACACGAGGGCGGCGACCTCGGCGACCAGGTGGGCCCGCACCGCGGCGCCGTCGGGCTCGTAGAGGTAGCGGCTCACCGGTCCGGTCTCCGCCTCCGCGCCGGACGCCGTGAGCGTGGACCCGGACGGCAGCAGGGTGGCGCGCCGGCCGCCCGGTCCCATCCCGGTCCAGATCGCCGCCTCCTTCACCTCGCCGCGGTACGACACCCACTCGGCCTCGGCGCCCTCCGGGATGAACTCGTACGGGATGCCGGGGGCCACCTTCAGGCAGGCCGCCGGGGCGCGGGCCACCAGGTCGAGCACGACCGGCCACGTGGGGGAGTACGCCATCGGATCGAAGGTCCGTCCCCTCGCCCCCCTTCTGGCGGGGTCGGCGAACAGCAGGCCGTATCCGCCGGGGTCGGCCAGCGCGGCGTCGCCCATGCGGACGCCGGCCAGACGGGACAGGCCGAGCGCCGCCGCGTTGGCACGGGCGATCTCCACGGTCAGCGGGTCGAGGTCCACGGCGTCCACCGGGCAGCCCGCCCTCGCCAGCGCGAGCAGGTCCCCGCCGATCCCGCAGCAGACGTCCAGCACGGCAGGGCCGTCCTCCGGCTCTCCGGAGGCCCGGATTCTGGCGGCCCGGATTCTGGCGGCGCGGTGTGCGGCGACCTCGGGGCGCGTGGCCTGCTCCAGCCCGTGGGGGGTGAAGTACATGACGGCGGCGTCGGAGCCGAACTTGGCCTCGGCCCGCCGTCGCAGCGACGCCTGCGTGAGCGCCGCCGCCGCCAGGTCCGCCGGGTGGCTCCGGCGCAACGCGCTCGCGGCGGCCACGGGATCGGCGCCGCCGGCGAGTATCTTCACGGCCTCGTCGAGGGCTCCGCGCCCGGCGGGCGTGAGCAGCGTGCGGAAGGCGTCCAGGTCCACGCCCGCGACGCTACCGCCTGCCCGGCGGTCAGCAGGAGCCGACGTCGCCGAGCGAGGTGAGCAGCTTGCAGAGCAGGCCGGACAGCCGCTCCCGGTCCTCGTCGGTGAGGCCGGCCAGCAGCCGCTCCTCGTTGGCCACGTGACCCGCAAGCAGGCCGTCGACCGCCGCCCGGCCCTCGTCGGTGAGGGTGATCAGGACCATGCGGCGGTTGGACGGCGAGACCTCCCGGTGCACCAGGCCCTTGACGACGAGGCGGTCCACCCGGTTGGTGAGCGCCGCGGAGCTGACCATCGCGGCCGTGGCGAGATCGCTCATGCAGAGCCGGTGATCGGGGGTGGACCGGAAGAGAGTCGCGAGCACGTCGAACTCCCACGGTTCGAGGTCGTGCCCGGTGAAGTACTCCTTGATGCCCTTCTCCAGCAGGCGGGACGCGCGGGAGATCCGCCCGGCCACTCCCATCGCCGAGCAGTCCACGTCCGGGCGCACCCGGGCCCACTGGCCGAGGATCCGGTCGACGGCGTCGTTGGCGGGAGCACGGTCGCCGGGAGCACAGGCGCCGGGAGCACGGTCGCCGGGAGCGCAGTCGCCCGCGGTGCCGTCGCCGGCGGTGTCGTTCGTGAGGGTGTCGTTCATGGCGCGCGCGGTCCGGGTCCTCCTCGCCGCTCCTCCTCCATCGGCCATCGTATCCGACACTTCGACGTTGAAATATAAGCCAGAGGTGCGATACCTTCTGCGTCGAACAGTAAGGCGTCGAAGTGTTAGAGGTGGAAGAGATGAAGGTCCTGGTGCTCGGCGCGACGGGGTACATCGGTTCTGCGCTGGCGGAGCGCCTCACGGAACGCGGCCACGAGGTGGTCGCGCTCGTCCGGCCGAAGGCCCGCGACGCCGCCTTACCGGGTGAGGTGCGCCACGGCGACATCCACGAGCCCGAGACGCTCCGCGAGGCGGTCACGCCGGACATCGACGTCGTCGTGCACGCCGCCAACCCCGTCGGGGACGAGGCGGTGGACGTCGCGGCGATCGAGGCTCTCGCCGGCGGCGGCGCGCGGCTCGTCTACATCAGCGGCGTCTGGGTGCTCGGCACCACCACCGAGGCGGCGGGCGAGGACGCGCCGGTGAACCCCATCCCCGCCTCCCGCTACCGTCCGCGCCTGGAAAGGCTCGTGCTGGACGGGGGCGGCGTCGTCGTCAGGCCCGGCATCGTGTACGGCCGGGGCGCCGGCATCCCCACGCTGCTCGCCTCCCCCGAGGGAGAGGGCGGCCGGTACGTCCACGCGGGCGGCCCGGTGCCGACCTGGGCGACCGTGCACGTCGACGACCTGGCGGACCTGCTCGTGGCCTCGATCGAGAAGGCCGAGCCGGGGAGCCTCTTCCACGCGATCGCCGAGGAGGCGGTGAGCGTCGCCGACGTGGCGGCGGCCGCGGGCCGTACGGGGAAGGCGGTGCCGTGGCCGATCGGCGAGGCGAGCGAGGTGCTCGGCCGCCCGTTCGCCGAGGGCCTGGCCCTGAGCCAGGTGGTGAGCGGCGACCTCGCCAGGAAGGTCCTCGGCTGGCAGCCGAGCCGCCCCGGCATCGTCGACGACGTCCGCTCCGGTTCGTACGCCTCCCGCGCCTGACCGTTCCGCGGAGGATGCGGGGCGGGGCCTGCCGGACCGGCCCCGTGACGTCGAGATCCGGATCCCGCCGGGCGGGGTCCGGACCAAGCCTCCGCCAAGCCCCGAAAGGCGATCAGGCCAAGAACACCCCAAGACCGGCTCTACTCCGTCTGGTACCAGAACACGGACTTCCTGCACACCGCTGTGGCCACCCTCTGCATCACCTGCTCCGCGTAGTCGCCCCTTCGCTCCCTCCGGAGGCCGCGATGATGACGCCGGCACGGCGGGCGGCTGAACGGGCGATCTCGGGCGCGTTGCCGCCGGATGCGTCTGACCTGCGATGCCGGTTCGTGTTGACTGTCACGCGCCACTTGCATACTGTTTCGTGTTGGCACTCTCCCAGTGAGAGTGCCAACAGCGACGAGACAGGTCTGACACCCGCGACGGCAGGCCGCTGGTCGCCTCTTCAGCTCATTCATCGCAATCTGAAGGGGAGGTCCGATCGTGACGACCGCCACCAAGGTTCCCGTTAAGCCGCTTGGCGACCGCATCGTGGTCCAGCCGCTTGAGGCCGAGCAGACCACCGCCTCCGGCCTGGTCATCCCGGACACCGCCAAGGAGAAGCCGCAGGAGGGCCGCGTCCTCGCTGTGGGTCCGGGCAACTGGGACGAGGACGGCGAGAAGCGCATCCCGCTCGACGTCAAGGAGGGCGACGTCGTCCTCTACAGCAAGTACGGCGGCACCGAGGTCAAGTACGGCGGCGAGGAGTACCTGGTGCTCTCGGCCCGCGACGTGCTCGCCATCATCGAGAAGTAGGCCGCGTCGGCCAGTGGAGCCCCGGGACTCGCGCCCGGGGCTCCGCGCGCTCATAAGGAGACCTGAATGCCGAAGATCCTGGAGTTCGAAGAGGACGCGCGGCGCGCTCTCGAGCGTGGTGTGAACGCTCTCGCCGACGCAGTCAAGGTGACCCTCGGCCCGCGTGGCCGCAACGTCGTCATCGACAAGAAGTTCGGTGCCCCGACGATCACGAACGACGGTGTGACCATCGCTCGCGAGGTCGAGCTGGACAAGCCGTACGAGAACCTGGGCGCCCAGCTCGCCAAGGAAGTGGCGACCAAGACCAACGACATCGCGGGTGACGGCACCACCACCGCGACCGTCCTGGCCCAGGCCATGGTCCGCGAGGGCCTGCGCAACGTGGCCGCCGGCGCGCAGCCGCTCGGCCTCAAGCGCGGCATCGACAAGGCCGCGCAGGCCGTCAGCGAGCGGCTGCTCGGCAGCGCCCGCCACGTCGAGGACAAGAAGGAGATCGCCAACGTCGCCACGATCTCCGCGCAGGACGCGAAGATCGGCGGCCTGATCGCCGAGGCGTTCGACAAGGTGGGCAAGGACGGTGTCATCACCGTCGAGGAGTCCAACGCGATGGGCCTGGAGCTGGAGTTCACCGAGGGCCTCCAGTTCGACAAGGGCTACCTGTCGCACTACATGGTGACCGACTCCGAGCGCATGGAGGCGGTCCTCGAGGACCCGTACATCCTCATCACCCAGGGCAAGATCTCCTCCATCGCGGACTTCCTGCCGCTGCTGGAGAAGGTCGCCCAGAGCAAGCGCCAGCTCCTGGTCATCGCCGAGGACGTCGAGGGCGAGGCCCTGGCCGTCCTGGTGACCAACAAGATCCGGGGCACCTTCACCTCGGTGGCCGTCAAGGCCCCCGGTTTCGGCGACCGCCGCAAGGCCATGCTGCAGGACATCGCCATCCTCACCGGTGGCCAGGTCGTCAGCGAGGAGATCGGCCTCAAGCTGGAGCACGTCGGCCTCGAGGTGCTCGGCACGGCCCGCCGCGTCGTGGTCAACAAGGACACCACCACGATCGTGGACGGCGCCGGCGACGCCCAGGCGATCGAGGACCGCGTCCGCGAGATCAAGGTCGCGATCGAGCAGTCCGACTCCGACTGGGACCGTGAGAAGCTCCAGGAGCGCCTCGCGAAGCTGGCGGGCGGCGTGTGCGTGCTGCGCGTCGGCGCCGCGACCGAGGTGGAGCTGAAGGAGAAGAAGCACCGCCTCGAGGACGCGATCTCCGCGACCCGCGCCGCGATCGAGGAGGGCATCGTCTCCGGCGGTGGCTCCGCGCTCGTGCACGTGTCCAAGGAGCTCGACGACCTGGGCCTGACCGGCGACGAGGCCACCGGCGTCTCGATCGTCCGCAAGGCGCTGATCGAGCCCGCCCGCTGGATCGCCGAGAACGCGGGCATGGAGGGCTATGTCGTCACCACCAAGATCGCCGCTCTGAACGTCGGTGAGGGCCTCAACGCCGCCACCGGCGAGTACGGCGACCTGGTGGGCCAGGGCGTCATCGACCCCGTCAAGGTGACCCGCTCGGCCGTGCAGAACGCCGCGTCCATCGCCGGCATGCTGCTCACCACCGAGGCCCTCGTCGTGGACAAGCCCGAGGAGGAGGCTCCGGCCGCCAACGGCGGTCACGGTCACGGCCACGGTCACGGCCACTGATTCCGCGCCTTCCGCGCATCGCGCCCCGCGCCCGCCCGCAAGGGCGGACCGCGGGGCGCCGCTTTTTTGCCTCTTGCCCGTTCTGTGTGCGGACGGGCCGTCGGGGGCGAAGCCGGCTCGCGGGCAATGCGAACGACCGGCATGCTTCTTTTTCCCTGTCAAGCCGTCAGCCGTATATCCCTTGTTTTGGGCATTACGGTTGGAATGTTCCAACGGTCGAGTGATCAGTCGATTACGGACTGTTATCGACGCGTCAATGTGACCAATCCGTAGCCGTTAACCATGACGACATGAACGATCGTGACGGGCATCATGCCTAACGTGACCGAGGGATGCGTCGCCGACGCCGTAACTGGGGTAAGGCTTGCGACGAGATCGGATGAGCCCGACCTCAGGGAACTGACCAGCCTTGCCGTACAGGGAGATCGCACCGCGATCGAATCACTGCTGGGACACCTGCGCCCGATGGTGGTCCGCTACTGCAGGGCTCGACTGGGCAGGGTGTCCGGTCAGTACCACATCGCCGACGACGTGGCCCAGGAGGTGTGCATCGCGGTGCTGTCGGCGCTGCCGCGCTACCGCGACATGGGCCGCCCGTTCGCCTCGTTCGTCTTCGGCATCGCCTCACACAAGGTGGCCGACGCCCTCCGCAGCTCGGTCCGCTCGGCCGTGCCCACGCAGGACCTGCCGGACGGGCCCGACGAGGGCCCGGGGCCGGAGGAGACGGTGGTGCGCTACATCGAGGCGCAGCACGCCCGCGACCTGCTCGCCCGGCTCCCGGACACCCAGCGCGAGCTCCTCATTCTGCGGGTGGTCTCGGGCCTGTCCGCCGAGGAGACGGGTAATGTACTCGGCATGTCACCAGGTGCCGTCCGGGTCGCGCAGCATCGTGCGCTCGCCAGGCTCCGGCAGCTGGCCGAGCTGGAGTCGATTGCGTGACCACGAAACGTCGTCGTACGGCTCGCCACCTCGGGTCGTACGGCGATGCCGACGTGGAGGGCGAAGTAATGCGGACGGACGCCGTCCTCGACGCGCTCGCCCGCCGCGAGCCGGTCGGCGGCACGGACGCCGCCATCCGCCTGCTCGGCGCGCTCGTCGCCGACGTGGACGGTCAGTGGCTCTCCTCCGTGTCGATCACGCCGTCCACGTAGCCCCGGGCGTACTCCCAGCTGACGTAGTCGGCCGGGTCGGGCTGGTAGGCCGGCTCGTGGACCTGAGGCCGGCCGTTGTCGATCATCTGGCGCAGGTTGCCGCGCAGCAGGTCCCAGTCGAAGTAGTGCTGTTCGCCGCACTCCGGGCAGTCGAGGACCAGGCCGAGCACGCCCTGGGGTTCGAGCAGGGAACGGAAGACCTCCACGTCGGCGAGATCGGTCAGCGCCTCGTCGCGTTCCGCGAGCGTCAGCGGCTCCACGTCGTCGGGCGCTCCAAGCTCCGCCGCGGGGTCGTTGGGGTCATCCGCGAACGGGTCGCGGGGGACGTCTTCCAGCACGCATCCCACCTTATGACCACGGCCCCCTCCACGAGCGAAAGTGCGCCCCATCTGCTCGTCGGGCCGTGCCCCGGACGCGGGCGTCACAGCCAGCCGCGGCGGGCGGCCTCCACCCCGGCGTGGAAGCGGGACTGGGCCCCCAGCTCCGACATCGCCTCGGCGAACCTGGCCCGCACCGTGCGCACGGAGACGCCGAGGTGGCGGGCGATGGCGTCGTCGGACAGGCCGTGCGCGGCCAGCCGCAGCACCTGCAGCGCGTTGTTGTGCGGGGAGATCGGCGCGGCCCGGGCCCACAGCGCCTCGAACAGCGCCCGCAGCGCCCCCACCGCCACCGGGGCGTGGACCAGGTAGCAGTTGTAGGAGTGCTCGGGCAGCGGGACGCCCCACTCGGCGGGCAGCCCGGCGGTGCCGTCGCCGAGCGCGAAGAACCAGCTCGGCACCGCGTCGAGGGCGCGCAGCCCCGCGCCCGCCGCCGAGAACCGCGCGCACACCTCACGCATGGCGGGTGCGGACACGGCGTCGAGCGCGACGACCATCCGCGGGCGCAGGATGCCGTCCGCGGCGGCCTGGATCCACTGGCCGCCGTACCCGTCCGCCAACCTGGCCATGGTGCGGCGGTCCGGCACGGCCATGACCAGCTCGGCGGGGGGCGCCTGCAGCGCGAGGCCGATCACGCTCTCGCAGAGCTCGTCCGCGCCGCTCACCGGCTCGACCGAGAACCGCCCGCTGCGCCAGTCGAGGCCCGCGTCGTAGTGGTGGGTCAGGCGCCCCGCCGCCGCGAGCACCTCGTCGATCTGGCGCGTCTCCCGCGCCATGCGGTCCAGCCTCTCCGCCACCAGTCGCCCGATCGCCGCGGCCGGGTGGCGGGCGAGGAACTCCTCCCGCCGCCGGTTCACCGCGCCGAGCCGTACGAGCCCGTCCAGGGCGTCGAGCACGTCCTCCGCGGGCCGGTCGACCGCCTCGGCGAGTTCGGTCAGCGTGGCGCGGTGCAGCCGCAGCATGGCCGTGTAGAGGGCCGCCTGGTCGGGGGAGAGGCCGAGGCTTTCGAAGGGGTCGGCCGGGGAGGCGGCGTTGCGCGTCGTACTCATGCTCGCTCCGTCGGTGGTCACACTGGTCGCGCGGCGCCGATGGCACCGCACCGGTCGCGCCGCGCTGATCGCATTGGGCGCACTGATCCACTGGCTCGCCGGCCCCTGGGAGAAAACGTTTCCCGGCGTCCGTTGCGCCGACTTCCGCCCCATCCCCGCCTCGCTTCGGATCGCGAGAATAGCTCGGATTTTCCGCGCTGTCCGTCCCGTTCACACATTTGGCAGGGCTGAGCGTGGCGGCTTTTGTATGGATGTGAGGGTTCGGCATTTGTTTCGGGCGTAGTTTCGAGAGACAGGAAATGCATCTTTGTGCAGTTGCACGTTACGCCATTGCGCGTAGACGCTGTGTGACGCATTCTTGACCCAGCGTTAGCCGGGAACGCCCCGTCTGCCGGGCGCGGAGGGGGGCTCGACGGGCGTGGCGGGCGCGACGCGGGGAAGTGGGGGGACCGGAAGCCGGTCCCCCCACTTTTTGTGCCCTCCCCCTTGACAGGTCTGCCGGATGCGGTTTGGGGCGCCCACTAGACTGACCTCGGGTCTGGCGAGGGACCCACGCGCGAGGACCCACAGCGCAGGAGGGGTGCAGCAGATGGCCAAGTTCACCGAACCGGGACTCACGTTCGACGACGTGCTACTCGTTCCGGCCTATTCGGACCTGCAGCCGGGGGAGGCCGACACGACGACCCGGCTGTCCCGCACCATCACGCTGCGCATCCCGCTGGTGTCGGCCGCGATGGACACGGTCACCGAGGCGCGCATGGCGGTCGCGATGGCCCGGCAGGGCGGCATCGGCATCCTGCACCGCAACCTCTCGATCGAGGAGCAGGCGCAGCAGGTCGACCTGGTCAAGCGGTCGGAGGCGGGGATGGTGACCAACCCCGTCACCTGCTCTCCCGAGGACACCCTCGCCGACGTCGAGCGGCTGTGCGCGACCTACCGGATCTCCGGGGTCCCGGTCACCGACGCGGACGGCGTGCTCGTGGGCATCGTCACCAATCGCGACATGCGGTTCGAGAGCGACCAGAGCAGGGTCGTGCGCGACGTCATGACCCCGATGCCGCTGGTGACGGCGCCGGTGGGCGTCGACCGCGACGAGGCGTTCCGGCTGCTGCGGCAGAACAAGGTCGAGAAGCTCCCGCTCGTGGACGAGGCCGGTCGCCTGCAGGGCCTCATCACGGTCAAGGACTTCACCAAGAGCGAGCAGTACCCGCTCGCGACCAAGGACGCCGACGGCCGCCTGATGGTCGGCGCGGCGGTCGGCGTCGCGGGCGACGCCGAGGAGCGCGCCATGACGCTGATCGAGGCGGGCGTGGACGTCATCATCGTCGACGTCGCGCACGGGCACTCGCGCGGCCTGTGCGACATGATCGCCAAGATCAAGGCCAACGGCCGGGTGGACGTCATCGGCGGCAACGTCGCCACCCGCGCGGGCGCGCAGGCGCTGGTCGACGCGGGCGCCGACGCGGTCAAGGTGGGCGTCGGGCCCGGCTCTATCTGCACCACCCGGGTCGTCGCGGGCGTGGGCGCCCCACAGCTCACCGCCATCTACGAGGCCGCGCTGGCGTGTGGCCCGGCCGGCGTCCCGGTCATCGGCGACGGCGGCCTGCAGTACTCGGGCGACATCGCCAAGGCGCTGGCCGCCGGGGCCGACACGGTCATGCTCGGCTCGCTGCTGGCCGGCTGCGAGGAGTCGCCCGGTGAGCTGATCTTCATCAACGGCAAGCAGTTCAAGTCGTACCGGGGCATGGGATCGCTGGGCGCGGTGCGCAACCGCGAGCGCGGCGGCGCGTCGTTCAGCAAGGACAGGTACGCGCAGGCCGGGGTGTCCGGGGAGGACAAGTACATCCCCGAGGGCATCGAGGGCCAGGTGCCCTACCGCGGCCCGGTCGCGGCGGTGGCCCACCAGCTGGTCGGCGGCCTGCGGCAGGGCATGTGGTACACCGGCTCCCGGACGATCGAGGAGCTGCACGAGAAGGCGCAGCTCATGCCGATCACCGCGGCCGGGCTCAAGGAGAGCCACCCGCATGACATCCAGATGACGGTCGAGGCTCCGAACTACCACGGGCGCTAGGTCGTGTCTGACAAATCATGGCCCTGCTGCGCGTGGCCCAGGCGGCGCCTCGCTACGTTGTCGTCGTCGCCGATAACGCTGTTATCGGCTCCTCCGCCTTGCGCTGCATCCACCTGGATCCACGCTCGCGACGGGCAGCATTTGTCAGAGACTCCTAGGTCGTACCGGAAGAAACGGAAAGAACAGGCGATATGACACAGGTGGAGATCGGGCGCGGCAAGAGCGGGCGGCGTGCCTACGCGCTGGACGAGATCGGCATCGTGCCCTCCCGGCGCACCCGTGACCCGGAGGAGGTGTCGATCTCCTGGCAGATCGACGCCTACCGGTTCGAGTCTCCGCTCGTGGCGAGCCCGATGGACAGCGTCGTGTCGCCGCAGACGGCCATCGAGATCGGGCGCCTGGGCGGCCTCGGCGTGCTCGACCTCGAAGGGTTGTGGACCCGCTACGAGGACCCGGCGCCGCTCCTGGAGGAGGTCGCCACCCTCGACCGGGAGGCCGCGACCAGGCGGCTGCAGGAGATCTACACCGCGCCGATCAAGGACGAGCTGATCGGCCGGCGCATCGAGGAGATCCGCGCGGCCGGCGTCACGACCGCCGTACGGCTGTCGCCGCAGCGCACCGTGCAGCACCACAAGGCCGTGATCGACGCGGGCGTGGACATCTTCGTGATCCGCGGCACGACGGTCTCCGCCGAGCACGTCTCCGGCCGGGCCGAGCCGCTGAACCTCAAGCAGTTCATCTACGAGCTCGACGTCCCGGTGATCGTGGGAGGCTGCGCGACGTACACGGCGGCGCTGCACCTCATGCGGACCGGCGCGGCCGGCGTGCTGGTCGGCTTCGGCGGCGGCGCCTCGCACACCACCCGCAACGTGCTGGGCGTGGTCGTGCCGATGGCCACCGCGATCTCCGACGTGGCCGCGGCCCGCCGCGACTACATGGACGAGTCGGGCGGCCGCTACGTCCACGTCATCGCCGACGGCGGCATGGGCGGCTCCGGCGACATCGCCAAGGCGATCGCCTGCGGCGCTGACGCCGTCATGGTGGGCTCGCCGCTCGCGCGGGCCACCGAGGCCCCCGGCCGCGGGTTCCACTGGGGCTCCGAAGCCCACCACCCCGAGCTGCCGCGAGGCAAGCGGGTCGAGTTCGGCACGATCGGCACGCTGCGGGAGATCCTGCACGGCCCGTCGTCGCTGGCCGACGGCTCGATGAACCTGCTCGGCGCGCTGCGCCGCACGATGGCCACTGCCGGCTACTCCGACCTCAAGGAGTTCCAGCGCGTCGAGGTGGTCGTCGCCCCGCCGCAGCGCTGAGCCGCTGCCAGGGAAGGCCGGGCCCGCCGGGCCCGGCCTTCGGCTTTCCGGGGATCGGTCAGGGCCGGCGGACCCAGGCGCCGCGCTTCATCACGCCGCCGACGCGCAGGTCGTCGTCGAGCACCACGAGATCGGCGTGCTTGCCGACCGTGATCGAGCCGATCTCGCCGTCCAGTCCGAGCACGCGGGCGGGGGTGAGCGAGGCCATCAGCGCGGCGTCCACCAGTGAGCGCCCGACCTCCCGCACGGTGCGGCGGAAGGCCACGTCCATCGTGAGCGTGCTGCCGGCGATCGAGCCGCCTCCGGGGGTGTCGGAGGCGAGCCGGGCCACCCCGTCCACGACGTCGACGGTCATCGGGCCGAGCGGGTAGCGCCCGTCGCCCATGCCCGCCGCCGCCATCGCGTCGGTGATCAGCGCCGTACGGCCCGCGCCCGCGGCGTGCATGGCCAGGCGCAGCATCGCCGGGTGCACGTGGACGCCGTCGTTGATCAGCTCGACGGTCACCCGCTCGTCCTGGAGCAGGGCGGCGATCGGTCCGGGCGCGCGGTGGCCGAGCGGCGGCATCGCGTTGTAGAGGTGGGTGGCCACCGTCGCCCCGGCGTCGATCCCCTCGATCGTCTGCTCGTAGGTCGCGTCGCTGTGGCCGAGCGCGGCGACGACGCCCTCGGCGGCGGCCTCCCTGATCACGTCGAGCGCGTTCGGCAGCTCGGGCGCGATCGTCAGCATCCGGACGTGGCCACGCCCGGCCTTCACCAGCGCCCGGAACTCCGCCACGTCGGGCTCGCGCAGCAGTGTGGGCTCGTGCGCGCCGCAACGCGACCTGGCGATGTACGGCCCCTCGAAGTGGATGCCGGCGAGCAGGCCCTGCTCGCACAGGTCGGCGAGCGCGGAGGCGGCCCGCGCGAGCGTGTCGGGCGCGGCGGTGACCAGGCTGGCCATGAGCGTGGTCGAGCCCCGGTTCAGATGAAGGGCCGCGACCGCGGCGGCGGTCTCCGGGTCGCCGTCGGGGAAGCTGCCGCCGGCGCCGCCGTGGCTGTGGATGTCGACGAAGCCGGGGACGACGGCGCGCCCACCCAGGCCGAGCCCGTCGCGCGGAGCCTGCCCGCGCCCGATGTGGGTGATCCTGCCGTCCTCGATGGTGAGCCAGCCGTCGTGGACGCCGTCGGGAGTGACGATGCGGGCATCGGAGAGAGTCACGCTCATGCCGCCATCCTCCCGCGTCCCGCGCGTGCCCGCCGCCCCGGGTCTGCGGGGCGGGACCGGCGGTCAGCGACCGGCCGGAGCGGGCGCGAGAAGGGCGCGTACGTGCGCGGGCACGAGGGACGTCTCGTGCCGGAGCAGAGGGATGAAGGCCGCGACGAGGAAGCCGGGCCCGACCCGCGTGCAGGCCGCAATGACTCACGGCCATCCTCGTGACCGTCGGCGTGCTGGACACCACCTGGATGGCACCTGCCCCGTCGGCTGGGGCGAAGTCCCGAATAAGCAGGTGAGAGCAGGCGGGCGGTCCTGAGCATGGTATCTGCCCGGTGGGCAGCGGCATGCCTGCGGCGCCAGCGGTGGTGCTGGCCTGCTGGACCGCGCTGGCGCTCGTGGTGGCCCTGGCCCGGCTGCGCCCCGGGGCCCTCAGCCCGCCGGCTGACTCAGAGCCAGTCGTTGGCGGCGGCGATGCGTACGGCCTCGTGGCGGTTGCGCGCGCCGGTCTTGTGGATGGCCCGGGTGATGTGGTTCCGCACGGTGCCGGTGCTGAGGCGCATGACCCTCGCGATGTCGGCGACCGTGAGGACGTCCTGGGCGTGGCGGAGCACCGCGACCTCCTACGGAGTGAGCGGGCACGGTTTGGCCAGGGCGATGCGGGCGCAGGCGCTCGCGGCGAGCGCGGCACGCAGGGCGCCCGGCTGACGGAACGCCGAGAGGATCAGGCACCTGGTGGCGGGAGAGCGTCTGCGCAGCCCCGCGACCACCTCCACGCCGTTCGGGGCGTCCTCCTGGACGGCCGCGCCGTCCGACGGCAGGTGCAGGTCGACAAGCGCGATGTGCGGGCGCGTCTCTGCGGCCAGCGCCACCGCCTCCTCGACCCCGCGCGCCGCGCCGACCACCCGCTGTCACGCGTACGCCGCCTTCCCTGGACCGCGAGACGACCAGTTCCGCACCGGCCTGCTCCAGCCGTTCCCGCAGTCCGGTGAGGCCCGCGCCCGGCACCAGGGGCTCCTTCGGCCGTCCGTCGTCCTCGACCGTCAGCCGGCCGGGGCCGAAGATCACCCGGCACGTCCTGGCGCCGCTGTGCTTGGTGACGTTGGTGACGGGGCCTCGCGCAGGAGCCAGGCGAACGGCGCCCTCTGGTGCGCCCTCACCGGACGGCCGAAGACGGCGAGGTCGATCCCCGCCCAGCCCAGCAACTCCCTGGCCTCCTCCAGCTCCGTCACGATGTCCGGGAAGCGCATCTCCTCGACCACCGCCAGGGTGTTGTTCAGAGCGGTGCGCGCCAGCGCCGCGATGCGGCGCAGCTCCTCGCCCGTCGAGGTCTCGGGGTCGTGCTGCGCCGCGACCTCGGCCCGCATGATGAGGGCGACCAGGCCGCGGCCGACCAGATCGTGCAGGTCCCGGGACAGCCTGCGGCGCTCGCGCTCGCCGGCCAGCCGCTCGGACGCCTTCTGGGTCTCCCAGCGGGTGATGGCGAACTCGATGACCTGGTGGATGCCGCTCAACGTCACGTCCCGGCGCGGGTGCGCACCGTGTTCGCCTCGCCGACGGGGACGGCGAGGGGGCCGCGCCGAAGGGTTCACCGACTATTACGGAGATCCTTGGGAAAGGCGACGGAAAAGATGGATTCGCGGGTAACTACTCACGGGTAGATTTACTCGGACGAGGCGAAAGCGGTACAGAAGGAGCCATATGACGGCGAGGATGGGGACGGCGAGGCTCGGCCCGGCAGAACGTACCGCCGCCCTGGCGCGGATGGAGGCGCAGGAACTCGACGTGGTCGTGATCGGCGGCGGCGTGGTCGGCGCCGGCGTCGCGCTCGACGCCGCGACCCGCGGGCTCTCGGTGGGCCTGGTCGAGGCGCGCGACTTCGCCTCCGGCACGTCGTCCCGGTCGTCGAAGCTGATCCACGGCGGGCTGCGTTATCTGGAGCAGCTCAACTTCGACCTCGTCAGGGAGGCCCTGCGGGAGCGGTCGCTGCTGCTCAAGCGGATCGCGCCGCACCTGGTCAGGCCGGTGCCGTTCCTGTACCCGCTGACGCACACGGGCTGGGAGCGGCCGTACATCGGGGCGGGGCTCGCGCTCTACGACACGCTCGGGCTGTCCTTCGGCCTCACGCGTGGCGTGCCGGGGCACCGCCACCTCACCCGCCGCCAGACGCTGCGGGTCGTCCCCTCGTTGCGCAGGTCGGCCTTCACCGGCGCCGTGCAGTACTGGGACGCCCAGGTCGACGACGCCCGCTTCGTGATGACCACGCTGCGCACCGCCGCGACGTACGGCGCGCACGTCGCCTCCCGGGTGCAGGCGGTCGGCTTCCTGCGCGAGGGGGAGCGGGTCACCGGGGTGCGCGTGTGCGACCTGGAGACCGGCGCCGAGCTGGACGTGCGGGCCCGCCAGGTCGTCAACGCGACCGGCGTGTGGACCGACGACATCCAGCAGCTCGTCGGCGGCCGGGGTCAGATCCACGTGCGGGCGTCCAAGGGCATCCACCTGGTGGTGCCGCGCGACCGCATCCACTCGCTCAGCGGGCTCATCATGCGCACCGAGAAGTCGGTGCTGTTCGTCATCCCGTGGGGCCGGCACTGGATCATCGGGACCACCGACACCCGCTGGAACCTCGACAAGGCCCACCCCGCGGCCTCGCGGGCGGACATCGACTACCTGCTCGACCGGGTCAACTCGGTGCTCTCGGTGCCGTTGACCAGGGACGACGTCGAGGGCGTGTACGCCGGCCTGCGGCCGCTGCTGGCCGGGGAGTCCGAGGAGACCTCCAAGCTCTCGCGCGAGCACGTCGTCACCCACCCCGTGCCGGGGCTGGTCATGGTGGCCGGCGGGAAGTTCACGACGTATCGGGTCATGGCGGCCGACGCCGTCGACGCGGTCGCGCACGGCCTCGACCAGCGCGTGCCGCCGTCCTGCACCGACCAGGTGCCGCTCGCCGGCGCGGAGGGCTACCAGGCCCTGTGGAACTCCCGCCACCGCATGGCGCGCTCCTCCGGGCTGCACGTGGCGAGGATCGAGCACCTGCTGGAGCGGTACGGCTCGCTGATCGACGAGGTGCTCGCGATCATCGAGCGCGACCCCTCGCTCGGCCGGCCCCTCGACGGCGCGGACGACCACCTGCGCGCGGAGATCGTGTACGCGGCGACGCACGAGGGCGCCCGGCACCTCAACGACGCGCTGACGCGGCGCACGCGCATCTCGATCGAGACCTTCCACCGGGGGACCGCGGTCGCCCAGGAGGCCGCCGAGCTCATGGCCGGCCCGCTCGGCTGGGACGCCGACCAGGTCAAGCGTGAGGTCGAGTACTACACCAAGCGGGTCGAGGCGGAGCGGGCCTCCCAGGAGCAGGACACCGACCAGGAGGCCGACGCGATCCGCCTCGGCGCGCCGGAGATCGTCCCCGTCGCGCCCCCGCGTGACCTCGCGAAGGCGCCGGGGGACATCAGCTGAAGGGGATCCACGCCCGGTCGGCCAGCGTGGCGGCGTCGCTGACCTTGAGGCCGGTGTCGGACACGGTCCACAGGTCGTCGCCGATGACGAGGGAACGGCGGATGCCCTGGTCGGCCGGGGCGAAGTCGCTCTTCGCGGGCGGCCGCGGGTGGGTCACGACGCCCAGCTTGGTGATCTCGCGGTCGCCGACGCGCAGCGCGAGGGCCGCGCTGCCCGCGATCCCGCCCTCGGCCCAGTTCTGGAGCGGGAGCACGGCCAGCCCGGTGGCGGGCCAGTAGAGGAAGGCGTGCGGGTCCCACTCGGCCTCCGAGCCGGACTCCTTCTGGTGGAACCGCGACAGCACCGCGGGCGCGGCCGGGTCGGAGACGTCGAACAGCGAGATCTGCGTGCCGAGCACCCGGCCCTTCTCGCTCGCCTCCTGGCCGATGCCGATGAGCCGCCCCTCGCCCGCCGGGTGGAGGTAGGCGGAGAAACCGGTGATCTTCAGCTCGCCGGTGACCTTCGGCGCGGCCGGGTCCCGCAGGTCCAGCGTGTACAGGGGGTCGGTCTGGCGGAACGTCACCACGTAACCGAGGCCGTCCATGAACCGCACCGAGTAGATCCGCTCGCCCTTGCCGAGGCCCGTCACCGAGCCCGTCTGGGCGAGCGTGCCGGCGTCCAGCACGTACACGCCGCTCTCGCTCGTGCCCCGGCTCGCGTCGAACACCTCGGCGCCGCTGGTCGTCGCCACCCGCAGGTGACCGTCGTACTCCGACAGGGAGTACTGGTTCAGCAGCCGTCCCGGCACGGAGCCCGACGTGACGTAGCGCGGGGCGCCGGGGGCGGAGACGTCGAAGCGGTGCACCTCCGTGCGCTCGGGCGGCGCCGCCGGGGTGGCCGTGGGCGCGGCGGCCGACGAGTCGGGCAGCGGCACCACGTCGATCGGGCGGGCCGACCACCAGCGGGGATTGCTGGTGACGTAGAGGCTGCCCGCCGTTCCGTACACGGTGTCGCCGTCGGCCGCGACCGCGATCGGCGTGAGCGAGCCGAACGGCGTGGCGGCGGCCAGGTCGATCGTGTGGATGGTCAGCATCGAGGTGCCGGTGAACCGGTCGGGGTGGCTGACCTGGTCGCAGCCGACCCGCTCGGTGCGGCTCGCGCCGCCGGACTCGACGTCGTACGACGGCAGCCACGCGTCGGCGGGGGCGGACAGCACGGCCTTCCGGTTGCCTTCGAGCAGTTCCTTCTCCGATTCGTCCTGCTTCGGCGTCGGGAAGGCGATCTCCGGCTGCGACCGGACGACGAGCCGCACCGTGGAGCCGACCTGCCGGGCGTCGACGTGCTGCCCGTGCACGGTCATCGCGCCGAGGACGCGCGGCTCGCCGGACAGGTCCACGAGCACATACCTCGGGCCGCCGGGGCCGACCCGGGTCTTGGCCGTCGCCCCGAACGGGACGATCCCGCCGCCCTGGAACAGCACGAGCGCGCGGTCGCCCTGGACCAGCAGGTCGGCCTGGGCCCACGACTGGTCCTCGGCGACGAGCCGCAGCGTCCCGGTGACCTTCCGGGTCCTCGCGTCCACGACGCGCAGCACGCCCCTGGTGACCGTGATCACCCGGTCGCCGTCGGTCTTGACCAGGTCGGGCTCGTCCACGCCCGCCTCGTGCGTGTTCGTGGTCGAGTACGACTGCTGCTCGGGCGTCGCCCGCTTGGCCGCGGCGGCGTCGGTGACCGCGTAGAGCATGGCGTCCCCGAAGCCCCAGGGGGTCACGTTCCGCGCGGCCGCCTGCCGCAGCCCCTCCGTCATCTCGTCGCAGCCGGAGTACGCGACGAGCCGTACCTTGCCGGTCAGGTCCGTGGGAGGGGGCGGGAAGTCCTGTGTCGTACGGCCCCCCGCGCAGCCCGTGGCTCCCGTGGCCAGCAGCGCGGCGAGAATGCCCGCCGTACGAATCGATGTCCTCATGCCCCCAAGACGGATCACCTCCCGTCCCGGTTCGACGGCCACGGCCGATTGGAGCTCCGGCATTACTTACCGGTAGCCACGAGCGGGGGTCCGGAATATTCTTCCGCCATGGGTGCCATGAATCGGACGCTCGACGCGGCCATGGTCGACCGGATCCTCACGCACGTCTCCTCCGAGGGCAAGACGAGGGAGATCGTCACGCCGTTCACCGGCGAGGTCCTGGCCGAGGTCCCGATCTCCACCCCCGAGGACGTCCGCGCGGCGTACGCCAGGGCGAGGGCGGCACAGGAGGCCTGGGCGGCGCTGCCGGTCCGGGAGCGGATCAGGCCCTTCCTGCGGCTCCACGACGCGATGCTCGACCGTCGCCGGGAGCTACTCGACATCGTGCAGTGGGAGACCGGCAAGGCGCGGCGCCACGCGTACGAGGAAGTGGCGGACGTGGCGGGCTGCACGCTCTACTACGCGCGGCGGGCGCCCGGACTGCTGGAGCCGCAGCGCAGGCAGGGCATCTTCCCGATCGCCACCCGCACGGCCGAGCTGCGCCACCCCAAGGGCGTCGTCGCGGTGATCAGCCCATGGAACTACCCGCTGGCCCTCGGCGTCACCGACGTGGTCCCCGCGCTGATCGCGGGCAACGCGGTCGTGCACAAGCCCGACACCCAGACCCCGCTGTCCACGCTGTGGACGATCGACCTGCTGGCCGAGCTGGGCATGCCGCGCGACATCTGGCAGGTCGTGCTCGGCGATCCGGAGGACGTCGGCGACCCGCTGATCGACGGTGCCGACTACGTGGCGTTCACCGGCTCGACGCGCGGCGGGCGCAGGATCGCCGAGGAGGCGGCCAAGCGGCTCATCGGCTGCTCCCTCGAGCTCGGCGGCAAGAACCCGATGATCGTGCTCGACGACGCCGACCTCGACGTGGCCGCCCAGGGCGCGATCCGGGCCTGCTTCACCAACGCGGGCCAGCTGTGCATCTCGATCGAGCGCCTCTACGTGCACGAGGCGATCGCCGACGCCTTCCGTGACAAGTTCGTCCGGGCGGTGGAGAACATGAGGATCGGCCCCGGCCTCGACTGGGACGTGCAGATGGGCTCGCTCACGTCCCAGAGGCAGCTCGACGGGGTGTCGGCGCACGTCGAGGACGCCGTGGCCAAGGGCGCCACGGTGCTGACGGGCGGCAGGCCGCGCCCCGACCTCGGCCCGTTCTTCTACGAGCCGACCGTCCTCGACGGCGTCGGCGAGGACATGGCCGTCTGCAGGGACGAGACGTTCGGGCCGGTCGTGTCGCTCTACCGCTTCAGGAACGAGGACGAGGCGGTGCACGCGGCCAACGACACCGCGTACGGGCTGAACGCCTCCATCTGGACCAGGGACGTCGCGCGGGGCCGCCGCCTCGCCACCCTGATCAAGGCGGGCACCGTCAACATCAACGAGGGGTACGGCTCGGCGTACGCCTCCTACGACGCGCCGATGGGCGGGATGAAGTCGTCCGGGCTCGGCCGCCGCCACGGCACCGAGGGCCTGCTGAAGTACACGGAGGTCCAGACGGTGGCCAGCCAGGCGACCTGGCTGGGCTTCGAGCCGATCCTCGGCATGACCTACGACAAGTACGCCGACACGCTCGCGGGGCTGCTCAAGACGATGAAGCGGCTGCACCTCAAGTAAGAAGGAAGGCGGGGCGTTGGACTACGACGTCGCGGTGATCGGGTCGGGGTTCGGCGGGAGCGTGACCGCGCTGCGGCTCACCGAGAAGGGCTATTCGGTCGGCGTCCTGGAGGCCGGCCGGCGGTTCGACGAGAAGACCCTGCCGAAGACCTCCTGGCGGGCCGGGGACTTCCTGTTCGCGCCCGCGCTCGGCCTGAAGGGCATCCAGCGCATCCACGTCCTGCGCGGCTCCAACGGCGTGATGGTGCTGGCGGGCGCGGGGGTGGGCGGCGGCTCGCTCGTCTACGCCAACACCCTCTACGAGCCGCTCGACCCGTTCTTCCGCGATCCCCAGTGGGCGCACATCACCGACTGGAAGGCCGAGCTCGCGCCCTACTACGACCAGGCAAGGCGGATGCTGGGCGTGGTGGACAACCCCACGGTCACCGCCGCCGACGAGGTGATGAAGAAGGTCGCCGAGCGGATGGGCGTCGGCCACACGTTCCGTCTCGCCCCTGTCGGGGTGTTCTTCGGCGAGCCCGGCGTCGGGGTGGACGACCCCTACTTCGGCGGAGTGGGGCCGCGCCGCCGCGGCTGCACCGAGTGCGGGGAGTGCATGACCGGCTGCCGCCACGGCGCCAAGAACATGCTGATCAAGAACTACCTCTACCTGGCCGAGAAGGCCGGGGCGAAGGTCCACCCGGAGACCACCGTGACCGGCGTGCGGCCCATCGAGGGCGGCTACGAGATCACGGTGAGGCGCACAGGGCCGTTCGGCCCCACCCGCACGCTGACCGCCGGGCAGGTGGTCTTCGCCGCCGGGACGTACGGCACGCAGCACCTGCTCCACCGGCTCAGGGCGTCCACACTGCCCCGGATCTCGCCCCGGCTCGGCGCGCTGACCAGGACGAACTCCGAGGCCCTGCTCGGCTTCGAACGCCTCACCACGAAGGGCGCCAAGCTCAACCGCGGCGTGGCGATCACGTCCTCGATCCATCCGGACGCCGAGACGCACATCGAGCCGGTCCGGTACGGCGACGGCTCCAACGCCATGGGCCTGCTGCGCACGCTGCTCGTGGACGGGGGCGGGCGGGTGCCGCGCTGGCTGAAGTTCGTCGGTGCGGCCCTGCGGCGGCCCCATCTGCTGCCCCGGCTGTTCAACCACCGCAGGTGGTCGGAGCGCACGGTCATCGCCCTCGTCATGCAGGCCAAGGACAACTCGATCACGCTCTCGCTGAAGGGCGGGAAGCTGCGGGCGGGCCCGGGCCACGGCGAGCCGAACCCCACCTGGATCCCCGCCGGGCACGAGGCCGTCCGCCTGGCGGCCGAGGAGATCGGCGGCCTTCCCGGCGGCTCCTGGCTCGACCTGTTCGACATCCCGGCGACGGCGCACTTCCTCGGCGGCTGCGCGATCGGCGACTCGGCCGAGACCGGGGTGATCGACCCCTACCACCGGGTCTACGGATACGAGGGTCTGCACATCGTGGACGGCTCGGCCGTGTCGGCCAACCTCGGCGTGAACCCCTCGCTCACGATCACCGCCCAGGCCGAGCGCGCGATGGCGCTGTGGCCGAACAAGGGCGAGCCGGACCCGCGCCCCGCCCTCGGCTCCGCGTACGTGCGGCTCGGGCCGGTCGCGCCCGTGCGGCCGGTGGTCCCCATGTCGGCGCCGGGCGCGCTGCGCCTGCCGATCGTGGGCATCACGTCAGGGGGGACGGCAGCGGACGGCGGTGCACCACGTCGAGACGGGACACCGCGCGGGTGAGCGCCACGTAGAGCCTGCCCAGCCCGCGCTCCTCGGCCGCGACGATCTCGGCGGGCTCGGCCAGCACGACGTGGTCGTACTCCAGGCCCTTGCACAGGGTGGCGGGCACCACGGAGATCCGCACGGACGGGTCGGGCGTGGGGCCGTCGGCGACGGCCAGCCCGGCGTCCGCGAGCGCGGCGCGCAGGCGGCCGGCCGACGCGTCGGCGGCGATGACGCCGATCGAGCCCTCGTGGCCGAGCGCCTCGCGCACCGCCGTCACGACCGCCCGGTCGTCCCCGCGCAGCACGCGCAGCCGGCCGTCGCGCCGGAAGGACCGGGAGAGCGGCACCTCCACCGGGAGTTCGGCCAGCAGGCGGTTGGCGAGCTCGACGACGGCGGCGGGCGTGCGGAAGCCGGTGGTGAGCGCCATGACCTCGGCGTCCGGCTTGCCCAGGTGGGCCATCTGCTCGCCCCAGTCGCGGGCCGCCCACGGGGTCGTGCCCTGCGCCAGGTCGCCGAGCACGGTGAGCGAGCCGTGCTCGCTGCGCCGGGCGACGGCCCTGCACTGCATCGGCGACAGGTCCTGCGCCTCGTCGACGATCACGTGGCCGTATCCCCGCGGGCGCTCGACCAGGCCGGCGAGCTCGTCGAGCAGGATCAGGTCGGCGGCCGTCCAGGCGGCGCTCCGGTAGGTGCGCGGCGGTCTCGCCCAGGCGATCGCCGCCCGCTCGGCCGCCGTGAGCACGCCCTCGGCGGCCTCCGAGGGGTCGCGGAGCACCTCGAACAGCACCTCCTCGGGGCGTACGGCCGGCCAGAAGGCGTCCACGGCGGAGGCGACGGCCCGGGTGGTCCTGCGCGTCCACGCCGTGTCGATCGTCCGGCCGCGGGCCTCCGCCCGGCTCCGCACGAGCGACGCCACGCGGGCGATGACGCGCTCGCGGCCCACGCCGTACGGCATCGCCTCGCGCCGGGTCTCCTCGACCACGTGGCGCAGTTCGTCCTGCGAGACCCGCCAGCGGGAGGAGCCGTCGGCGACGGCGAGCGGCTCCGCGGGCTCGCGGACGCGCCGGTGGAGCGCCCTGCGCAGCACCTCGGCCATGCGCACGTCGTGCTTGACCACGGCGGCGTCCGGGCCGTCGATCCCCTTGACCGGGACCCGGGAGAGGAGCGCGTCCAGCGTGGTCTGCTCGACGTCGACCTCGCCCAGGGCCGGCAGCACCGCCGAGATGTAGCCGAGGAAGGCCCGGTTCGGGCCGAGCACGAGCACACCGCCACGCGACAGCCGCTTGCGGTGGGCGTAGAGCAGGTAGGCGGCGCGATGCAGGCCGACGGCGGTCTTGCCGGTGCCGGGCGCGCCCTGGACGCACAGGGACTCCTCCAGGCCGGCGCGGACCAGGTCGTCCTGCTCCGGCTGGATGGTGGCGACGATGTCGCGCATCGGCCCGACCCGGGGGCGTTCGATCTCGGCCGTCAGGATCCGCCCGGCGCCGCCCAGATCCACGCCGAGGTCGAGGCGCTCGTCCTCGAAGCCGGTCAGCTCGCCGCCGGCCCAGCCGAAGCGCCGCCGTACGGCCACGCCCCGGGGATCCCGGGCCGACGCCTGGTAGAACCTCCGCGAGACCGGCGCCCTCCAGTCGATCACCAGAGGTTGGGTGCCGCCGTCGGCCGAGACGTGGCGGCGGCCGATGTGGTAGCGCCGCCCGGCGTGCTCGCCGGCCTCGGGGCCGCAGTCGAGGCGCCCGAAGAACGGCGGCCCTCCGTCGTCCTCGCTCAGCTCCTTCGCCAGGCTCTTGAGATGACGGCCCAGCCGCTCGGCGCTGTAGCGGTCGCCCGCCACGGTCTCCCCGACGACCACGTTGTGCCGGGCGCCGTCCAGCATCCGGCGCAGGCCCTCCCTGCAGCGTTCGACGTACGCCTGCTCCTCCTCCAGCGGGGTCATCCGCCGTCTCCTTCCCCCGGTTTCGTAGGGGCATGGAACAGCAACTCGGTTAAAAATGCAACTCGGTTAAGTTTTCTCGGCGATGCTGCTAGCCTGTGCGCATGGTCGAGGGGCTGCGGACGCGGAAGAAGGAGCGGACCCGCCAGGCCATCTCCGAGGTCGCGATCGCGATGTTCCTGGAACACGGCTTCGACCGGGTGGGCGTGGCCGAGATCGCCGCCGCGGCGGAGGTCTCCAAGCCCACGTTGTTCCGGTACTTCCCCTCCAAAGAGGATCTGGTCCTGCATCGGATCGCCGACCACAGGGGAGAGGCGGCGGCCGTGGTGCGCGCCCGCCCGGCGGGGCGGACCCCGCTGGACGCGCTGCACGACGCCTTCATGGCCGGACTGGACGCCCGCGAGCCGACCACCGGCCTGTGCGACCACCCGGCGGTCATGGCCTACCACCGCCTCGTGTTCGACACCCCCAGCCTGGCGTCCCGCGTGGCCGAGTACGCCGTGGCGGACACGGAGGCGCTGGCGCAGGCGTTGAACGAGGCGGCGGGTCCCGACGCAGGTCCCGCGCCGCGCCTGACGTCGCGCCTGGTGGCCGCGCAGTACGTCGCCGTCCGGCAGATCCTGGCCAGGGACAACTATGCGGCGCTGGCGTCCGGCCGGACGGCCGGCGAGGTGTACGGCGAGGCCGTCGCCGCCGCCGGCACCGCCTTCGAACTGCTACGGCACGGCGCTCGGGCGCACGGCCTGTGACCCATCGCCGAGATCGCTGAGGCGGTCTACGCTCAACGCGTGCAGACCGAGGGGCCCAGCAGGACCGCGCTCCACACGGCGGCGGCGCGCGCCGCCCACCTGATCGTCGACGGGGAGCCGGTCGTCTTCCGCGACCCGTTCGCGTACGCCCTGCTGGGCGAGCGCGCCGAGCGCTACGTGCGCCCGCACCGCGAGATGGCGGACCACCCCGTCGTCGCCGGGCTGCGTGCGGCCGTGGTCACCCGAGGCCGCTACACCGAGGACCGCCTGGCCGGCGCCGTACGGCGTGGCGTCCGCCAGTACGTGATCCTCGGCGCGGGGCTGGACACCTACGCCTGCAGGTCGGCCTCGGGTTCCGTGGAGGTCTTCGAGGTGGACCACCCGGGCACCCAGCGCTGGAAGCGGGAGGCGTCGGCACGCGCGGGTCTCCCGGCGCCGCCCCGCCTCACGTACGTCCCCGCGGACATCGAGGCCGGGGAGTGCCCCGTCGACCGGCTCGTCGCGCACGGCTTCGACCTCGCCCGGCCGGCGTTCGCGAGCTGGCTCGGCGTGACCGTCTATCTCACTCGCGAGGCCGTCGCGCGTACGCTGGCCGGGCTCGGCCGCCTCGCCCCCGGCAGCGAGATCGTCGTGGACCACCTGCTGCCCGAGGCCCTGCGCGGCCCGCGCGCCAAGGCGTACGCCGAGACCCTGATGCCGCTGGTGGCGGACGACGGTGAGCCCTGGCTGACCTTCCTGAGCCCGCGAGAGGCGGCGGGCCTGCTGGAGGAGCACGGCTACGAGGTGGTCGAGCAGGTGCCGGAGTGCGACGCCGCGGGCCCCGCCCTCCGGGAGCGTGCGGACGCCCTGGCCGCCAGCGGGATCTCGGTGATCACCCACGCCCGCCGGAGGGCCTGACGGGGCCGGTCCCCGCGCCGGGTCGGCGCAGGCACGCCCGGGCGGGCAGCGTCACCGCGCCGATAGACTGGCGTTACCGCCTCGCTGCCTTCATGGGGGTCCTTTCCAGTGTCTGAGTTCGACACGGTCCTCGTCGTTGACTTCGGCGCGCAATACGCGCAGCTGATCGCACGACGGGTGCGTGAGTGCAACGTCTACTCCGAGATCGTCCCGTCGTCGATGCCGGTGTCGGAGATGCTGGCCAGGAAGCCCAAGGCGATCATCCTGTCCGGCGGCCCTTCGTCGGTGTACGCCGAGGGCGCCCCGCCGGTGCCCGACGGCCTGTTTGAGACCGGCGTGCCGACCTTCGGCATCTGCTACGGCTTCCAGGCCATGGCCCGGGCGCTCGGGGGCGAGGTCGCCAGGACCGACTCCGCCGAGTTCGGCGGGACCGCGCTCAAGGTCCTCCAGGAGGGCCTGCTGTTCGCCGGCCTGCCCGTCGCGCAGACCGTCTGGATGTCCCACGGCGACTCCGTGGTCGGCGCCCCCGCCGGGTTCGCCGTCACCGCCGCCACCGACGCCACCCCGGTCGCCGCGATGGAGGACCCCTCGCGCGGCCTGTACGGCGTGCAGTTCCACCCCGAGGTGCTCCACTCCGAGCACGGGCAGCAGGTGCTCAAGCACTTCCTCGAGGCGGCCGGGTGCCGCCCCTCGTGGACCATGCTCAACATCGTCGAGGACGCCGTGGAGGCCGTGCGCGCCCAGGTGGGCGACGGCCGGGCGATCTGCGCGCTGTCGGGCGGCGTCGACTCCGCCGTCGCCGCCGCGATCGTCCAGCGGGCCATCGGCGACCGGCTGACCTGCGTCTTCGTCGACCACGGGCTGCTGCGCAAGGGCGAGGCCGAGCAGGTCGAGCGCGACTTCGTCGAGGTGACCGGCGTCAAGCTGCGCGTCGTGGACGCCTCGGAGCGCTTCCTCAAGGCGCTGTCGGGCGTCACCGACCCGGAGGAGAAGCGCAAGATCATCGGCCGGGAGTTCATCCGGGTCTTCGAGGACGAGCAGCGCGCGATCCTCGCGGACGGGCCGGTGGACTTCCTCGTGCAGGGCACGCTCTACCCGGACGTGGTCGAGTCCGGCGGCGGCACCGGCACCGCGAACATCAAGTCGCACCACAACGTGGGCGGGCTGCCCGAGGACCTCAAGTTCGAACTGGTCGAGCCGCTGCGCACGCTGTTCAAGGACGAGGTGCGGCGGGCCGGCGAGGAGCTGGGCCTGCCCGCGGCGATGGTCTGGCGCCAGCCGTTCCCCGGGCCCGGCCTCGGCATCCGGATCATCGGCGAGGTCACCCGCGAGCGCCTCGACCTGCTGCGCGAGGCCGACGCCATCGCCCGCGAGGAGCTCACCCGCGCCGGTCTCGACCGCGACATCTGGCAGTGCCCGGTCGTGCTGCTCGCCGACGTCCGCTCGGTCGGCGTGCAGGGCGACGGCCGCACCTACGGCCATCCCGTCGTCCTGCGGCCGGTGACCTCCGAGGACGCCATGACCGCCGACTGGGCGCGGGTGCCGTACGACGTGCTGTCGCGCATCTCCACCCGGATCACCAACGAGGTCCGGGAGGTCAACCGGGTGGTCCTCGACGTGACGAGCAAGCCGCCGGGCACCATCGAGTGGGAGTGACCGCGGACCACTGATCGGGGATCAATGAGTGGGGATCAATCGGATTGATCCCGGCCGTGCCGGATAGAGTGGCGCGGTGTGATTGCCACTCACCCCGTCACCGATCGGTCAGGTGCGAAGGTCACCCGGCTCGCATGGCTCGACGCCCTGCGGGGGATCGGCGCGATGGCGGTGGTCGCCGAGCACGCGCTGCCCTGGCTCATGCCGTCGCTGCGCCCCTACTGGTTCAGCCTCGGCATGTACGGCGTGCTGGTCTTCTTCCTGGTCAGCGGGTACATCATCCCCGCGTCCCTGGAGAACAGGGGCGACGTCGGAGCGTTCTGGGTCAGCCGGGTGTTCCGGCTGTACCCGCTCTACCTGCTGGTGATCGCCGCCGTGCTCGTCATGGCGTTCTGGGTTCCGGTGCGCCAGGAGGTGCCCCGGCATGCGTCGGCCGTGGCCGCGCACGTGAGCATGCTGCTCGACGTCGTCCACACCGGCGCCCTGGCCGACCCGATGTGGACGCTGTCGTACGAGATGGTGTTCTACCTGTTGGTGACCGCGCTGTTCGTGGGCGGGGTGCACCGGCGCAGCGGGACGCTGGCGATCGCCTTCGGCGCCGTGGCGGTCGCCGCCGGACTGGTGCTGTCGGCGCCGCTGCTGCCCGGGCCGTGGCCCGCCGTCGCCGCCTGCGTGCTGTTCCTCGCCGGTCTGGCCTGTCTGATCACCGGCCGGTTCCGCACGGTCGCGGCGTACGCGCTGGGCCTGATGGCGCTCGTGCTGCTCGTGTTCGGCAGCTTCGTGCCGTGGTTCGGCGCGGCCATCCTCGCGGTGATGTTCACGGGGACGGCCCTGTACCGCTGGGAGCGGGGCACGGGCGGGCTCGGCCCGGTCGTGGCCGCGGCGGCCCTGGTGGCCGCCGCGCCGGTGTGGTCGATCCAGGCGGGCTGGTGGTGGGTGCAGCCCGACGTGTGGATCACCACCATCGTCCTCGCCGGCGGGACGTTCGCGCTCGGCATGGTGCTGCGCGGGCGGCGCGTCCCCGGCGTGCTGACCTGGCTCGGCCTGATCAGCTACTCGGTCTACCTGGTGCACCACCCGCTGCTCAAGTATCTGAACGCCCTCGCCGGAGACCTGCGGTCGCTCACGCCGACCGGCCAGGCGGCCGTCGCGCTGGGCTATCTCGTGGCGCTGCTCACGCTGAGCTGGCTGACCTATCGCTTCGTGGAGGCCCCGGCCCAGGCGCTGGGCCGCAGGATCACTCGACGGCGGTCGTCGTCTCCATCGTCCCCGACCGGTCGGGATATACCTGTCCCGGGGTGAGCTCCTGGCCCTCGAGCAGGGTGGACACCGTCACGAAGCTGTAGCCCTCCGCGGTCAGCGTCTGGAGCACCTCGGGCATCGACTCCACCGTCTCCTTGACGGTCTCGTGCATCAGCACGACCTCGCCCTCCCCGGCCACATCCAGGGCCCGGGTGGTGAGAAGGTCCACATGCCGGTAATCCTTGATGTAGTCCTTCGTGGCGGTCGTGCCGGGCACCTGGATGAGCCCGAACTTGGCGGTGATCTCCTCCACGCCGCCGTTGCGCAGCCCGCCGGGCGCGCGGAAGAGCTTCGGCGTCTTCCCCGTCGTCTTCTTGATCAGTCGCTGGGTGTCGCCGATCTTCTTGTTGATCTGGGCGTACGTCAGCTCGGTCAGATAGCTGGCGTCCCACGAGTGGTTGCCGATCTCGTGGCCCGACTTGGCGATCTGCTGAGTGAGCTTCGGGTGCTTCTTCACCTCGGTGCCGATGAGGAAGAACGTCGCCTTCGCCTTGTAGGTGGCGAGGGTCTTCAGCAGGGTCTGCAGGTATGGCCCCGGACCGTCGTCGAAGGTCAGGGCGATGCATTTGTGGGTCGCGCAGTACGGTTCATCGGTCCCGCGAGCCTGCGCAGGAGTGGCGGCGGCCGCGGCGAGGGCGCACGCGACGGCCAGAGGGATCAGACGACGTACAGCCATGGGATAACTCCTCGGGGGGATCTATAACGCGGCATCGTAACGTGCTCCGCGTAACTTCCTCCTCTTCAGTCCGGTTTCGTACTGACCGGAAACCTTCGTCCACCTGGGATGGGAGCGATTAAACCTTCGGCCAAGGAAGGGACTAAGGCTGCCCCCTCGCGAGTGGGGTTCGCGATGCTGGGCCGGTCGGAAGAGGAACCGGGCAGCGTGAGGAGGGCGGGTGACGCGAACCGCCACCCGGTCGGCGTGGGGGACGTGGATCGGGTTCGAGTCCTGTCCCACGCTGCTCGGCCGCCTCGTCGAGGGCTTCGCCGGTCCCTGGACCCCACTTGAGGACGTTCCCGTCCCCGGCCTCCCGACCGCTCCGGTGGACGACGCGGACGCGAGCAGGGACGCCGCACGGGACGCGGCGCCGGACGGAACCGGCGCGATCGGATGCGTCGTGCTCGCCACGCGGTCCCCGGCCGACCTGCGCAGGGCGGTGCCGCTGCGCGGCCTGCTGCCCGCCACGACGCGCGTGCGCATCGCCGTCGCCGACGTGCCGCCCTGGGCGGCCCAGCCGCTGCCGGTCGCCGCGCCGGGCGCCTGCTGGCGGCACCTGACCGAGATGCGGGTCTCCCGCCGAGGCCGCGGCTGGCACCTGGAGGCCGCCTTCACCGAGCCGGTGCCTGCCGGTGACGTCGTGGCCCACGTCGCGCACGGACTGTTCGGCGGATGCGAGGCGACCACTCCCGTGGCGGGACTGGAGGGCGGTGTCACGGCCGACTGGCGGCCCGGCGACCCCAACGTGACGCTGTCGCCCCCCGGCGGGCCGGTGCCGGACCGCCGCGACGCCCCGGGCTGCGACCTGCCGCTACGCGGGGCGGAGGCGGACGGCCCTGTGGCCGCCGGCTCTGTTGTTGCCGGCCCGGTGGTGGACGGCCCGCTGCCGCCGCTGGACGAGGCCGTGGTCAACCCCATCGGATTCCGCCAGCATCCCTCGCAGGGGATGGCGGCGCTCGCCGCGCACCGGGACGGGTTCGTCGTCACCCTCGGCGCGGACCGGCTCGTACGGCTTCCGGCCTGTGGACGGGTCACGGACGTGGACGTCGCCCGCCTGCGGGACGTGCGCGGGATCGAGGTGCCCGTGCTCGCCCCACAGGCAGGGCAGGGGCGGGCGAGTGAGGTCGCCCGCGTCGTGGCCGCCCTCTCGGCCGCCGGGATCCCGGTGCTCGCCGCGCCCGATCCCGCCCGCGACCGGGCGCTGGGCCCCGCCCTCGCCGCCGCGCTCGCCGCCGCGACCGATGAGGCGCTCGCGTCCGACCTGCGCCGCGAGGAGCTGAGCATCCGGCTGCGCAGGGCCGCGCTGCGCGCGCACGGGGCCGCCGCCCGCTGGCGGCGTCTGGCCCTGGCCGCCGGCCTGCCGGTGCCGCCGGACCCGAGGGTCTCGATCCTGCTGTGCACGCGCCGCCCGGAGATGGTGCCGTTCGCGGTCGAGCAGATGGAGCGCCAGCGCGGCGTGAGCGCCGAGCTGATCGTGGGGCTCCACGGCTTCACCGCGCGGGAGGCGGCGATCCCCCGCACGCGGCTGCCGATCACCGTCATCGAGGCTCCCGCCGCGACGCCGTTCGGGGAGGTCCTGAACCGGATGGCGGCCGTCGCCTCCGGGTCGTACCTCGCCAAGGTGGACGACGACGACTGGTATGGGCCCGACCATCTCGCCGACCTCCTGCTCGCCCGGCGCTACAGCGGCGCCGACCTCGTCGGCTCGGCCGCGGAGTTCGTCTACCTGGAGCCGCTCGACGTGACGATCAGGAGGTGCATCGGCACCGAGCGGTTCGCGCCGCTGGTGGCCGGGGGCACGATGCTGGTCACCCGGGCGGCGTTCGAGGCGGCCGGCGGCTTCCGGCCTCTGGCGAGGACCGTGGACGGTCAGCTGCTGCAGGCGGTGGAGGCCGTCGGCGGCCGGATCTACCGCACCCACGGCCTCGGCTACGTGCTGCGCCGCCGCAGCGCCTACGGCCACACCTGGCGCCAGCCCGTGCAGTCGTTCCTCGCGTCCTACCAGGAGCAGTGGCGCGGGCTGGTCTTCAACGAACTGATGGAGGACGGTGCCCGATGGCGGGCGGAGGTGAGGACGTGACGGGGGCTGCGCGCATCCCGCTCAACGACTACGGGGTGCTGGGAGAGCCGCCCGCGCCGGGGGAGTGGACCCCCACGCTCACGGTGAGCGTGGTGATCCCCGCATACCGCGCGGAGCGCACGCTGCCGCTGACGCTGGCCAGTCTGGCCCGGCAGACCTACCCGGCCCACCTCATGGAGGTCGTGGTGGTGGATGACGGCGAGCGGCCCATGGAGCCGCCGCCCGAGTCGCCGGCAGTGTCATCATCCGGGCCGCTGCCGGAGCGGCTGCGGGTGGTCCGCCCGCGCGGCGGGGCCTGGGGGAGGGCGAGCGCCTGCGCGGCGGGGGCGGAGGCCGCCAAGGGCGAGGTGATCCTCTACCTGGACGCCGACCTCGTGCTGTTCCCCGAGCACGTGGAGGCCCAGATGCGCTGGCACCACCTGGCCGACTACCTGGTCGTCCTCGGACACCTGCGGTTCGTGCCCGGCCTCGACGAGGTCCCGGCGAGCGAGGTGCTCGCGGCCGTCGAGGCGGGTGCGGTGCCCAAGCTTTTCGCCGAGGAGGACGCCACGCCGCAGTGGACCGAGCGGCGCTGGGACCAGACCGACGACCTGCGTGCGGCCGGTTTCAGCGCGTTCTCCGTGATGGTCGGGGCGACCGCGTCGCTGCCCGCCCGCCTGCTGCGCGCCGCCGGGGGGCTGGACGCCTCGCTGGTCCTCGGCGAGGACACCGAGCTCGGCTACCGGCTGGCCCAGGCGGGGGCCGTGTTCGTGCCCGACCGCCGCAGCCGGTGCTGGCACCTCGGCCGGTCCACCGTCATGCGCCGCGAGCCCGACGTGAAGCGGCACAACTGGCCCCACCTCGCCGAGCGCGTCCCGAGCTTCCGCTGGCTGCGCAGGCACCCCCACCGCACCTACCTCGTGCCGTACGTCGAGGTCGTGGTCGAGGTGGGGGACGCGTCGTTCGAGGAGGTCAGGGCGACCGTCGACGCCGTGCTCGCCGGGCGGCTGCCCGACGTGCGGGTGACGGTCGTCGGGCCGTGGGGACGGCTCGGCGGCGGGCGGCGGGACCCGCTCGGCGACCCCTCGCTCGACCTGCGGCTGGTGCTCGCGTGCTACCAGGGCGAGCCGCGCGTGCGGTTCCGCGAGGCCGTGCCGGACGACTGCTTCCCCGTGCCGTTCCGCTTCCACTGCCCGCCGGGCTGGGTGCCGTCGCGCGGCGCCATCGGCTCGGTGGTCAAACACGCCGACCGGCAGCGGCTCGGGATCGTCTCGCTCGCGCTGGACGAGCGCGAGGACGGCCGTGTCGTGCACGCCCGGCTGGAGCGGACCGCCGCGATGAGCCGCGCCCGCCACTGCGCGGGGCCGGGGGACGACCTCGGCGACCTGGTCCACGAGATGTACGGCACGGTGTGGGACGCGGGCGACAAATGGGGGTTCCTGCCCGCCGCGCTCGCCGCGACGACCGCCCCGCCGGTGCCCGGCCGCGCCTGGACGGACGCTCCCGGAGAGGCGGGGACCGCGAGGGCGCTGGGCGGTCCCCGCCATCAGGGCCGCTCCGGTTCCCGGCCGCTGCGCCGCACCGCCCGGCTGCTCCGCAGGCGCCTGCGCGCGCTCGTGCGCCCGGCCTGAGCCGCGTGTTTCCCGCTTCGCCGACCCTAAGGACCGCCCGTGCCCCGCCTCAGCGTGATCATCCCGATCTACGACGTGGAACCGTACCTCGCCGGTTGCCTGGCCTCGGTCGCCGCGCAGACCTGGCAGGACATCGAGGTCGTCATGGTCGACGACGGCTCGCCCGACGGCAGCGCCGAGATCGCCGCCGGCTTCGCGGCGCGCGACGGCAGGTTCCGGCTGGTCCGCCAGGCCAACGCGGGGCTCGGGGCGGCGCGCAACACGGGCGTGCGGCACGCGACCGGGGAGCACCTGATGTTCCTCGACGGCGACGACCTGCTGCCGGCGCACGCCCTCGAATGCCTCCTGGCGTCCCTGCAGCGGTCGGGATCGGACCTCGCCACGGGCAACGTGCTGCGCCTCGACGGGCGCGGCGCCCGCCAGTCGGCCATGCACCGGGCCGTCTTCGCCGACGCCGCCGCGGCCACCCACATCACCCGGGCGCACGCGCTCCTGCGCGACCGGCTGGTCACCAACAAGCTGTGGCGCCGCTCGTTCTGGGACGCCCACGGGTTCGCCTTCCCCGAAGGCGTGCTCTACGAGGACATCGCGGTGGCCCTGCGCGCCCACTTCCTGGCGCGGGCCGTGGACGTGCTGCCCGCGCCGGTCTACCTGTGGCGGCGGCGCGAGGGCGGCGGCCGCTCGATCACGCAGGACAAGACGCGGGCCGTGCATCTG
This sequence comes from Microbispora sp. KK1-11, assembly GCF_006874435.1. Lineage (NCBI taxonomy): Bacteria > Bacillati > Actinomycetota > Actinomycetes > Streptosporangiales > Streptosporangiaceae > Microbispora > Microbispora sp. KK1-11. The sequence goes on along the minus strand of NZ_VIRJ01000022.1, from coordinate 73,050 downwards.
GAGGACCGGTTCGCCGCCGTCACCGAGGTCCGCCGCTTCCTCAGCGAGCACAACTTCACCGCGCACATCCACGCCTGGGACCACGCCGTGCTCGACGGCGACCTCACGAACTTCCTCGACGTGCTCGACCAGGCCTCCCCGGCGTTCCGGGAGCGCTTCCTCGACCTCGCCGGCCTGTACCTGGAGGACGTGGCGCCGCCGGTGCTCGACGGGCTGCCCGCGCTGCGGCGCCTACAGTGGCACCTGGTGCGCCTGCGCCGCCTGGCCGACCTGCTGGAGGTCCTGGCCTGGGACCGGGAGGTGACCCCCGACCGGCGGCTCGTCCGCAGGATGGGCGGCCACCATCTGAACGTGCCCCTCGCCCGCGCCGCCGACCGTGAGATCCCCGCCGCCGTGACCAGGGCCAGGGACGAACTCGTCCCGCGTCACCGCATCGACGCCGTCCGCTGGGAGAACGGCGTGCTCGTGGTGGAGGGACGCGCGGCCCCGCCGTTCCTGCGCCCCACCCGGCGGGTCCACCAGCAGGTCTTCGCCGTCCTCGTCCACGAGCGGACCGGGCGGCGCGTCCGGGTGCCGGCCTCGGTCATCAGGGCCCGGGTGTCCACGAAGTCGAAGGAGCGCGACTGGGGCGGCTTCCGGCTCACCATCGACCCCGCGACCCTGGCCAGGCCCGGCCGGCTCGGGCGGTGGCACGTCGAGCTGCGCGTGCTCCACCGGGGCGTCCTGCGGCGCGGACGGCTGAGCGACCCGCGCGCCGCCGCCTCGGCCGTCGAGCAGGCGGGGTATCGCACCGTGGGCCCCGACCACTACGTCGCGCCGCTGCTCGGAGAGACCGGAGTCCTCGTGCTGCGGGCCGAGCGGGAGACCGCCCGGGTCGTCACGCGTGAGGTGCGCGACGGCCGCCTGCGCCTGGTGGGCCACGTCGTCAACGACCTCGGCCCGAGCCCGGTGCTCCAGGTCACCCGGCGGCCCGGAGGCGTTCCCCGCACCTATCCCGTGCACGTCGACCGGCGTACGTTCGAGGCCGTCGTCGACCTGCGGGACCTGCTGCCCGCGTCCCGGACCCCGCGCATCGCCGTGCCGGCGGAGGTCGCCGCGCCCGAGGCGTGGTGGGAGGTCGAGGTGCGGGCCGCCGACGGCACCGTGACGCCCGTGACCGTCGCCGAGGACGTGCCCACCGGCCGGTACGGCCTGGCCGGACGGGAGATCGTCGTGACGCGCGACCGCACGGGCGTCCTGGTGCTGCGGGATCAGCCCGTCGCGGCGTACGCCGATCTCGCAGAATGGCTGCCCGCGCGCCGAGGGGGAGGCGGCGAACTGCTCATCGAGGGCGGCCTCGCGGTGCCGCACGTGATGTCGGCGCTGGTGGTGGCCGCCCTCGGCCCCATCACCTCGGGGCGCGGCGAGTGGCTGCTGCCGATCGAGGGAGCGGGAACCCGCTTCCGGGCGCGGCTGACGCCCGAGCAGGTCGGCTCGCCCGCCGGGCCGCTGCCGCTGCCGCGCGGCCGGTACGCCCTGGCGATCCGGGCACGCGCCGCCGGGGGAGAGTGGACGGACCTGCCGCTGGAGTTCGACACGGACGTGCCGGCGGCCCACCAGACGGCCCGCCGTACGTTCGGGGTCGTCACGTCGGGTCCGGGCCGGGCCGTGCTGACCGTGAGCGGCGACCTGACCGCCGACGAGCGCGGCAAGAAGGCCCAGCGGGTGCTGCGCACGAGGACCTATCCCCAGATGAGGGACAGGCCGCTGCGGGACGCCGTCCTGTTCGACGGCGGCGCGGGCACCCGCTTCGGCGGCAGTCCGAGGGCGGTCTGCGAGGAGCTGCGCCGCCGGGGGACCGACCTGCCGCTGCTGTGGAACGTGCGGGACGGCCAGGTCGCCCTGCCCGGCGACGTCGAACCGGTGCGCAAGCTGGGTCGGGAGCACTACGAGGCCCTCGCCCGGTGCCGCTACGTCGTCACCGACGCGCCGCTGCCGCCGTGGTTCGAGCGCAGGCCCGGCCAGGTGGTCGTGCAGACCTGGCAGCAGCCCGTGCACACATCGAGGGACGCCGCCGTCGGCGGTTCCCGGGCGGGTCAGTGGACCCATCTCGTCTCCGCGGGCCCGTGGTGGACGCCGCTGCTGCGGCGGGCGTTCGGCTTCGAGGGAGAGGCGCTGGAGACCGGCCTGCCCTGCGACGACCTGCTGACCGGACCCGGCGCCCGGGAGCGCGCCGCCGATGTGCGGCGCCGCCTCGGCCTGCCGGAGCGCGCCCACGTCCTGCTGTACGTCGCGGGGGAGCACGACACGCTCGACGCCGGACGCCTCGCGGCGCGACTGACCGGCGACCACGTCCTGCTGGTCCGTCATCCGATGGGGGCCGGGACGGACGGCGTCCGTCTGCGGGACGTGAGCGGCCATCCGGACCCGCACGAGTTGTACCTCGCCGCCGACGTCCTGATCGCCGGGGACGTGGCGGCGGTGTTCGACTTCGCCGTGACGGGACGCCCGGTGCTCCTGCACGCCGGCCGGCCGCGGGACCTGTGGCTCCTGCCCGAGGCGCCGGGGCCGGTGCTGCATGGTGGCGCCGGGGGAGAGGACGAGGTGCTTGACGCGCTCGCGCACCTCGGCGAGGTCGCGGACAAGCACCGGGACGCGTACGCCGCGTTCCTGGCGAGGTATCGCCCGATGGCCGACGGGCAGGCCGCCCGCCGGGTGGTGGACGCCCTGTTCGGCTGACCGCCGCCATCCGGGATGGCTCGTGGGTCAAGAGCTGCCCAAGCGACCGTAAGGCAATGGGGATGGGCCGGGTGGCGTGTGGCCTCGCGTCGGCATCCTGACGGCGTGACGGTGCCTGCCAGGCTCTCGGTGGTCGTCCCCCTGCACGGCGGGGAGGAACACGCCGAGGAGTGCCTCGAATCCCTGCGCGACCAGACCCTGGACGACATGGAGGTGATCCTCGTCGGCCGCCCGCGTGGCCTTCGCCCGCCCGACCACAGGTTCACGCTCCTCACACTCGGCGACGGCGGCGACGACCCCGGCACGGCCCGCAACGCGGGCGCGGCCTTCACCACCGGGCGCTACCTCGCCTTCGCCGACCCCGGCTCGGTCGTCCCCGCGGACGCCTACCGCGCGCTGGTCGGCGCCCTCGACCACACCGGCTCCGACCTCGCCTGCGGCCGGATCCGCACCTGGACGCCGTACGCGCCGGGCCAGGCCCCCGTCCCGGCGGCGAAGCCCAGGCTGCGCACGCACATCACCCGGCATCAGAAGCTGCTGGACGACCCGCGGGCGGGCGGCATGGTGTTCCGCCGGGAGTTCTGGAACCGGCACGGGTTCGCCTTCCCCACGGGCCTGGGTGAGGACTTCCCGGTGACGATTCCCGCGCATGTGCTGTCCACCTCGGCCGACGTGCTCGGCGACGTGGTCTGCCTCACGCGCGGGTCCCGGCCGCCGGCCGACCCGCTGCGCCGCCTGGAGGCGATGCTGGAGGTGTCGGACCTGCTCGGACGGCACGCGCCGCGGCTGCGCACGGCCTACGACCTGCGCCTGGCGGAGGGCCCCGACCTCGACGCCGTGCTGGAGGCCGTACGCGGCCGGGTTCCCGACGCGCTGGCCGAGGTCCTGGGCCGCCTGGGCCGCCTGGACCCCGCCGCGGTGGAACGGCTGCCGGTCCTCAGGCGGCTCCAGATCCACTTCGCCGCCCACCGCATGACCGGCGAGCTGGCGGAGCTGCGGACGTTCGCCGCGTCGGAGATCAGGCACAGGGGCGTGCTCCGGCGGGGGCTGCGGCCCCGCCGCTGGTATCTCGACTACCCCTTCCGCCGTGACCCCCGGCTCCCGCGCTCCCTGTTCGACGCCACCCGCGACCTGCGGCTCGTCGCCTGCGTGGACGACGTACGCCGCGCGGACGACAGGCTCGCCCTGACCGGCCACGCGTACATCGCCCATCTGGACAGCGGGCGCAGCCGGATCGAGCTGTGGCTCCAGCGGGGGGAGGAGCGGATCACGCTGCCGGTGCGGCGGACCCGCAGGCCCGACGTGACCGCCGACTCCCGCCAGTCGGTCGCCTGCCACGACGACTCCGGCTTCGAGACCGTGATCGCCCTCGACACCCTGCCCGCCGGCCGGTGGGCGTTGCACGCGCGGGTCCGGGCGCGGGGCGTGACCCGGACGGGCCGGGCGATCGGAGCCCCGGGCGAGCGCGTCTTCGACGCAGGGAACGTGCGTGTCTCCCTCACCCGTGACCGTGGGCTGACGCTCGGCCCCCGCACCGCCGGCGGCCCGCATCCCGATCCCGGCGGCCACGTCAGCACGGTCCGGTGGACGGAGTCCGACGGCGAGATAAGCACGGTCCGGCAGACGGAGTCCGACGGCGAGATAAGCATGGTCCGGTGGACGGAGTCCGGCGAGCTGGTCCTGGAGGGGACGGGCCGGTGCCCGGCCGGCCGGATCGTCCTGGAGCGCGGCGCGGAGCGGCACTCCTGGCCGGTCCGCCAGGACGAGGAGACATGGACGGCCGCCGTCGGCAGGACGGCCGAGGGTCTTCCGCTCCGCAGCGGGACGTGGCGGGTGCTCGCCCCGGCGCCGGCGGGCGGGGACGTACGCGTGCGCCTGAGCCCGGCCCTGATCGCCGATCCGCCGCGGCCGCGGGTCACCGGGTTCCACGAGATCTCCGTCCGCACCTCACGCGACGGCGACCTGAGCCTCGCGGTGCGCCCCGCGCTCGGCCCGCACGAGCGTGGGCCGTACGCGACGCGCAGGCGGCAGGCGGCGGCGCCGCGCCGCACGACCCTGCGGGACGCTGCGGTGTTCGACAGTTACGGCGGCGGGCAGTACTCGTGCAATCCCCGGGCCGTCTCGGAGGAGCTGGCGCGCCGCCACCCGGACATGGAGATCGTCTGGGTCACCCGGGACGGGCAGTTCGCGGTCCCGCCGGGGGTGCGCCTGGTCCTGTACGGCTCCCGCGAGCACGAGGAGGCGCTGCGCACCAGCCGCTTCGTGGTGGCGAACCGGCGTACGCAGCCGGGGTGGTATCGCAAGCCGCGCGGACAGACGGTCGTGCAGACCTGGCACGGCACGCCGCTCAAACGCCTGGGGCTCGACCTGGAGGGCATGCCGTACGCGCAGCGGGTGCCGCGCGACGAACTGGCGCGGCAGGTGGCGACCTGGGACCTGCTGCTGTCGCCGAGCCCGTTCGCCACCTCCGCGCTGCGCGGCGCGTTCGGCTACGAGGGGGAGATCCTGGAGTCGGGCTATCCGCGCAACGACGTGTTGTTCGATCCCGCACGCGCCCGCGCGGCCCGGCGACGGCTGGGCCTGCAGGACGACCGGCGGATCATCCTGTACGCGCCGACGTGGCGGGACGACGACACCACCGGACGGCTCGCGCTGGACCCGGTCGGGGCGGCCGGGGCGCTGGGCGACGACGACGTGCTGCTCGTGCGGGCGCACTACCTGGTGGCGCGGGACATGGCGATCCCGAACGGCGACCGCGTCCGCGATGTCTCCAGATTTCCGGACATGGCGGATCTCTTGGCCGCCGCGGACGTGCTGGTCACCGACTACTCGTCGGCGATGTTCGACTTCGCGTGCACCGGCAGGCCCATGGTGTTCTTCACACACGACCTGGAGCGCTACCGCGACGAGGTGCGCGGCTTCTACTTCGACTTCGAGGCCGAGGCCCCCGGGCCCGTCCTCGGGACCGCCGACGACGTGATCGACGTGCTGCGGTACGGCGACCTCGGGCAGTTCGCGGGGCGCTACGAGCGGTTCGCCCGCAGATACTGCCCGTGGGACGACGGGCACGCCTCGGCGCGCGTGGTCGCGCGCATGCGGCCATGACCCGCCCGTTCCGGCACGCGGCCGGCCATTCACCCCGCCGTACGGCCGAAACGCCGACGCCACGCACCGCGCCCGCGGTCCCCGCGGCGGGCCCGGCCGAGACGCCCGAGCGGGCCGCGAGACTGGACCGGCCGCCCGTCGTGATCGTCGTGCCCGCCGTTCTCGCGCTGGCCGCCGGGCTGTGGGACCTCGGCGGGCCGCCGCCGTGGCGGGACGAGGCGGCCACCGTCAGCGCGGTCGGCCGCACCTTCCCCCAGCTGGCGCACCTGCTGCAGTCGGTCGACGCGGTGCACGGCCTCTACTACGCGCTGATGCACGTCGTCGCGGGCTTGTCCGGCACCGCCGAGGTGGCGCTGCGGATCCCGTCGGTCCTCGCGGGCACGCTGGCAGCCGCCGGGACCGGCGCGATCGGCCGCGCGCTCGGCGCCCCCCGGGCGGGCCTGTACGGCGGCGTGCTGCTGGCCCTGATGCCCATCTTCTCCAGGTATGTCCAGGAGGCCCGGCCGTACGCGATGACGGCGGCGGCGACCGTCGGCGTGACCCTGCTGTTCCTGCGCGTGCTGCGGTCGCCCACGTCGGCGGTCCTGGCGGCGTACGCGGCGGCGCTGACCGTGCTGGCCTACCTCAACCTGTTCGCGTTCCTGGTCGTGGGCGCGCACGGCGTCGCCGTGATCCTGTCGAGGGGACCGCTGCTCCGGTGGGCGTGCGCGGCGACGCCGGCGCTCGCCGCCGTGGCGCCGCTGGCCTGGCTCGGCTCGCGGCAGAGCGCGCAGGTGGAGTGGATTCCCCGGCCGGCGGCGGCCGACGTGGGCAGGCTGGCTGTCCAGCTGTTCGGCGACCTCGGCGGGGCGACCGGGCCCGGAGTGGCCCCCCTGACCTGGGCGCTCGCGCTCTTCGGCCTCGCGTACGCCGCGGTCGTGGGCGTCCGCAGGGCTCGCGCGGCCCGCAGCGCGGAAAAGCCCGAAAAGCCCGCGGAAAAGCCCGAAAAGCCCGCCGAGACGCCCGCGGAAAAGCCTCCCGCGACGCTCGACGCGCTCGTGCGGCTGACGCTGCCGTGGCTGCTCGTGCCCGCGCTGGCGCTGCTCACGGCCTCCTGGGCCGCCCATCCCGTGTATGTGTTCCGCTACGTCTTCTGCTGCGTCCCCGCGGCGGCGCTGCTCGCCGGGGCGGGCCTGGCCGCGCTGCCCCCGGGCCTCGCCGCCGCCGTGCTGACCGCCTGGCTCGGCCTGTCGGTTCCCGGGCAGCTCGCCACACGGGGGCCGGACGGCAGGCAGGACGACCCGCGGCCGGTCATGGCGCTGCTCGCGGCCGAGGCGCAGCCGGGCGACGGGGTGCTGTTCGTCCCCGCCAAGGTCAGGAAGTACGAAACGGTCTACCCGTCGGTCTTCGGCAGGCTCCGCGACGTGGCGCTGGCCCGGTCACCCGAGCAGGACGGCAGTTTCCCGGGCCGCGAGGTGGGCACCCGGGTGCTCGCCGCCCGGCTCGACGGGCTGCGCACGCTCTGGGTCGTCGGCCACACGGGCAAGAACGCGATGCCCGCCCGCAGACGCGCCCTGGTCGCGCGTTCGTTCGCCCCGGCCGGCCGCTGGACCTTCCGCGGCCTGTTCGTGGACAGGTACGTCCTGCGGCACGCTCACCGCTCGAACGGCGCCGGGGTGGGGAAGTAGGCATCCAGGAACCGCGCCAGCAGCGCGTCCTGGTCATCGGTCGTGGGCGCGGTGTCGTTGAGGCAGAACACGTCGTGCCTGCGCCGGGCGAGCATGCGGCGCAGCTTGGCCGGCGTCTTCGGCAGCGACAGGTCCACGTAGGTGTAGTCGACCGTGCCGGGGACCGCCCGCCCGCTCAGGTAGCCGTAGTAGTGCGCCAGCGAGGACACCACCGAGATGTCCCGCGACGTGCGGAACCTGCTGCGGGCGGTCGCCGCGAACTCCGCCGCGAAACGCCCCTCCAGCTCGTACATGAGCGACCGGCGCAGCGCGTACGGCACGTGCTTGAGCTTCTGCGTGATCGTGCGGCCCGTCAGGTTCTCCAGGATGCGCCGGTTGTTCATGCCCGCGGCGTGGACCGGGGACTCCTCGGTCTCCGGAACGCCGAACGGCACGTGGACGGTGCTGGGGAAGAAACGGGTGATCCCGTTGCCCTCGAAGAACGTCCGGGGAGGCAGCGGCCGCCCCAGGAAGAAGTCGTCGTTGAAATACAGGAAGTGCTCGCTGAGCCCGTCGATGTGGTGAAGCTGCGTCTCGATGGCGTGGGAGTTGAACACCGGCAGCACCGACGGGTCGGTGAAGATCTCCTTGTGGTCGACCACCGCGACCATGGGGTGGGAGGTGTCGAGCCACGACGGCGTCTGGCCGTCGGTGACGATCCAGATCCGGTTGATCCAGGGGGCGTACATCAGCAGGGAGCGCAGCGAATAGCGCAGCTCGTCCCTGCTGGTGAACCGTGCCTCCGTGGTCGCCATCTCGCTCAGCGGGGCGCCGGTGCGCAGCGCCTCGTCGCGCTCGGCCTGGTCGCGGCGCGCCCGCCAGGCCGGGTCGTCCCCGTCCACCCAGGTGTAGACGGCGTCGATCGGGAAGTCGATGTCGTCGAGCAGCCGCCGGGCGAACTCCGGCCGGGTGCGGTAGGCGCGGGCGCGGCGGGCGGCGCACGCCAGCGGCGTGAACAGCTCCTCGCCGCCGTCCACGGCGGGGCCGTCGGCGGGGACGCGGTCACAGGCGGGGTTCGGCCTCGGGGCGACCAGTTCGTCGCCCTCCCGGGCCCAGAACTCCAGGTCGCACCCGTTCTCAGGACCGAGCATCAGCGTGCGCGAGGGACTGGCGAAATACATGGCCAGCCGCACGACCTTGGCGTCGCCGAGCAGCGCCGCCGCCCGCCGCACCGGGCGCATCCGGCCCGCGTCCGCCTGGCGCGCCCGCGCCCCCTGCCTGCCGTACGGCTGCCGCGCCGCGAACAGCGGATGACTGCCGGCCGCGAGCGCGGCGAACGTGCGGGTGCGGTCGTCCTCGGGCACGGCGATCACCGGCGGCCGGTTGGGCAGTGGCCGCACACAGAAGTACGGCACATTCGCCTCGGTCAGCAGGGCGCACACCACGTCCAGCGTCTCGCGCTGGGCCTGGAGCGGACCCGCGTCCGCCCGGATGAGCGCGGCCCGCGGCGCGGGCTCCCACGACGGCAGCCGCCCCTGCAGCCGCCGGTACAACGTGACAACGGGCATGGTCTCCCCCTCGAACACGGACTGTAACCGATCGGCGACCGGATTGGCGCATGGTTTACGCAGATGGGGGAGATGGTCAAGAACCGGCAATGAGATGCCCTGCCTGTTACCGAAGAGCAGGCCAACGGCTACCCCTTGTAGTCATTCTTGCTCGCATGGGAGGCTTCACGCTGGACGACATACTCGCGACGCGCAAGCCGAGAGACTCGTGGTGGACCGTCTTCATGGTCGATCCGCTCGCCTGCCGGCTCGCGCTGCTCGTGGCCAATCACACTTCGATCACGCCGAACGGGCTGACCCGGCTGTCCATGCTGATCGGCTTCGCCTCGGCGGCCGCCTTCGCGGAGGGCATGCTCGTCGCCGGCGCGGCTCTGTTCTATCTGAGTTTCACGGTCGACTGCATGGACGGCAAGATCGCCAGGCTCAAGGGCACGGGGACGCCCTTCGGCCTGTGGCTCGACTATGTCGGCGACCGGGTGCGGGTGGTCTGCTGCGCCTTCGGCTGGGGGTTCGGGGAGTACACCCGCACGGGGGACACCGACGTGGTGCTCGCCGCCGTCGGCGTCGTCGTGCTCGACCTGTTCCGCTACATCAACGGCCCGCAGCTGAAGCGGGTCAAGGACGCCACCCGCGCGCTGCTGGAGGCGCGGCTGGACGGGCAGTACGTCCTCGCCGAGAGCGTCCTTCGCTCCAGGCCGCGGACCGAGCTGGGGCAGGCCGCCGCGGAGTTCGGCGGGGTCGCCGCCGACGACGGCGCGACGGTGGTCGACCTGCAGAAGGCGTTCCACGCCCGCTTCCCCTGGTACGACCGGTTCCGCGTCTTCCTCGTGCGGCACCGGGTGCGCACCCACGTGGTGAGCGGCATCGAGTTCCACGCCGCGATCTTCGTCGTGGGCCCGCTGTTCGGTCCCAAGGCCCTGGTGCCGGTCTCGGTCGTGGCCGGCGCGCTGCTGCTCACGTTCGAGATGAGCCTCGTCTACCGCGTCTGGCTGGCGGCGCGCCAGGTGCCCCGCACCGCCGCCGAGAAGCAGAAGATCCTTGTCTGACCGGCCGTCCCGGCCGGATCCGCACGTTCCTACGGCGTGACGCCGTAGGACCCGCGTCACAAGCCGCGCTCGGGGGAGGGCGGCCTGGCGTCTGGCAATTTCACCACGGGGGATAGAACTCATGCATTCGGACAGACCTGTCTTCGTCGTCGGCTGCCCGCGCTCCGGCACCACCATGCTGCAGCTCATGCTGCACTCGCACCCGCGCATCGCGGTCCCGCCCGAGACGCGGTTCCTCGTCCCGGCCTACTTCTCCCGCCGGGCGTACGGCGACATGCGGCTGGCCGACAACAGGCGCAGGCTGGCGACCTGGATCGCCGAGGGCCGGACCACGAAGTTCCACGAGCTCGGGCTGAGCGGCCCCGACTTCGTCCAGGCGGCCATGCTCGGCCCGGGCAGCTTCGGCTCGGTCGTCGGCATGGTCTTCAAGTGCTACGCCGAGCGCTTCGGCAAGCCGCGCTGGGGCGACAAGCGGCCCAGCTACTACCGGCACGTCGAGATGCTGATGCGGATGTTCCCCGACGCGCAGTTCGTCCACCTCGTCAGGGACGGCCGCGACTGCGTGGCCTCGCTCAAGCAGATGCCCTGGTACAAGGCGGACGCCGTGCACGCCATGGCCAACTGGGCCGAGGCCGTCGACTTCGGCCGCCGGCACGCGCGCAAGCTGCCGGCCGACAGCTTCTACGAGCTGCGGTACGAGGACCTCACCGCCGACCCGGAGACCGAGCTGAAGAAGCTGTGCGTGTTCATCGGCGAGGAGTACGACCCGGCGATGTGCGATCCGCGCGACATGGCCGAGCTGGCCGTGCCCAAGCACAAGGTGTGGCACAGCAACACGCACGAGGAGGTGACCACCGCCCACTCGGGCAAGTGGGCCTCCCGGCTGGAGCCCTGGGAGATCTCGCTGTGCGAGGAGGTGCTCGGCGAGCGGCTCACCGCGTACGGCTACGAGCTGAGCGGCGCGCGCAAGCCCGACCGCGAGCACGTCGCCGCGTTCAAGGCGGCGGCGGCCAAGCGGCGCGCGGCGCGGCTGCGCAAGTACAACCGCGACCGGCTCACCCGGCTGCGCGAGCCCGGTCCGATCGCCGCGCTGCTGACGGAGGGCCAGCGGCGGCTCGCCGGCCTGCCCCAGCAGCGCTCCTACGAACTGCTTCCCCGCTGACATCCCCTCTCGGCCATCTCAGGCGCCCGGCGGGGGGCCGACCGACGACCGCACGATGAGGCGCGAGCGGAGCGTGTGCGTCTCCCGGCCGGCCTCGGCCCCCTGCACGATGTCGAGCAGCACCTCGGCCGCCTTCGCACCGAGCCCGTGCACCGGCTGCGCGATCATCGTCAGCGGCGGATCCATGACCGCGGCCCAGGCGCTGTCGTCGAACCCGATCAGGGCGACGTCGCGCGGGTAGGACAGCCGGGCCGCCCGCAGGGCGCGCAGGGCCCCCGTCATCGCCTCGGTCTCCGTGCAGAACAGCGCGGTGATGCGGTTCGGCAGGGCGAGCATGCGCGCGACCTCCTCGGTCGCCCGCTCCTCGACCTTGCGCCCGACCATCACCAGCTCGGGGTCGAAGGGGATCCGCGCGTCGTCGAGCGCGTCGAGGTAGCCGCGCAGGCGCTCGCCGTCGGTCCACAGGTTGCGGGAGGCCGCCGCCAGCAGCTCGCGCCGGGTCGCGGGCGGCTGCGCCATGGGCGGGCCCCACACGAAGCCGATCCGCCGGTGCCCCGCCGCGATCAGCCGCTCGACCGCCTCACGCGCCGCGTCGCGGTTGTCGATGACGACCGCGTCGAGGTCGAGCGCCGGGATGGCCCGGTCGACCAGGACGACCGGGACGCCGCGCGTCAGCGCCTCCTTGACGTGGCCGACCTCCCGGCCGCTGACCGCGGCGGACGCGATGATCATGCCGTCGACGCGCTTGTCGATCAGCACGTTGGTGGCGGCGACCTCTTCGTCGAGGTCCTCGTAGGTACTCAGCACGATCGTGTCGAAGCCGCGGGCCCGGGACGCGTCGCAGACGCCGCGGACCAGTCCGGCGAAGAAGGGGTTGCCGATGTCGGCGACGATCACCCCGATGGTGTGGCTCACGCCGGTCGACATGCTGCGGGCCAGGGCGTTGGCGCGGTAGCCGAGCTTCTCGGCCGCCGCGAGCACGCGTTGGCGCAGCTCCGGGCTGACGTGTCCATACCCGCCGAGCGTGCGGGCGGCGGTCGCCCGCCCGACGCCCGCCTCGGCCGCCACCTCGGAGATCGTCACCCGCCCGGCGGCCTGGCTCCGCTCAGCTGGCATGGCTGGCGTCCCTCCCTCTCGATGCTACGGAAGCTTAGTGAGAACGGGCCGTCCGTGGCCGAACGCGCCCTCCACCCGGCATTGCTCGTAGGCCGACCGCGCGCCGTCGTGGAGCGCGCGCTCGACGGCGTCGCGGTCAGGGGACGTGCCGGTGGTCCAGCCGCCGCGCAGCAGCGAGACGGCGAACCCGGCGAGGAAGGCGTCGCCGCAGCCCATCGTGTCGACCATCAGGCCGGGGTCCTCCACCCGGCGCGCGGCGGTCGCGACCGTGACCCTGCCGTCGTGCGCGATCGCTCCCTCCACGCCGCGCGTGGCCAGCGCGAGCCGCGCGCCGCGCCGTACGGCCTCGGCCAGCAGCGCCCGCGTGGCGGCCTCGTCGAGATGTGAGCACGACAGCAGCACCAGGTCGGCGTGCGGGCAGATCAGGTCGAGGTAGCCGGGGGTGCGGAACTCATCCTCGCTGGACAGGTCGAAGCTCACCACCGGGCCGAGCCCGGCCAGCTTGGGCAGCTCGGTCTCGCTTCGGGAGTACACGCTGGAGTGCACCAGGTCGAAGGAGGCGGCGTACCGCAGCAGGTCGTCGCCGAGGACGAGCGGCTCCCGCAGCGTGACGCCGCCGCCGTTCCAGCCGAGGAAGACGCGGTCGCCGTCGTCCACGCGCAGGGTGGAGACGCCGCTCTCGCCGGTCCGCACGACGCAGTGGTCGATCGCGACTCCCTGGTCGGCGATCGAGGCGCGCAGGAAGTCGCCGAGCTCGTCGTCGCCGAACACGCCCAGGTAGGCCGCATCGAGGCCGAGGCGGCGGGCGTAGACGGCCACGTTGACGCTGTTGCCGCCGGGGTACTCCACGCCGCGGTCTACGAACCGGTCGACGATGTTGTCGCCGAAGCCGAGGACTCTCAAGGGACTCTCCTGTGGACGAGCCCCCGCGCAGGCACGCGCGAGGGCCCGGAAGGGGGGACGGCGGGATCAGTAGTCCATGACGCGGTAGTAGCGGCGCAGGTCGAGCGAGTGGTCGCGCACCCGCTCCAGGTGCTTGCTGACGCGGCTCATGACGGTGTCGAGGACGAGCGGCGCGAGCAGGCCGCGGAACTCGGGGCTGATGCCGTCGAGCGGGTAGTCCTTCGTGTCGAAGACCGTGACGTCCTTGGAGATCCGCTTGGCGAAGGCCTCGGCGCGGTCGGTGAGCGCCCTCGCCTCGTCCTCGCCCTGGAAGACGAGCACGCTGGTGTTCTCTTCGACCAGTTCGAGCGAGCCGTGGAAGAACTCGGCGCTGTGCACCCGCGTGGTGCGCAGCCACTGCATCTCCTCGAGGATGCACATGGAGTAGAGGTAGGTGAACCCCCACAGGTTCCCGCCGCCGATGAGGAAGTAGTAGTCGCTGTCCTTGTGGGCGTCGGCGAACGCCTCGGCGACCGGCTCGGCCTGCTTGGAGACCTCCAGGAGGATCCGCGGGATGTCGTCGAACTCGGCGGCGAACTTCTCGTAGCCGTCGAACTCGCCCCGCCGCGACAGCAGCCGGCCCATGAAGAGCAGCATCTGCATGTCGAACGGCCACGTCTTGGGCTCGGTCAGCAGCGCGAGGTCGACGTTCCGGGCGATCGGGGAGTCGGGGTAGCCGGTGAAGCCGACGGTGTAGGCGCCCTTCGACTTGCAGAACTCGATGGCCCGGACGACGTCCTCGGTGGTGCCGGAGACCGAGGTGAAGATCGCCACCGAGCGCTCGCCGAGCGCCTTCTCGTCCGCGGCGACCAGTTCGGCCGCGATCACCGCGCGCACGTCGAGGGTGGACCGCTGGCGCGCCAGGCGCTCGTACGGCCACATCTGGGCGTAGGTGCCGCCGGCGCCGACGAGGTAGAGGTTGTCGAATCCCCCGTCCACGAGCCGATCGACCAGTTCCTCGATCTGCGGGCGCAGCGCCACCGCGCTCGCCAGCTGGGAGAGGAATTCCGGCTCGTTGAATCCGAGCATTGTCGCGTCCTTTCGGGATCACCTGCGGACCGGCGGCGCCCCTGCTGCCTGATACCGGTATCACGCCGGGGTCACGCTGGCACAGGTGAACGTGAGACGTCAACACCGCCACCTTTTTTCTCCTGATAAAGCGGCATCTAGCTGCGCTTTCTTGCCTCTCGCGGCCCTGGGCGCGTCGTGCGGGAAAAAATTCTTGGAACTAGGTCTGGTACCGGTATCAGATGCTCTGTACAGTCACCCCACACCAGCGGGTCGTGCCGGCGGCGCGTCCCGGCGGATCCCAGTGCCCGGGGGTCCCAGCGTCTGGGGATCCCAGTGCTCCGGCATCCCAGGCCCCGGCACCGGCGGTCCTCCCTCCGCAGACGGACCAGCCCCCAGACAGACCAGAGAGAGAGGAAGCCCATGCGCCCTCGCGCACTCACGACGTTCGCGGCGATCGCCGGGACGTCGGTGCTCGCCCTCGCCGGGTGCACCGGCGGCGGGCAGGCGGACAAGGCTCCCGCGGCCGACGTGACCGCCGCCCCCGACTACTCGGGCACCCTGAGCATCCTCACCAAGTTCGCCGGAGAGCCGCTGGAGCCGTACTTCGAGGACCTGGCCGCCGAGTACGAGAAGCTCCATCCCGGGGTGAAGATCGAGCTCATCCAGGAGACCGACCAGAGCATCAAGGACAAGACCAAGACGCTGACCGCGTCGAACGCCCTGCCGGACGTCTACTTCACCTGGACCGGTAACTGGGCGGAGAACTTCGTCCGCGGCGGCCGCGCGGCCGACCTGACCAATGTCGTCGGGCCCGGCACGGAGTGGGGGAAGACCTTCAGCGAGGGGGCGCTGTCGGCCTTCGCCTACGACGGCAAGTACTACGGGATCCCGCTGTACGGCAACGGCAAGTTCATGGGCTACAACAAGGCCGCGTTCGCCAAGGCGGGGGTGAAGGTGCCCGCCACGTTCGAGGACCTGATCGCCGCCTGCGGCCCGCTGCGCAAGGCCGGGTACGAGCCGATCGCGTTCGGCAACAAGGACGGCTGGCCGGCCCTCCACTACCTGCAGCAGATGTTCGCCTACGACGTGCCGTGGGACACGCTGCAGGCCGACCTCAAGCCCGCGACGGCGAAGCTGGACGACCCGGGCTACGTCACCGCGCTGACCCGCTTCAAGACCCTCGTCGACACCTGCACCGACACCAAGAGCGGCACCAACGGCGTGCTGTACAGCTCGGCGCAGGAGAAGTTCGCCGACGGCAAGGCGGCCATGTACTACCAGGAGATCCTGGAGTTCGACAACGAGACCGCCAAGGGCAAGCTCCCCACGGACGACTTCGGCATCTTCCAGCTGCCGGCGCCGCAGGGGGCGAAGGGCGACCCCACGGTGATCGAGGGCGCGCCCGAGGGATACCTGGTCAACGCCGCCTCCCCGCGCATCCCGCTCGCCGTCGACTTCATGAAGTTCGTCACGAGCGTGAAGAACGCCAAGACCCTGTCGTCCCCGCCGTACGGCCAGCCCAGCACGGTCATCGGGGCCGTCACGCCCGAGACCTCCAGCAAGGCGGTCTACGAGGGCGTCGGGCTGGTCAACAAGGCGCCGAAGCTGGCCGCCTGGCTCGACACCGTCACCGTGCCCGACGTCGCCGACGCCTGGCTGTCCGGCGGCGAGGCGCTGATCACCGGCGGCAAGACCCCCGAGCAGGTGCTCGAGAGCGTCCGCCAGGCCTCGGCGTCGGCGAAGTAACCGGAGGAGAGCAGGTGCGCACCATCGGCAAAAGGGCGCTCGGGCTCGCGTGGGTCGTTCCCGCCCTCGTGCTGGTCGGGGTGTTCGTCTACTTCCCGCTGGCCGAGAACCTCGGGTTCAGCACGCTCAAGTGGGACATCTACAGCGGCAGCCAGGAGTACGTCGGCTTCGCCAACTACACCAAGCTCGTCGAGGACCCGGTCTTCTGGCGGTCGCTCGGCAACAACGTGCTGTACGCCGTGGTGTCGATCGTGTTCCAGGTGTTCGGCGCGCTCGTGCTGGCCGCGCTCATCGAAGGCGTGCGCAGCGAGCGGTGGCAGCGCGTCCTGCGGGCGATCTACTTCATCCCCTCCGCGATCTCGCTGACCGTCGCCGGCCTGCTCTTCTACGTCATCTACGAGCCCGACCTCGGCCTGCTCAACCACCTGCTGCAGGCGGTCGGCCTCGGCGGGCTCGGCCACTCGTGGCTGGGCGAGGAGAGCACGGCCATGCCGGCGATCATCGCGATGAGCCAGTGGCAGGGCTTCGGCTACTCCACGCTGCTGTTCGCCGTCGCCATCCAGCGGATCCCCCGCGAGATCTACCAGGCCGCGGCCCTCGACGGCACCGGGCCGGTCCGCCGCTTCTACCACGTGACCGTCCCCCTGGTGCGGGAGATGACCGGCGTGATGTCGATGGTCACGATCTCCGGGGCGTTCCAGGTGTTCAACGAGGTCATGGTGATGACCAGCGGCGGGCCCGACAACTCGACCCAGGTGCTGGGGACCTGGCTCTACCGCAGCGGCTTCGTCCGCAACGACTTCGGCTACGCCGCCGCGATCGCGACCGTCATCTTCGTGGTCACGCTCGGCATCGCCGTCGCGCAACTGTGGGTCGCGCGCAGGAGAAGGGTGGCGTGGTGAGTCGCATCGGCTTCCTGGGAGTGGTCGCCCGGGTGTTCCTGTGGGCGTTCCTGCTCTGCCTCGCGGCGGTGGTGGTCTATCCGCTGCTGTGGATGGTGCTCAACGGGTTCAAGACCAACGGCGAGATCTTCGGCAACCCCTTCTCGCTGCCCTCCCACTGGAGCTTCGACAGCTACCAGAAGGCCTGGAACCGCGGGGTGAGCAACTACCTCACCACGAGCGTGCTGGTCACCGTGACCTCGACGATCGCGACCGTGTTCGTCAGCGCGTGGGCCGCGTACGGCCTCACCCGGGTGAACATCCCGTTCTCCAAGCTGACCACCGGGATCATCCTCGGCGGGCTCATGCTCGCCCCGAGCGTGGCGCTCGTGCCGCTGGTGAAGATGTTCCAGGCCATGGGCCTGTACAACAGCTTCTGGGCGCTGCTCATCCTCTACACGGCCTTCCGGGTGCCGTTCACCACCTTCCTCATCCGGGCGTACATGCTCGACCTGCCGCGGGAGGTGGACGAGGCGGCCGAGATGGACGGCTGCGGCCGGTGGACCGCCTTCTGGCGCATCATCCTGCCCATGTGCAAGCCGATCATCACCTCGACCGTGCTGCTGCACATCCTGTTCGCCTGGAACGAGTACCTGTTCGCGATGGTCTTCACCAGCGGCGCGGGCGTGCAGACCCTTCCCGTCGGCCTGATGAGCCTCATGAGCAAGCACGGCACCGAGTTTCCCGTCGTCTTCGCCGGCATGGCGATCGCGGCCTTCCCTGTCGTGCTGCTGTTCTTCGCCGGGCAGCGTTACATCGTCAAAGGACTCGCGGACGGAGTCGGAAAATGAGTCCCATGCCCCTCATCACCGGATCGAACTTCTCCTATCAGCACCTGCCGTTCGAGCGGTTCCTCGACGACGCCGCCGACCTCGGCCACGAGGAACTGGAGCTGTGGGGGATCGCCCCCCACTTCCACGTGCCGCAGGTGAGCGACGCCGAGGCCCGCGCCGTACGCCGCCGGGCCGCCTCACGCGGCCTGCGGGTGCGCTGCCTCACACCCGAGCAGGTGATGTACCCGGTCAACATCGCCTCGGCCGACACGCGGCTGCGCGCCTCCAGCATCGCGATGTTCCGCCGGGCGGCCGAGCTGTGCGCGGAGCTCGGCGCCGAGTTGCTGCTGCTCACGCCGGGCCGGGGCTACGAGGACGAGCCGGTGGAGGCGGCGTGGCGCAGGTCCGCCGACGCGCTCGCCGAGATCGCCGGGTACGCCGAGGGGTTCGGGGTCACCTGCGTGCTCGAACCGCTCCAGCGGGTGGAGTCGAACCTGCTCAACGACTCGCGGGCGCTCGCCCGGATGCTGGACGAGGTCGGCGCGCCGAACCTCGCCGCCGTGCTCGACACCGTGGGCATGGCGGTCGCGGGGGAGAGCGTGGACGACTACTTCGACGCGCTCGGCGACCGCGTCCGCCACGTGCACCTCATCGACGGCAGCCCGGCCGGGCACCTGGCGTGGGGCGACGGGGAGCTGCCGCTGGCCGACTACCTCGCCGCCTTCTCCCGCCGCGGTTATGCCGGGTTCATGACGTTCGAGCTGTTCGGCGACGGCACCTACGCCTTCGCTCCCCGGCCCGTCGTCGAGCGCTGCCTGTCCGCCGTGGAGGCCGCCCTCACGCACCCCTGACGGGCGGGTTGAACCGGGAGTACTCCTCGAACGCCCAGCGCAGCGGGCTCGCGCCGCCGACCTGGAGCACGCACTCGACGTCGAACTCCACGAGTCGCTGGGCTCCCGGCACCCCATGGGGGTCCCAGTCGACCCGCGCCCTGCCGGTCAGGTGCAGCGCGTCGCCGGTGGTCCAGTCGAGGAAGAGCAGGCCCGCGGCCGGGTTCAGCTCCAGGTTGCCGAGGGTCATGTACATCAGGTTGCCCGCGTAGTCGGGCCAGACGAGCCGCCGGGCGTCCACCACCTCGACGAACCCGGGGTTGCCGCCCCGGTGCGAGACGTCCGAGCCGAGCCCTGGCGCGTGCGTCGCGACGAAGAAGGTGTCGGCGGCCCTGATCCACTCCCGCTGGGCCTCCGACAGGCGGTCCCCGGACCACGACGTCCCCTCACCGGGCTCCAGATCCTCGGTGATCGCACGCTTCTGCAGATATTTGGGGCAGTTGGAGTACACCTGCTCGGTCCGTACGTTCAGGCGGTCGCCGTCCCTCCGGGCCCGGCCGTTGACCCGCATCCGGCGCCGGGACCACGGCTCGATGGCCAGCATGCCGATGTCGTGCTCGTCGTCGAACAGTCCCGCGAGCGGCGCGCCGGGCACCGCGTCCACGAGGATCGCGCGGTCGCCGGCCGCGGTGACGAACCCCGGCCGGCCGGTGAGCGGCGCGGCCCACACCCGGCCTTCACGGTCCTCCGCGCCGATCACGACCATGCGCTGGGACTCCAGGAACCGCGCCGCGACCTCCGGGATCTCGGCCCGTACGCGGGCCGATCCGTGCCCGGCCAGCCGGACGCCCGCGCGGCGCTGGACCGCGACCTCTCCCGCGTGCCGCATCTTTAGAAGAACCCGCAGGTCGGGGCGTCGGGCCGGGGAGCCGGGCGCTCCTCGGCGCCGCTCGGCGCGTAGATCTCCAGCCGGATCCCGTCGGGGTCCTCGAAGAACAGGCCGCCCGAGGAGGCGCCCTCGCCGTGCGGCACGATGCCGCCGTGGTGGATCGTCGCCCCGGTCTCCCGGACGACGGCCTCCGCCCTGCGTACGGAGTCGATGTCCGGCACCTGGAAGGACAGGTGGTGCAGCCCCGGCAGGCCGGCGGCGAACCTGCCCTCGCTCTGCTGCCACAGCGTCAGCACCAGCGTGCCGTCCTGGGCGAGGAACGCGTACCGGCGCGTCTCGTCAGCCGACTCGCCGGCCACGTCGAAGCCGAAGACCTTCCGGTAGAAGCCGACCGACCTGTCGAGGTCGGAGACGTTCAGCCCGACGTGCCCCGTGGTGAAGCTCATGGCCTCTCCCTCCGTGCCGGTGTCTAACGGATGGTTACGTTAGAACATGAGAGCAGGCTAACGGGGCTCTGCGGAAAAGTCCATTAGAAGATCAGGTGATCCTTCGCCGGGGGAGTGGCAGGCGCGACCGCGTGAACACCGCACCGCCGAGCGCGGCCAGTAGGGGAAGTGCCACGACGAGCAGGCCGACGAGCAGCCAGGGAATCGCGATCGTCGACGTGTCGTCCGCCGGCGCGGTCACCTGCACTCCGTCGGGACGCAGAAACACCTCCGCGTGGTGGGGCACGGCCTGCCGGGCCGCGGCGATGCCCGGAGCGAAGCCGGCGAGCACGCCAGTGGCCGAGCCCAGCAACGCGATCACCAGGGCCTGCCCGGCGACGACCGCGCGCTTCACCCGTGGGGCCGCCCCCACGGCCGACATGGTCTCCAGGTCAGGACGCGCCTCGGCGGTGGCCAGCATGGTGGCGACGAACGTCATCCCCAGCACGAGCACGGCCGCGGCGATGCCCAGCACGACCAGGAGGAACGTGTCGTCGGGAGCCTCCGGAGCCTCGAGCCGCACGATCGCCTTGCCGCTGATCCGCTCCACCTTCGCGGTGATCCGCTCCGCCGTCGCCCTCGGGACGCGGAAGTCCGCGGGATCCACCATGAGCATGGCGGTCGCGGTGCCGTACCCGTTCTTCGCGGCCACCTCGGGCGCGACGACCGCGCGGGCCCAGCCCTCCCCGGTGGCCCGTATGCCGACGGCGGGCAGCGTGAGCGGCGCCGAGTCGCCCCGCGCGACGGCGGGCGAGACATCGATCCTCACCTGCCCCTGCCGGACGACGACGGGGTTGAGCACGATGGCCTTCCCCTCGTGGAAAGCCGCCACCGCCTGCGGGTCGTCACGCCGCAGCACGTAGCGGAGCAGGTCGTCGTTTCCGACCAGAAGGCCTCCGGATTCCGTCGCGTCCGACCATTCCACCCTGCTGACGTCGGAGGCGCTGTCCGGCACCGAGGCGTACACCGGGACGCCGGACCTCGACGTGAGCGTCCGCGCCTCCACCAGCGGCACGCCGGCGGGCACTTCCTCGCGCACGGCGGAGCGGACGCGATCCCAGAGGCCGGGAGTGAGGTTCGTCCCGGCGATCCACAGTGCCCCGGCCGGCGCTTGCGGGTGGCTCTGCGCGTACGCCGGGTTCCGCGCGAGCCGGCTCTGCCAGGTCACGCCCACCGCCGTGAGCGCCACGACCGCGGTCATCACCGCGGCGACGGCGGGCGCCGTACGGCCCCTGTTGCGTACGGCGTCCCTGGCGGCGAACCGGAGCGGCAGGGGGAGCCGGGCGGCGAGCCGGGCCACGGCCGCGATGAGCGCCGGCGTCAGCGCGACCAGGGCGAGCTGGGTGACCAGGGCCGAGGTCGCGATCCAGCCGAGCTCGTGATCCGCACTCGCGACGGTCGCCGCCGTGCCCGCGACGACGAGCACGATCCCGAGCAGCGGCCGGCCCGCGCGCTCACGGCCGCGCTCGCGCCTGCCCGACAGCACGGCCACGGGGTCCGTACGGCTCGCCGCGACGGCCGGGGCGAGCGCGGCCAGCAACCCCGCGAGGACGCCCAGCGCCGCGGCCGTCGCGACCGCCGCCCAGGGCGCGGCGAACGGGCCGAGCAGGTATCCGGCGCGCCGCTCCAGCAGCGGTCTCGCGAGCCAGGCCGCGCCGACGCCCAGGGCTGCGCCCGGCAGCGAGGCGGCGACGCCGAACAGCAGGCCGTCGGCGAGCGCGATCGTCCGCAGGTGGGCGGGGGAGCCGCCCTGGACGGCGACGAGCGCGAACTCGCGTGACCTTCGCAGCCGTCCCATGGCGAAGGCCGGCCCGGCCAGGAGGACGACCTCCAGCAGCATGATCGCGACCCACGGCGCGCTCTGGGTGAGGGAGGACACGCGCACGCGCGACGGCGCTTCGTCCGGCGGCGCCGCCTCGACGACGGTGCGGCTGACGACCACGAGGCCGCGTGCGTTGAGCCGTCGCACGTCCGCCCACGTCACGGGGCGCGGAGAGTCCACCAGCCAGCCGCGCGACATCAGCTCGGGATGGACCGGCCCGAAGGCGGCGTCGGGCAGGCTGCCGGGGAAGGCCACGAGGCCGGGCGGGGTACCCGTCAGGTCGAACAGGGCGACGCCGACGACCCGGAGCGGCCGGCGTTTCTCGCCGACGAAGAGTGTCACACCGGGGGCCGTGTCCGGGGCCAGCCGGTCGGCGGACACGACGGCCTCGCCGGGAGCGGTGGGAAGCCTGCCCTCGGTCAGCCGGAAGGTGCCCCGGGACATCGGATCGTTCAGGTCGACCTGACGGATCTGTCCGATGTCGTACCCCTGCGGGGTCAGGTAGCGGAAATCCGCCTGGGCGAAGGGGACGATCCGGCTGCCGGGGGCGAGGGCCGCTGCGATCTCGGCCGGGGTGAACGGCGTCGGATCGTTCCCGGGCTGCGCGGCGATCCGGTTTCCCCACGCGTCCTGGGTGACACCTGTCCACTCGCGGGCGCCGGTCACCAGCGCGTCGGCCTGCCCGAGGGGGTAGTGCTGACGGTCGGGCACCGGCCCCGGGCCGAAGAGGGCGCTCAGCACGAAGGAGACGAGGGCGACAGGAAGCCCGATCATCGCGAGGATCAACGCGCTGCGCCACTTCGACCGCCGGGCGTTGCGGCGGGAGATCCGTAATGCCGCGCTCAGCCCGCTCATCGGGCGGCCTCCATCCCGGCGGCCGCCGAGTCGACGATCTGCCCGTCCTTGAGGAAGACGACGCGGTCGGCCCAGGCGGCGTAGCGCGGCTCGTGCGTGACCAGCAGCACGGCGGCACCGGCGTCGGCCCGCTGCCGGAGCACCTGGATGATCTCGTCGCCCGCCCGGGTGTCGAGAGCGCCGGTGGGCTCGTCCGCCAGGAGCAGCCGCCGCTCCCCGGCCAGCGCGCGGGCGATGGCGGCCCGCTGGCGCTGGCCGCCCGACAGGTCGTCGGGGAACCGGTCGCCCAGGTCGGCGAGCCCGACCTCCTCCAGCGCCGCCATGGCCTCACGCCTGGCCTTCGCCGTACGGACCCCGTCCAGCTCGCGCGGCAGCGCGACGTTCTCCGCGACGGTCAGCGACGGGATGAGGTTGAGGTCCTGGAAGACATAACCGGCGCTCCTGCGGCGCAGCTCCGCCAGTTGCTTCGGTGACAGATCACGCAGCTCGCGGCCTTCGAGCGTCACCGACCCCTCCGTCGGGCGGTCCAGCCCGCCTGCGAGGTTGAGCAGGGTGGACTTGCCGGACCCGGACGGGCCCATGACCGCGACCAGCTCTCCGGCGGCGGCGTCCAGGCTGACGCCCCGCAGTGCGTGGACGGCCCCCGTCCCCTCGCCGTGGACGCGTACGACGCCGGTCATGCGGACGACCGGCTCGCCGTCCGGCGCGGGTAACCGGTCCGGAGATCGGGTTTCGGTCACGGGTTCTCCTCGGAGGGACGGGCGAGGACGGCCTCGCAGTGGTCGAGCCAGCGCTGCTCCGCCTCGGCATGGAAGATCATCGAGTCGATGACCAGGCGCTGTGCGGCCTCGGCCGACGTGTCGAGGCTCCGCAGGGCACGGGTGAGCTCCTGCAGGCCCCGCATCGTCGCGGACCGCTGGGCGCGGATGACCGCGGCCACGTCCACGCCGGGCGTGGTGACGGCCATCGCGAGCTTGATGACGAGCTCGTCGCGGGGCCGGTCGGCACGGGAGACGGGTTTGGCGAACCACCGGTCGAGCTCGTCGCGGCCTTCTGGGGTGATGGCGTAGCGGACCCGGCCCTGCTCGTCCTGGTCGCCCTGGTCGTCGCGGGACACCAGGCCGTCGCGTTCGAGGCGGGACAGCGTCGTGTAGACCTGCCCGATGTTCAGTGGCCAGGTCGTCGCCGTGGACGCCTCGAACTCGGCCCTGAGCTGATAGCCGTAGCGCGGGCCCCGGCTCAGCAGGGCGAGCAGGCCGTGTCGTACCGACATGAATACTCAGTATGCATACTGAGTATGCCTCTGTCAGCGGTCGGATCGGAAAGAGTGGATGCGGAGGGGCTCAGGCGTTCTTGTGCTGGCGGTAGTGACGGGCCGCGCGGGCGCGGTTTCCGCAGGCCACCGAGCACCACTCCTGGCGCGGGTGCTCCCTGACGAAATACAGCACACACCGGGGCGCCGGGCAGGCGCGGAGTTGCTCACGGCGCGGTCCGGCCAGCAGGTCGATGGCGGCGGCGGCGAGGGCCGCCCGCAGGCGGGCGGAGTCGTCGGCGGCCCGCGCGGGCAGGGTCCGGGCGCGGGGCGCCTCGTCCGGCGGCCATTCGAGCCGGGGGGCGACGGGCACCGCCGCCGCGGTGGCGTTCACGAGATCGAGGGAGGGCTCGAAGGCCGGCAGCCGGGCCGCGTCCGCGCCGCTCACCGGCCCGGGGGACACGGCCCGGGCGAACAGCGCGCGGATCGCCTGTCGCAGCGCCACGACCTCGTCGCGCATCTCGGGAGTGGCGACGAACGTGGCGGGGTCGATGCCGAGCTCGGGCGCGTGGTTTCCGGCCCAGGCGGTAAGGCCGCCGACGTCCTCCAGCGCATCCACCGGGCCGGACCGGTCCGCGCGGACGGTGCTCACGAATTCCAGGGCCAGCAACGAGGACATCGGTTCAGTCTAACGTGACCGGCCCGGCGTACCCGTGAGACCCGAAGGCGCCTGGAGGCTTCAGCGGCGGATGGCCTTGGCGAGGATGGCGACGAAGGCCGCGAAGCCCAGCCCCCCGACGAGGACGGGCGCCATGATGACCGCGTCGGGATCGGGCCCGGTCAGGTAGCGGATGCCCATACCGATGAACAGCAGGCCGCACAGCAGGCACATCCAGTTCGTACGGTGCACCCGGCGCGGGCGCTCGGGCTGCGACTCAGGCCGCACGGCGCACCTCCACGTCGCCGAGCCCGGCCTTGACGTGCAGCTCGATCGTCGGCACGTCGCCCTCGACCGGCGTCTCCGGCTCGAGGACGCGGTCGAACTGCACGTCGCTGCCGTCCTCGACCTTGTGGTCGATCTTCACCTCGCCCAGCTTGACGGAGCCGTGCACCTCCACGCGGGCGGTCGTCGGGACGATCACCGTGAGCTGTCCCATCGACACCGAGGCGTCGAACCTGACCCGGCCGCCCGGCGTGAGCGTCACGTCGCTCAGGTCGAGCTTGCCCTCGCCGATGCCCAGTTCGTAGGCGCCGGGCGACTGGACGGAGCCGACGGGGTGCCAGACGAAGCTGCCGACCTTGCGGGGGATGCCGTTCACCGTCGAGCTTCCCACCAGCACGAGGGCCACGATCGTCCCCGCGGCGATCAGCGCCGCGCCCCGGCCGAACCAGGCCGCGACCAGCAGGCCCGCCCCGATCGTGACGAGGACCGCCCCGCCGACGACCGGCAGGCCGACCGAGCCGGAGCCGGTCCGCTGCATGGTGACCATGATCCCTCCAACGATCAGGGCGAGGCAGATGGTGAGGCCGCCGACGAACGACCTGGGACGCTTGGGCCTCGCCGGCCGCGGGGGCGGCGGCGTGGGCGGGGCGTAGGGGCTCGGCGGGGGGTAGGGCGACCCGTAGGGCTGGTACGGCTCCCGCCGCGTGAAGGGGCCGTGGGGGGCGAAGGGCTCTCCGGCTCCGTAGCCGTGCCCTCCGGCTCCGTGTCCCCGCATGCCGTGCCGGTGGTCCCGGGCGCCGGTGTCACCGTACGCGCCCGCCCGTGCCTCGCGGGCCAGGTCGGACAGCCGCCGGTAGCCGTCGCCGGCAGGAGGCGCGGGGACGGAGGGCCCCGGCCCTCCGGGAGCCCAGCCGGCCGGCGCCCCGTGGACGTCCGGTCCCATGCTGTTCGGGCCGGGGACGCTCGGGCCTGCGGCGCTCGGGTCCGGGGGGTACGACGTGCCGGGGGCGGGCTCCGCGGCCAGCCGGGCGACGGATTCGAAGGGCCGGGTCGGCGGGTCGCCGTCGGCCCGCCCCGCCGGTGCGGCCGCGTCCCCCGCGACGGCCTCCTGGACGAGCGTGTCGTCCACGGCCTTCGGGGGTGCCGCCACCGGGTCCTGGGTGATCGTGTCGTGGATCGCGGTGTCGTCCACGGCCGCGGCCTGGACCATCGTGTCCTGGATCGCGGTGTCGTCCGTGGCCCTGTCCGTGGCCCTGTCCGCGGCCGGGCCGGGGGCCGCGGTGTCCGCCCCGGGCGCCTGCGGTGTGGCCCCCTGCGGTGTCTGTGCCTGCGGCGCCGGGGTCTCCCGCAGCGGAGTCTCCGTCATCGGCGCTTGCGCCCCGGGGGCGCCGGCCGCTCCGTACGGCTCCCCCGCGGGCGGCGGGGTGAAGGGCGAGAACGGCGCGAAGTTCGGCGTCGCCCGGGTCATGCCGCGCCGTCCGGTCGCCCGCTCGGGCATCGACTTGGCCATCGTCAGCAGGTCGACGCCGCGCGCGTGGGCGGCCATCAGCACGATGGCCAGCAGCGTGCCGACCACGATCGTGCCGCGGTTGATCCCTCCGGAGGCGACGTTGATGATCAGGCCGAACGCGAAGACCGCGGCCAGCAGCGCGAGCACGGTCTCGGCGTCGAACGTCCGCCGGGTCCACTGCTCCAGGTGGCCTGGGCCGCCGTCCGGCTGGCGCATCAGCAGGAACGCCGCGATGTACAGCATGACGCCGATGCCGGAAGCGAGGACAAGCACGGCGAATCCGACGCGGAAGAGCACGGGGTCCATGCCCGTGAACCTGCCGAGGCCCGCGCAGACGCCCGTGATCATGCGCCCGTCCCTGGAGCGGCTCAGCACCTTCTCGGGCTCGGGCGTGCCGGCGGAGTCGGGAGCAGGGGTCGGTGGTGCCTCGGTCATGGTCCCATCCTGGCCTTGCCTGCCATACCCCTGCCATCGGGGGAACCCCTGACTCGTCCCCGACCCCTCAGGGGCGGCGTCAGGGCATGCCCTGATGCGCTCATGCTCGGTGACGTGTGACGATGCTTCCGAGATGTCTGAGATGACTAACGCCCCCGCGGCGTACCCCCGGATGGTCCGGCCCGTCTCGGGCCGGGTGGTCGCGGGCGTCGCGCAGGGTGCCGCCGCCCAGCTGCGGCTCGACCCCGTCGTGCTGCGCCTCGCGTTCGTGCTGCTCACCGTCGTCGACGGGCTGGGCGTCGTGGCGTACGCCGCGCTGTGGATGTTCACCCCCAAGGAGGAGGTGAAGGGCCGCGAGCCGGCCCGCGAGTGGGGCCAGCTCGCCGCGTACGGCGTGCTGTGGCTGGCGCTCGCGGGCTTCGCCTGGATGACGGGCGCCTCCAGCGGCGGGTTCGGCACGTGGCCGATCGCGGTCGGCGGTATCGGCGCGCTGATCCTGTGGCAGCAGGCCGACCCGGGACGGCGGCAGCGGTGGATGTCGGGCGCGGTCAAGCAGGTCAGCACGACCTGGGTGCGCACCGGCATCGGGGCGCTGCTCGTCGTCGTGGGCGCGATCGGCTTCCTGGCCGCCAGCGGCGAGCTGGCCAAGGCCGGGACCGGGCTCGTGTTCACCGCGGTCGTCGTCGGCGGCATGCTGATGATCGCCGCGCCCTGGCTGGCCTCGCTCGTGAAGGAGCTCCAGCGGGAGCGCACCGAGCGCATCAGGCAGGAGGAGCGGGCCGAGGTGGCCGCGCACGTCCACGACTCGGTGCTGCACACGCTGACCCTCATCCAGCGCAACGCCCACGACGCGCGGGAGGTCGCCCGGCTCGCCCGGTCGCAGGAGCGTGAGCTGCGCAACTGGCTCTACCAGCCCAAGCAGGACGCCGACGCCAGCCTCGCCGCCGCCGTACGGCGGGTCGCGGCCGAGGAGGAGGACGCCCACGGCGTGCAGATCGAGGTGGTCTGCGTGGGCGACTGCGAGCTGAACGAGGGCCTGGTGGCCCTGCTGCACGCCGCCCGGCAGGCGATGGTCAACGCGTGCAAATACAGTGGGGCTCCGGTCGTCTCCGTCTACGCCGAGGTCGAGCCCGACGAGGTGACGGTGTTCGTCCGGGACCGGGGCAAGGGCTTCGTGCTCGACGACGTCCCCGGTGACCGGATGGGCATCCGCCAGTCGATCATCGGCAGGATGGAGCGCAACGGGGGAAGCGCCCGGGTCAGGACCGAGCCGGGCGACGGAACCGAGGTCATGCTGACCATGAAGAGGGAGCAATGAAGACCGTACGCGTGCTGATCGTCGACGACCACCGGCTGTTCCGGTCCGGCGTACGGGCCGAGCTGGGACCGTCGATCCAGGTGATCGGCGAGGCCGAGGACGTGGAGTCGGCGGTGACGGCGATCGGCGAGCTGCAGCCCGACGTGGTGCTGCTCGACGTGCACATGCCGGGCGGCGGCGGCCAGGAGGTGCTGCGGCGCGTGCTCGGCTCCGGCTCCCAGGTGCGCTTCCTCGCGCTGTCGGTGTCGGACGCGGCCGAGGACGTGATCGGGGTCATCCGGGGCGGCGCCCGGGGCTACGTGACCAAGACGATCAGCGGCGCGGAGCTGACCGACGCGATCATCCGGGTGTCCGAGGGCGACGCGGTGTTCTCACCGCGGCTGGCCGGGTTCGTCCTCGACGCGTTCGCCTCGACGGAGGCCCCGCCCATCGACCCGGAGCTCGACTCGCTCACCCAGCGGGAGCGCGAGGTGCTGCGGCTGATCGCCCGGGGTTACGCCTACAAGGAGATCGCCAAGGAGCTGTTCATCTCGGTGAAGACCGTCGAGACGCACGTGTCGAGCGTGCTGCGCAAACTGCAGCTGTCCAACCGCCACGAGCTGTCGCGCTGGGCCACCGCCAGACGTCTGGTCTGAACCCATCTGTGCGGACCCGTCTGGTGCGATCGCCCCTTGGCGTGCGACGCTCAGTGAATGGGCCGTGACGTACCCTCCGTCTCCTTCAGCCGGGAGGACCGCCGTCGTTACCGGGACAAGGTGAAGCTGTCGCTGGACGTCCTGGCCGAGATGCTGCGGGAGTCGCGGTTCGGGTTCGACCGGCCCCAGATGGGCCTGGAGATCGAGCTGAACCTGGTCGACTCCCGGGGCGAGCCGGCGATGAAGAACGCCGAGGTCCTGGCCGCCATCGCGGAGCCCGACTGGGCGACGGAGCTGGGCCAGTTCAACGTCGAGATCAACATTCCGCCGCAGGTGCTGTCCGGCGAGGGCAGCCGCCTGCTGGAGGAGTCCGTACGGCTGCGCCTCAACCGGGCGCAGGAGCGGGCGGCGCGCGTCGGCGGACAGCTCATGCTGGTCGGCATCCTGCCGACGCTGCGCGAGAGCGACGTCAGCGAGGGGACGCTGTCGGCCAACCCCCGCTACAAGCTGCTGAACGAGCAGATCTTCGCCGCCCGCGGCGAGGATCTGCACCTCATGATCGAGGGGGTGGAGCGGCTCGACACCTACGCCGACAGCATCACCCCTGAGGCGGCGTGCACGAGCGTGCAGCTCCACCTGCAGGTCAGCCCCGAGACGTTCGCCGACCACTGGAACGCGGCCCAGGTCATCGCCGGTCCGCAGGTCGCGGTCGCGGCCAACTCGCCGTTCCTGTTCGGCAAGGAGCTGTGGCGCGAGACCAGGATCAGCCTGTTCGAGCAGGCCACCGACACCCGGCCCGAGGAGCTGAAGGCCCAGGGCGTGCGGCCGCGCGTCTGGTTCGGGGAGCGGTGGATCACGTCGGTCTTCGACCTGTTCGAGGAGAACGTCCGCTACTTCCCCTCGCTGCTGCCCCTGTGCGACGAGGAGGACCCGAGGCGGGTGCTCGACGAGGGCGGGGTGCCCGAGCTGCACGAGCTGCGCCTGCACAACGGCACCGTCTACCGCTGGAACCGGCCCGTCTACGACGTCTCCGACGGGGTCCCCCACCTGCGGGTGGAGAACCGCGTGCTGCCCGCCGGGCCGACGGTGGCCGACATCGCCGCCAACGCCGCGTTCTACTACGGGCTCATGGGCGTGCTCCCGGCGGCCGAGCGGCCCGTGTGGACGCGCATGTCCTTCGCCGCCGCCGAGGACAACCTCCGCAACGCCGCGCGGCACGGCCTCGACGCCCGCCTCTACTGGCCGGGCCTGGGGGAGGTGCCCGCCGCCGAGCTGATCCTGCGCAGGCTGCTGCCCATGGCCTACCACGGACTCGACCTGTGGGAGGTCGACCCGGTCCAGCGCGACCGGCTGCTCGGCATCATCGAGCGGCGCTGCGTGACCGGCCGTACGGGGGCGGACTGGCAGGTCAGGACGGCCCGCGCGTTCGGCGGGGACCACGAGGCGCTGCGCCGTATGACGCTCCGCTACCTGCAGCACATGCACACCAACGAGCCCGTCCACACCTGGGGCATGTAAAACTCCCGCGTTCGGCGGCGGCGCAAATCTTCGCCGCCTAAATGGGTATTCACATGGAAATGACCCGCCGAACACTGGCCGTGCTCCTGCTCCTGGCGGTCCTCGTCGCCTCCTGCGGCACGCTCACCGGCTCCCCGCCCGACCGCGCCCAGCCGGGGGACGCGGCGTCCCGGGGGACGCCGTGCGAGGGCACCGGCGACGACTTCCCCGGCGACGTCAAGCTGGCCCGGTGCCTCACCGAGTGGTTCTGGTCGCAACGCTTCCAGGAGAGCGGCGGGGCCTACCGCCCGATCACCCGCTTCGTGGCCTATCAGGGGACCAACGGGCCCGACTGCGGCGGGCAGCCGGCCGTGCCGGAGAACGCCTTCTACTGCCCGTACGGCCATTTCATCGCCTACGACGCGACCTGGCTCAAGGCGATGTACGACCAGATGGGCGACGGGGCGGTCTACGTCGTGATCCCGCACGAACTGGGGCACGCCGTGCAGGCCCAGCTCGTCGAGGACTTCAGCTTCAACGTGCAGCGGGAGCTCCAGGCCGACTGCTACGCGGGCGCCGCGCTGAGCGGCCTGATCCGGGTGGGAGTGCTGAACGCGGAGCAGGGCGACGAGGAGGAGCTGCTCACCAACCTCCAGGCGGCGGGTGATCCCACCGACATCTGGTGGGCGCCGGACGCCCACGGCACGCCCCAGCAGCGCCAGCAGTACTTCGCCCACGGCTACACCGAGGGGGCAGGGGCCTGCTGAGGCGGCGGTCGCCGGAAGCCCCCTACGCCCCGGCGGCGATGGGAGCATGACGGACGTGACGACGAACCGGACGAGGCGGGCGGGTGCGCTGGGCGGCGCTCTCGGCGCACTCGGCGTGCTCATGGCCGCGAACGTGCTCAACAACCGGGTCGCCCGGCGGTGGGCGCCGCTGACCTCGGCGGTCGCGACCGGCACGCTGCTGCTGATCGCCCGCGGGGAGGGGATCACCTGGCGGGAGCTGGGCTTCCGCCGCGCCCGCGCCGGTGCCGCGACCGGGGGAGCGCTCGCCGCCGGCGTCGCCGCCGTCTACGCGGCGGGCGTCGCCCACCCCCGCACCCGCGCGCTGTTCCACGACGAGCGCGCGCTGGCGCTGTCGCGCCGCCGGGTGCTGGAGGAGGCCCTGGTCCAGGTGCCCTTCGGGACCGTGCTGCTGGAGGAGGTGGGTTTCCGCGGCGCGCTGCCCGCCCTGCTCGGCCGCTCGCTCCCGCCGCGTACGGCCGTCGCCGTCTCGGCCGCGCTGTTCGGACTGTGGCACGTGCTGCCCGCCATGGACATGGCCAGGGCCAACCCCGCCCTCGGCCGGCTGACCGCGGGGGAGGCCCCGGACGAGGCGGCCGGCCCCATGAAGACGGCGCGGCTGGAGACGGGACGGCTGGTGGCGGGGACGGTGGCGTCCACCGCGGTCGCGGGGCTCGTGTTCCACGGGCTGCGTCACCGTGCCGGGCTGCTCGCGCCCGCGCTGCTCCACCTGGCGACGAACTCTCTCGGCTACGCCGCCGCCCGGGCGGCCCGCCGCCTGGATCAGCCCTCGCGGGGGTCGGCCAGGCCGGTCCGGTAGGCGTACGCGACCGCCTGGGCGCGGTCGCGCACCCGGACCTTCGCGAAGAGGTTGTTGATGTGCGTCTTGACCGTCGCCTCGCTGATGAACAGCGCGGCGGCGATCTCGGCGTTCGACAGGCCGCGCGCGATGAGCCGCAGGACCTCCGCCTCGCGCGGCGTCAGCCCGTCGGGCGGCGTGCCGGCGCCGGACGACGGCCCGGCGCCTCGCGCCGCCCCGGCATCAGGGGGCGTCCCCGCTCCCGGCATGCGGCCCGCTCGGGGCGCCTCGCGGGCGTGGCGCGGCGAGAACCGCGACCGGTGAGCCGGCGCGGCGGCCGGGCCGGGCGTCTCACCGGGCCGCGCGGTGCCGGTGTCGCCGCCCGTGCCGGTGACGGTGTTCAGAAGGCGGCGCTGCACGCCGGGGTCGAGCTGCGCGTCGCCGTTCATCACCGTGGTCACGGCGCGGGCGATCTCCTCGGCGTCGGCGCTCTTGGTGAGGAAGCCGCGTGCCCCTGCACGCAGCGCGGCGAAGACCGACTCGTCGTCGGTGTACGTCGTGAGCACGACGACCTGGGTGTCCGGGAACCCGGCGCGGATCCTGCGGGTGGCCTCGACCCCGTCCATCCGGGGCATGCGCAGGTCCATGAGCACCACGTCGGGCCGTTCGTCCGCGACCAGGCGGAGCGCGGCCTCGCCGTCGGACGCCGACCCCACCACCTCGATGTCCGGCAGCAGGCCGAGCAGCAGGACGAGCCCGTCGCGCACCACGGCCTGGTCGTCGACCACGAGCACGCGGGCGGTCATGCCGGCACCCGCAGCCGGACCCGGAAACCGTCCTCGGTCTCGCCGGCCTCCAGGGTGCCGCCCAGGAGTTCGGCGCGTTCGCGC
Organism: Microbispora sp. KK1-11; assembly: GCF_006874435.1. Taxonomy (NCBI): domain Bacteria; kingdom Bacillati; phylum Actinomycetota; class Actinomycetes; order Streptosporangiales; family Streptosporangiaceae; genus Microbispora; species Microbispora sp. KK1-11. The sequence goes on along the minus strand of NZ_VIRJ01000022.1, from coordinate 40,331 downwards.
ATGCCCACGAGACCGTATCCTCCCCCCGGCGTCCCGGGCCCGTCACTCGGGGGGTTGACGACCTCCAGCTCGCACTCCCGGTCGCCGAAGTTCAGCCGTACGGTGGCGGGGGAGCCCGGGGCGTGCCGCCGCACGTTGGTGACGGCCTCCTGGGCGGTGCGGATCATCGCCAGCTCGGTCTCGGGCGGCAGCCGGCGTTCGATCCCGGAGACGACGACGGCGCACTCCTCGCCGGTCGCGTCGCGGAACTCCTCGGCGAGCGCGTCCAGCGCGGCGGGCAGCGGCTGGGCGTCGTCGCGGAGCGCGGCCACGGCTCTGCGCGCTTCTTCGAGGCCCTGCTTGGCCAGCTCGCGGGCGCGTTCGACCCGGTCAAGGGCCTCCTGCGACCGGTCGGCGCGCAGCAGCAGCCGGGCGCCTTCGAGGTGCACGATCTGCGCCGACAGGGAGTGCGCGAGGATGTCGTGGATCTCCCTGGCGATCCGGGCGCGCTCGGCCAGCACGGCCTCGCCCGCCTGGGCGGCGGTGGCGGCCCTGCGCTGCCTGATGGCGTAGGCGACCGCGAAGACCACGCAGATCGAGACGCACAGGCTGAGGTCGCGCTGCTGCGCTTCCGGGGTGATCGGCGGCGGCAGCAGGCCCGCGACGCTCGATCCCAGGCCCGCGAGCGCCAGCAGCAGGAGCGGCAGCGACCGGCTGAGCGGGTGCCGTACGGCCGCGGCCCCGACGCTGAACATGAGCACGGCGACGGCCGGGCCGCTGTCCGCGACCATGTCGAGTGCGATGGTCGCCACGAGGGTGAGCCCGATGAGGACGGCCTCCGCCGGCCCGTCGTTCCGGAGTCCCGGCAGGACAGGCCGCAGGCGGATGACGACCATGAGCGTCAGTGTGACGGCGATCGCGGCGGTCAGCGCGGTGACGGCGAGCCGGTCGCCGGTCAGGCCGAACCCCGGCGGGCTGGTCGCCTGCCCGCCGACCAGCAGGGCGATCATGGCAAGCCGCAGGCACGCGCCGGCGATCGCGTTCCTGCGGCGGAATTCCGGGCCGGCCTCGGCATGTCCGTCACGACTGGGCACGCCCCGACGTTAGCGCCCCTCCCGCCGCGCTAGCGGGCCGTCCGGACACCCGATACGGGGACGGTGGGCAGGGCGCTCGCCCGCCGGGCGACGACGAGGAACTGGACACCGAGGGTCACCCCGACGAACAGGAGCACGGAGGTCTGCGCCGAGGCGAGGCCGAGGAGGGAGGTCAGGGCGGCCATCGCGACCCGGACGGCGACGGAGCCCACCCAGGCGATCAGGGTCGCGACGCCGCCCTGCGACCACGCCACGCCGTGCTGGTCGCGCCACACGCGCGTCGTCATGGCCCGCAGCACACCGAGGCCGGCGGCCACGAGGAGCTCCGCGACGAGCACGGCGAGGCTCAGCGTCGTGTGACGGGGGTCGACGAGCCCGCCGCCGCCGAGACCGGCCAGGACCATCACGGCGGCGATGATCAGCCCCACGGGCCTGGCGACGGGCCTCGGCGTCATCTGCCGGTAGATCACGAAGGCGACGACGGCGAGGGCGAGGGCGAGGATCTGCGCGGTTTCCATGGGCACGACGGTAGGAAGACCGGGCGTGCCCCGGATCGGCGCGAGGGTGGAGAACCGGGGTGGAGATCAGGCGATCTCCACCCGGAGGTGGAGGACCCGGCCCGCCCGGCTCAGGCGGTGACAACCCGCTGGAACGCCTCCGCGTACGAGCCCTCGGGGAGGCCCGCGGCGGCGGCGTGACCGGAGAGCCAGCCCTTGACCATGCCGTCCAGGTCGGGGACGTGCGCGGTCTGGCTCTCGTGCGCGCGCAGCGCGGCGATCTTGCGATCGATGGTAGAGGTGACGTCGACGTAGTGGTTGACGGTCATCCCGCCCGTGAGCCACACCTCGTGGACGGTCCAGGCCTCCAGGCCCTCGTCGGCGAGCAGTTCGGGGAAGGCGTAGGGGTTGCGGGCGTCGGGGTAGACGGCGTCGAGGGTGGCGCCGCCGACCGCCCGGTGGTCGGGGTGGCTCGGACTGATCCGCACGTAGTTGCGCTCGGGGGTCGAGGTGATGACCAGGTCCGGCCGCACCTGGCGGATCACCCGGGCGATGTCCCGCCGCAGGCCGAGCGTCTGCTCGACCGCGCCGTCCCGATAGCCGAGGAAGCGCAGGTCGCTCACGCCCACGCACTTGGCCGCGGCCGTCTGCTCGGTCCGGCGCAGCGCCGCCATGCCCCCGTTGTCCACCGCACGGTCGAACCCGCCCGCGTCGCCATCCGTGACCAGGCAGTACGCCACCTCGGCCCCCGCCTCGGTCAGCCGGGCGACCGTCCCCGCCGCGCCGAAGTCGATGTCGTCGGGGTGTGCGACGACCACCAGCACCTTGTTGAATTCCGCCTCGTCCAGCACGAGCAGCCCCTCCTCATGGTCCGGCACATCACCTTAAACGTGACTTGCCGGGCGAGTGGGCTCCGAATGTCGGCGCGCGGCCATAACCTAAGGAGAGTGTCCACCCGAGCCGCCACTCATCCGTTGCTCGACGGCCTCAACCCGCAACAGCGGGACGCCGTCATCCACCAGGGCAGTCCGCTGCTGATCGTCGCCGGGGCCGGCTCCGGGAAGACCAGGGTGCTGACGCATCGCATCGCCTACCTGCTGGCGGAGCGTGACGTCCAGCCGGGGGAGATCCTCGCGATCACCTTCACCAACAAGGCCGCCCGGGAGATGAAGGAGCGGGTCGACAGGCTCATCGGGCCGCGGTCCAGGGCCATGTGGGTCATGACGTTCCACAGCGCCTGCGTGCGGATCCTGCGGCGCGAGGCGAAGCGGCTGGGTTTCTCCTCCAGTTTCTCGATCTACGACCAGGCCGACTCCCAGCGGCTCATGGCGATGGTGTGCCGTGAGCTCGACCTCGACCCCAAGCGTTACCCGCCGCGGTCCTTCTCGGCCCAGGTCAGCAACTTCAAGAACGAGCTGATCGACTACGAGACGGCGGCCGACCGGGCCTCGACCCATCTGGAGCGGACGCTCGCCGAGGCGTACCGCACCTACCAGCGGCGGCTCACCGAGGCCGGCGCGATGGACTTCGACGACCTGATCATGCTGACGGTCACGCTGTTCCAGCTCTTCCCCGATGTGGCCGAGCACTACCGGCGGCGGTTCCGGCACGTGATGGTCGACGAGTACCAGGACACCAACCACGCGCAGTACATGCTGATCCGTGAGCTGGTCGGGCGGCCCGAGGTGCGCACCGCCGACGGCGACGTGGTGCGGGAGGGCGTCGAGCCCTCCGAGCTGGTGGTCGTCGGCGACGCCGACCAGTCGATCTACGCCTTCCGCGGCGCGACGATCCGCAACATCCTTGAGTTCGAGCGCGACTATCCGGACGCGCGGACGATCCTGCTGGAGCAGAACTACCGCTCCACGCAGACGATCCTGAACGCCGCCAACTCGGTCATCTCTCGCAACGAGGGCCGCAAGCCGAAGAACCTGTGGTCCGACCAGGGCGCGGGCGCCAAGATCATCGGGTATGCGGCCGACAACGAGCACGACGAGGCCATGTTCGTCGCGCAGGAGGTCGACCGGCTCAGCGACGACCACGGCGTCACCCCCGGCGACGTGGCGGTCTTCTACCGCACGAACGCCGCCTCCCGCGTGTTCGAGGAGATCTTCATCCGCACGGGCCTGCCGTACAAGGTCGTGGGCGGGGTGCGGTTCTACGAGCGCAAGGAGGTCAAGGACCTGCTCGCCTACCTGCGGGTCCTGGCCAACCCGAACGACACCGTGTCGCTGCGGCGCATCCTCAACGTGCCCAAGCGCGGCATCGGCGACCGCGCCGAGGCGATGATCGAGGCGTTCGCCAACCGGGAGCGCATCGCCTTCTGGGAGGCGCTGCGCCGGGCCGACGAGGCGCCGGGCGTGGCCACCCGCTCGCTGAACGCGATCCGCGACTTCGTCACGTTGCTCGACGAGCTGCGCGCCAAGGAGCTTCCGCTGTCCGACCTGGCGGAGGAGGTGCTGAGCGCCACCGGCTACCGGACGGAGCTGGAGACCTCGGGCGACCCGCAGGACGAGAGCCGGCTGGAGAACCTCAACGAGCTCATCTCGGTGGCCGCCGAGTTCGAGGAGGCGAACCCGGAGGGCACGCTCGTCGACTTCCTCGAGCAGGTCTCGCTGGTCGCCGACGCCGACCAGATCCCGGAGGGGGACGACCACGGCGGGGTGGTCACGCTGATGACCCTGCACACCGCCAAGGGCCTGGAGTTCCCCGTGGTGTTCCTCACGGGCATGGAGGACGGCGTCTTCCCGCACATGCGCTCCCTGAGCGATCCGAAGGAGCTGGAGGAGGAGCGCAGGCTGGCGTACGTCGGCATCACCCGGGCCAAGGAACGGCTCTACCTGTCCAGGTCGGCGGTCCGCTCGGCGTGGGGCGCGCCGTCGTTCAACCCCGCCTCGCGTTTCCTGTCGGAGGTGCCGGGCGACCTGGTCGAGTGGCGCGGCGACCCGGGCAAGACCGCCTGGTCCGCCGCGACCTCCCGCCCGGCCGCCCGTACGGCTCCCGCGCAGAAGACCGGCGGCCGGCAGATCCCGAACCTGTCGCCCGGCGACCGGGTCACCCACGACACGTTCGGGCTCGGCACCGTGGTGGCGGTGGACGGTCAGGCCGAGAAGACGCGGGTGAAGATCGACTTCGGCAGCGAGGGCGAGAAGACCCTGCTGCTCGCCTACGCCCCTATCGACAAGCTCTGATCCACAAGCTCTGATCGACAAGCTCTGAGTCCCGCACCCCGGGTACCCATGCTCCTCGGGTACTGGGTGGCGGGGAAACGCGGCCATGCCGTTGCCCGAGCGTTGGAGAGCAGGTAAGAGCCCAGGTCACGGGCGTTTCCGTCGTCTTGCGACCGCCGCGGAACCGGTCGCATACTGGCGTGGAGCGATGCCACACGCGCGCGGGGTGGTCTCACTCGCGCGCGGGGAGGCCTGGCGTGTATGCGCCATGGCCACGTATGAACGCGACGACGTCGCCGTGTGATCGTGACGGGGCATTCTGCGAGCGCGTGGAGGCTTTCTCCGAGCCCGGGCAAGACCCGCGAAGCGGGGGGCGATCAGCGGCGAACTCGGCGGGATCACCGTCGGCGACGCAGCCGGCGGTTCCAGCCGGCTCATGTTCACATCATCGGACCGCCTGCCGGAAGGACCGACCGCAGCGCCGCATTCTCAGCTGCCTGACCAGGGAGCGCCGTATGAACACGTCATCTCACCGTCGTCGTACGGATCACCGGCGAGTAGCGGCGCTGTGCATCCTGCTCGCGACCTGCCTGGCGTTGGCGCTCCAGGCGTGCGACTCCCCGCGGCAGCGGGCCAGGCCCCACGCCACCTGGAGCAGGGGCGGCCTGGTCGACGGTCAGGTCGGCCCGGTGCGGCTGCTGCACGTCCACATCCTCGCCCCGCCCATGGACGAGCAGAAGGCCGGCGACGACCTGGGGCTGTACCTGACTCTGGTCAACAACAGCGACAGACCGCAGACGCTCGACGGCGTCAGCACCGTCCACGCCGAGCGGGTCGTTTACCGGCAAGGGCCGTCATCCCTCCAGCAGGCCGTGAACGTGACGATCCCCGCTCACGGGGCCGTCTCCCTCCAGCAAGGCCACGACCGCCCGCACCTGGAGCTCGTCGACATCCACCGCCCACTCGGTGCCACTCCCGTCGACGTCACGTTCCGCTTCCCCACCGCGGGCACGATCACCCTCCGCATCCCCGTCCTCCCGCTGTCACGAGGGGCCGGATCGCCCACACCCGCCCGCAGTTAGTCGCGGTCATGAGCTTCGTCTCGCCGTAGGTGGGGGTGGCCGCGGCGGGGTGCACCGGGTGCGTCAGGTAGGCCACGTCCGTGGAAGTCGCCCGACTTGGAAGGATGCCGATTTCGGTGCGCCCGAAACGGCGGCCGCCGCAGGCATCCGAAGCGGCGCGCGCGGCCGGAACGAACGGGGCGGCAGGCCCCCGGGTGGAGATCACCCGGGGGCCTGCCGCCGCTGTGTCTACGCCGCGCGTGGGGCTCGGCCGCGCGGTGTTCACCAGCACCTGACCGGCCGTCCGGCTCAGTTGGGCAGGATGACCGTGCCCTGCGTGTCCGGCACGTTGCCGTCGAGGTCGGCCAGGTTGGCGACCTTGCTCTTCGGCGGCGCCTTGACCGTGACCTTCCTGCCCCAGCCGGCGAACGTGGTGTCGTCGCTGAGGGTGAGGGTGACGGTGTCGCCCTGGACCTTCAGCTTCAGGTCGGCGGTGGCCGAGGCGCGGCGGACGAGCTGGTCGGCGCCGATCCACAGCTTCCACGACACCACGGTCTTGGCGGGGTTGGACCCCAGGCTGGCGAAGCTGTTCTTGATGCCCGGGCTGACCTTGATGAGCTGCGTCAGCGGGATGGTGCCGCGGTAGAGCGTGGTCTTCGCGCCGTTGACGCTGCCGCCCGGACCCTTGGCCTTGGTGGTCGCGAGGACCGTCTTGAGGCTGCGCCAGTCGGCGGGGTTCACGAGCTCGCCCAGGCTCGACGAGGAGCCCGGCCGCTGGGCGGGGAGACGCAGCCAGGTCTTGCCCTCGGGCAGCAGGCTCGTGTAGATCCCGCCCGAGAGGTAGCCCGTCTTGCCGATGACGATCGCGCGGAGGGGCTTCTCCGCGTCCTTCAGGTCCTCGTTCTCCTCCTTCAGCAAGTCGTTGTACTTCAGCGTCTGCCTGCTGTCGGAGGCGACGATGCCGGACCGGCCGAAGGCGAGGCCGCCGTTCGAGGTGAATTTGATGGCCGTGATGCCGGCCATGCGCAGCGTGCCCGTGGAGACGTATCGCACGCCGTGCCCGGCGACGTACTGTCCGCGCAGCGCGGCCACCGGGTCGGCGGCGGGGGCCTGCGCCTGTGTCGAGGTCTGAGCCTGCGCGGGGGCGGCGACGGCGGGCGCCACGAGCGCGGCCGTCGCGGCGCACGCCAGCGCCATGAATGCTCGCTTCAAGGGTGATTCCTCCCGTAAGTGCCCTCAAGATCCGGAGGGCAGCTTGGGAATCCTTGCGGCTTATGATCACAGGAAAGTAACGAAAATCAACATTTCCTGTGAGTATTCAGAGAGTGACGCGATATGCGCGCTGAATATTGTTTCGGCCGCGAAAAGCGCGGATGTGCGGCCGCCGAATGGATCGGGCGTGCCGAGAGCCGGGGGACGCGTCGCGCGCATGCGCGACCGGTTCGATCGGCGGCTGACGCGGGGCCGTTCCGTGGCCGGGCCTCCGGCGGCGGTTACGCTTCGGGCAGCGGGCACCGTAGGGAGGTCTTCATGGCAGGCAGGATTCGGGTCGTCGTCGCGAAGCCGGGGCTCGACGGGCACGACCGCGGGGTCAAGGTGGTGGCGCGGGCGCTGCGCGACGCGGGTATGGAGGTCATCTACACCGGGCTGCATCAGACCCCGGAGCAGATCGTCCGTACGGCGATCCAGGAGGACGCGGCGGCGATCGGGCTGTCCATCCTGTCCGGCGCCCACATGACGCTGTTCGCCCGGCTCTTCGAGGTCCTGCGCGAGGAGGGCGCCGAGGACATCGTCGTGTTCGGCGGGGGCATCATCCCCGAGGCCGACATCCCCGAACTCGCGAAGATGGGCGTCGCCAGGATTTTCACGCCGGGATCCACGACGCAGGAGATCGTGGAATGGGTCCGTTCGGCGGTTCCAGCCACCGTTTAGGCATTTTGCCCAACCTTGCCGTACTCCATGGTTGTTGGCAAGGCTCCAGTGGGACCCGACGACGCGCCCACGCTCGTACGGGGACTAGGCTTCATGCGCGGAAACGCCGGGCGGGACGACGGCGCCCGGCCTCGGACATCAAAAGGGACGGACCCTCGTGGACCTGTTCGAACATCAGGCGAAGGAGCTCTTCGCGGAGTACGGCATCGCGGTGCCGCGCGGAATCGTCGCGCACACCGTGGAGGAGGCGCGGGCGGCTGCCGAGCAGCTCACCGGACGCGTTGTCGTCAAGGCCCAGGTCAAGACCGGCGGGCGCGGTAAGGCCGGCGGCGTGAAGGTGGCCGACGACGCCGCCGACGCGCAGGCGAAGGCGACGCAGATCCTCGGCATGGACATCAAGGGCCACACGGTCCACAAGGTCCTGATCGAGGAGGCCAGCCAGATCGCGGAGGAGTACTACTTCTCCTTCCTTCTCGACCGTGCCAACCGCACCTTCCTCGCCATCTGCTCCGCCTCCGGCGGCATGGACATCGAGGAGGTCGCGCACACCGCGCCGGAGAAGGTGGCGAAGGTGCCGGTCAGCCCGCTGACGGGCGTCGACCGCGCCAGGGCCCGCGAGATCGCGGTGGCGGGCGGCCTGCCGCAGCAGGCGCTGGACGGCGCCGCCGAGCTGATCGAGAAGCTCTGGGCCGTCTTCGTCGACGAGGACGCCTCGCTCGTCGAGGTCAACCCGATGATCCTGTCGGCCGACGGCCAGGTGAAGGCGCTCGACGGCAAGGTCACCCTCGACGACAACGCGAACTTCCGCCAGGCGGAGCACGCCGCGTACGTCGACAAGGCCGCGGAGGACCCGCTGGAGGCCCGGGCCAAGGAGAAGCACCTCAACTACGTCAAGCTCGACGGCAACGTCGGCATCATCGGCAACGGCGCGGGCCTGGTCATGTCCACGCTCGACGTCGTGGCGTACGCGGGCGAGGAGTTCCCCGGCCGGCCCAAGCCGGCCAACTTCCTCGACATCGGCGGCGGCGCCTCGGCCGAGGTCATGGCGAACGGCCTGGAGATCATCCTGTCCGACCCGTCGGTGAAGTCGGTCTTCGTGAACGTCTTCGGCGGCATCACCGCCTGCGACGCCGTCGCCAACGGCATCGTCTCGGCCTTCCAGCTCCTGCAGGGCCGGGGCGAGGAAGTGACCCACCCGCTGGTCGTCCGCCTGGACGGCAACAACGCCGCCCTGGGGCGGCAGATCCTGGCCGACGCCGCGCTGCCGCGGGTCGAGCTGGTCGACACCATGGACGAAGCGGCCAAGCGCGCCGCCGAGCTCGCCGCGGTAGGTGCGTAATGGCTATCTGGCTCACCGAGAACAGCAAGATCATCGTTCAGGGCATGACCGGCGGTGAGGGCACCAAGCACACCCGCCGCATGCTCGCCGCCGGCGTCAAGGTCGTGGGCGGCGTGAACGCCCGCAAGGCCGGCATCACGCACGAGGGCCTGCCGGTCTTCGGCACGGTCAAGGAGGCCATGGAGCAGACGGGCGCCGACGTGTCCGTCGTCTTCGTGCCCCCGGCCGCCACCAAGGCCGCCGTCCGCGAGGCCATCGACGCCGAGATCCCGCTGTGCGTGGTCATCACCGAGGGCGTGCCGGTCCACGACACGACCGAGTTCTGGGCGTACGCCGTCTCCAAGGGCAACAAGACCCGCATCATCGGCCCGAACTGCCCCGGCATCGCCTCGCCTGGCGCCTCCAACGCGGGGATCATCCCGGCCGACATCACCACCAAGGGCCGCGTCGGCCTGGTGTCGAAGTCCGGCACGCTGACCTACCAGCTCATGTACGAGCTGCGTGACATCGGCTTCTCCACCTGCGTCGGCATCGGCGGCGACCCGGTCATCGGCACGACGCACATCGACGCCCTCCAGGCGTTCCAGGAGGACCCGGAGACCGACGCGATCGTGATGATCGGCGAGATCGGCGGCGACGCCGAGGAGCGCGCGGCGGCCTACATCGACGAGCACGTGACCAAGCCGGTCGTCGCCTACGTCGCCGGGTTCACCGCGCCCGAGGGCAAGACCATGGGCCACGCCGGTGCGATCGTGTCCGGCTCCGCCGGCACCGCCCAGGCCAAGAAGGAGGCCCTGGAGAAGGTCGGCGTCCGCGTCGGCCGCACGCCCAGCGAGACCGCCCGCCTGATGCGCGAGATCATGTCCAGCCGCTGATCGCGCGTACATCCGACTGTCGTCCGCGACCTTGCGCTCCCACCGCCCCGGCGGTGCGAGCGCAAGGTCGCGGTCGTTTTCCGGCCCGGCCGGTACGCGTGCCGATGCGTCCGGATTGCGTACTCCTCGGCGTGGCGACGTGGAGGAAGGCCGCGGGGCTGGGATGATGCGGTAGCGTGACGGGCCTTCTCGATCAGTTCAGGACCGCTCCCCGTGCCGTGCTCGGCCGCATGGGCGGTGGCGACGACGAGGAGACCCGCCGTCCGCTCCCCGTCTCCGGCATGCTGGCCGCGGTCGGGACGCTCGGCGTCGGCCTCGCCGTGCTCACCACGCTCACGCTCATCGGCTGGATGGCCGCGCCCCGCGGGCCGTTCGGCGAGGGCCTGCCCGGCGTCTTCCGCACGGCCTGCCAGCTCTGGCTCGCCGCCCATCACGCCGGTTTCGCGATCCCCGGCGGCCGGGTGGGCCTGCTGCCCATCGGCCTGATGATCCTGCCGGGGGTGCTGCTCTACCGGGCCGGACTGTGGATGGCGCGGGACGCCGACCTGCGGGTGCGGATGCCGGCCCGGCTGCCCAAGGGCACGCCGCGCGACCTCGAGAACGCCCGGCGCCGCGCCCAGCTCGTGCTCATCGCCCAGGCCGGCATCTCGCTGGCCGCGCCGTACGCGCTGCTCGCGGGGGTGATCGCCCTCGTCTCCGGCAACGAGGTCATGCAGCCGTTCCTGGGGGAGGCGCTGGTCAGCCACCTGCTGCTGGCCTTCGTCACCGGCTCGGTTGCCACCGCCCGCACGATCGGGCCGTGGCGGTCGATGCTGCGCCTGCTGCCCGAGCGGCCGCGGTCGCTCGTGGTCGGCACGGCCGTCGCGACCTCGCTGATGTTCGTGGCCGGGGCCGTGCTGGTCCTCGGGGCGGTGGTGGTCAACTTCGCCCGGATCCAGCAGATGTCGGAGGTACTCAGCCCCGGAGTGGTCGGCGGCCTGCTGCTCCTGCTCCTGGAGGTCCTGTACTTCTTCAACGCCGTCATCTGGGGCATGGCGTACATCTCGGGACCCGGTTTCGCGGTGGGCGCCGGGACGCTGGTCGCGCCCACCGGGGTCAAGCTGAGCGCGGTGCCCATGCTGCCGCTGCTGGGCGCCCTGCCGTCGTCCGGCGCCGCGCCCACCTGGGTCATGGGCGTGATCGCGGTGCCGTTCGCGGCCGGGGCGGTCGCCGGCGTGGTGACGGCCCGCGTCGCGCCGACCCCGTCGATCGAGGCCGCGCCGCTGTGGGGGTTCGTCTGCGGGATCACCTCCGGCCTCGTCGCGGGAACGTTCGCCGCGCTGTCGGGCGGCCCGCTCGGCGGGGCGGGCCTGGCCGCGGTGGGGCCGTCTCCCTGGGAGGTGGCGCTGTCGATCACGCTGGAGGTCGGCGTGGCCGCCGGCATCTCGGCCGGCATCGCCAACTGGTGGCTGATCTCCCGGCGGCCGGTCACCCCGCCCGAGCCGGTGCGGAAGGCCGGCGCCGTGATCGCCAAGGCGGCCGGGCGGGTGCGGCCGGCCCGCGGCGCGCACCTGCCCGGCCACTGGCTGGACGCCACCGAGGCGGACACCCAGCCGATCCCGGTCATCAGGGACGACTGGACCGACGAGCACGCCGTGGCGGCGGCGGAGACCTTCGACGACATGGGCGCGCGGCGGGCCGGCGCCGTCCCGCCGGCAGCCGACATCTCGCGCAAGGCGGCCGCGAAGCGTCGTGCCCCGAGCCCCCCGCCGAAGCCGCGCAAGGACATCGTGGACGAGACCGACGACCGCGGGGGTCACGTCATCTACGTCGATCCCTACGCCTGGGACCGCGACTGAGCCTTCCGGGGCGGCTCGGCGACGGCCGAGGCGAGGCGGTCCCGCAGGTCCGTCAGTCGGGCGATCTCGGCGTCCAGGGCGGCGATCCGGCGTTGCACGATGCCGCTTGCGCCGCCGCTGCCGCCGCTGCCACCAGAGCAGCCGGGGCTGCCGTACGGCGGGAGCGTGTCGCCCTCCAGCAGGTCCAGGCGGTCGGCGCAGCGGGCGACGTCCTCGATGGTCAGGCCGAGGGTGAGCAACTGGCGCACCAGGCGGATGCGGGCGATGTCCCGAGGGCCGTACTCCCGTTGGCCCGACGAGGTCCGCGGGGGCGGCAGGAGCAGCCCACGCTGCTCGTACAGGCGCAACGCGCGTGGCGTGGTCCCGGCCGCCGCCGCGGCGTCGCCGATCCGCATGAGACCTCCTGTGCCGCCCTCAGGCTTCCACGACGACCGTTCCCACGTGCCGCCCCTCGAACAACTCACGTAACGCCCGCGGGGCGCGTTCGATGCCCGCGATCCGCGTGTGCGGGAAGACGACGGCGCCAGAGCGGAGCCAGGCGCCGAAACGCTCCGTCCACTCCGCGTGGATCTCGTCGCCGACGCCGGTGAGGCCGCGGAGGGTGATGTTCTTGGCGATGAGCTGGAAGGCGTCCAGCTCCACCGGGGCCGTCGTGCCGCCGGACGCGGCCGACAACTGCGTGGCCAGGGTGCCGAGCACGACGAGGCGGGCACCGGGCCGCGCCGCGGCCGCCGCGGCCTGAAGCTGCTCGCCGCCGACCGTGTCGACGACCACGTCGACGCCGTCGGGCGCCGCCTCGGCCAGCCGCCCCCCGATCGGGCTCCCGTCGCGGAGCACCACCGCGTCGTAGCCGAGCTCGGCGGTCATGCGCTCGGCCTTCGCCGGTGAGCCGGTGGTGCCGATCACGCGTGCCGCGCCCAGCAGCCGGGCGATCTGGCCGGCGAGCGACCCGACGCCTCCGGCGCCCCCGGTGACGAGCACCGTCTCGCCCGCGCGCAGGCCGGCGATCCGGGTCAGGGCGGCGTACGCGGTGGCGCCCGACGCCAGGTGCGCGGCCGGATCGGGCAGGGCGTCCCCCAGTGGCGCGGACACGGGGACCACGGCGTACTCGCGCCAGCCCTGGAAGTGCGCGACCAGGTCGCCCGGCCGCAGCCCGCTGTCCTCAGGTGCCGTGACGACCTCGCCGACGGCCGGGCCGAACAGCGTGTCCCCGGGACGGAGCGCGGGGAAGGGCGTGCCCGGCACGCCTCCGGCGATCAGCGTGCGCAGCGAAGGGAAGACCTGGAACCAGCGGTTGCGCACCAGGACCTCACCGGTGCCCGGCACGGGCAGCGGGACCTCGGCCACGGTCAGGTGCTCGGGGCCGGGAAGGCCGGAAGGAATCTCGGCGAGCCGGATCTCCCGTGCGGTGCGGGGCAGGGTTCGGGGCATGGGGAACTCCACGGTGTCGGAGGGGAACCGCTCGTGCGGCACAGCCGCACGGCCCCGCGACGCTAACCCCTGACCCGCGGGTCAAAGGCAAGACCCGGGAGCCGTCCGCGACGGCGCGGACGGCTTCCCTGCGGTCGTGTGGTCAGGCCGGCGCCGGGACGCCCGTCGGCCAGGCCACGCCCATCTTCTGCTCGAACGCCCGCATCAGCTGCTCGGAGCAGTCCTGCTGGGCCGCCACCGTGCCCGCGCCCTTGCGGCACTCGTTGTACGCGGTGAGCTCGTCGGAGAAGTAGAGCTGGAATCCCGTGGTCACGATGCCCAGGACGAACGCGAGCGACGAGAGCACGACGGCCCCGGTCGCCATCCCGATCCCGCGTCGTTCGCGGTTGAGCAGGCGCAGGTCACGGATCGCGATGACGATCGCGAACAGTGACAGCGCCAGCCCGGCCGCCGGCAGCATGAGCGTGAAGACGAGCGCCATGATGGCGAGCACGAGGGCCCTGCGCCCTCCGGTCGCAGGGGTCGGCGTCTGTAGGGGTGTTGTCACGGTCTCCTCGCCTCGCGTTCCGCATAGCCCGTCGTAAGTCCTGATGGCCGGCGCCCGATACGCTTTAGCTGCGTCGAGGGACGGCCCTCCACGCTCGACCACTCTCTAAGGAACCATCTCCCGGCAATCACCTGCAAAACGAAGGCAGCTCACGAAGGAGTTCCGCTCTGTCCGTCCGGCTCGTCGTCCTCGTCTCGGGTTCGGGGACCAACCTGCAAGCGCTGCTGGACGCGGCGGCAGACGACGCGTTCGGCGCGACCGTCGTGGCCGTCGGGGCCGACCGCACCGGCATCGAGGGTCTGGCCCGGGCCGAGCGCGCCGGCGTCCCCACGTTCGTCGAGAGGGTGGGCGACCACCCCACCCGGGAGGAGTGGGACGAGAGGCTGGCCGGGCGTATCGCCGAGCACAAGCCCGATCTGGTGGTCTCCGCCGGGTTCATGAAGATCCTCGGCCCTCGTGTGCTGGGCGCGTTCCCCGTCGTCAACACCCATCCAGCGTTGCTGCCCGCCTTCCCCGGCGCGCACGCCGTGCGCGACGCCCTCGCGTACGGCGTCCGCGTCACCGGTTGCACGGTCCACCTGGTCGACGCCGGCGTGGACACGGGCCCGGTGATCGCCCAGGAGGCGGTGCCCGTACGGGAGGGGGACGACGAGGAGTCGCTGCACGAGCGGATCAAGACCGTCGAGCGACGCCTCCTCGTCGAGACGGTGGGCCGCATGGCCCGCGAGGGCTGGACCCTGACCGGGCGGACCGTGCGCCTGGGGACGGGACGAGTCGCAGGACAGGCCGCAGAAGGCCCGACAGCAGGAAGGATCACGAAGTGACCCGCATCGCCATCCGCCGTGCGCTGATCACCGTTTACGACAAGACGGGTCTCGAAGACCTGGCGCGGGGGCTCGAGGCCGCGGGCGTGGAGATCGTGTCGACCGGCGGCACCGCCGCCGCGATCGCCTCCTACGGCGTGCCGGTCACGAAGGTGGAGTCGCTCACCGGATTCCCCGAGTGCCTGGACGGACGGGTCAAGACCCTCCACCCGCGGGTCCACGCCGGGCTGCTCGCCGACGGCGCCAACCCCTCCCACGTCAAGCAGCTGGAGGAGCTGGAGATCGAGCCGTTCCAGCTCGCGGTGGTGAACCTGTATCCGTTCGCCGCCACGGTCGCCTCCGGCGCCTCCGACGCCGAGTGCGTCGAGCAGATCGACATCGGCGGGCCCGCGATGATCCGCGCCGCCGCCAAGAACCACGGCACGGTGGCCGTGGTCGTCGACCCCGCGGCGTACGGCGAGGTGCTCGCCGCGGTCGCCGAGGGCGGCTTCACGCTGACCGAGCGCAGGAGGCTGGCCGCCACGGCGTACGCGCACACCGCCGCCTACGACGTCGCGGTCGCGTCCTGGTTCGCCGATGTGTACGCGCCCGAGGGCGACTGGCCGTCCTTCATGGGCGCGGCGTGGAAGCGCAAGACCGCCCTGCGGTACGGCGAGAACCCGCACCAGGGAGCGGCCCTCTACACCGGCGGCAAGGACGGCCTGGCCAACGCCGAGCAGCTCCACGGCAAGGAGATGTCCTACAACAACTACGTGGACGCCGACGCCGCCTGGCGGGCCGCCTGGGACTTCGCCGAGCCGTGCGTGGCGATCATCAAGCACGCCAACCCCTGCGGCATCGCGGTGGGCGCCGACGTGGTCGAGGCGCACCGCAAGGCGCACGAGTGCGACCCGGTCTCCGCGTACGGCGGGGTGATCGCGGTCAACCGCGAGGTGACCCGCGAGCTGGCCGAGCAGATCGCGCCGATCTTCACGGAGGTGGTGGTCGCGCCGTCGTTCGCGGCGGACGCGCTCGAGGTGCTCAGGGAGAAGAAGAACATCCGCCTGCTCGCCTGCCCGGAGGGGCCGTCGAACGCCGCGGAGTTCCGCCGCATCGACGGCGGCCTGCTCGTGCAGACGGTGGACCGGGTGGACGCGCCCGGCGACGACCCGTCCACCTGGGAGCTCAAGGCCGGCGAGGCGGCCTCGCCCGAGGTGCTGGCCGACCTGGCCTTCGCCTGGCGGGCCTGCCGCTCGGTGAAGTCCAACGCGATCCTGCTCGCGTCCGGCGGCGCGACCGTCGGCGTCGGCATGGGCCAGGTCAACCGGGTGGACTCGGCCCGGCTGGCGGTCTCCCGGGCCGGCGAGCGCGCGGCCGGGTCGGTCGGCGCGTCCGACGCGTACTTCCCGTTCCCGGACGGCCTGCAGGTGCTGGCGGAGGCCGGGGTGAAGGCGATCGTCGAGCCGGGCGGCTCGATCCGCGACGAGTTGGTCATCGAGGCGGCGAAGGAAGCGGGCATCACGCTCTACTTCACCGGCACCCGGCACTTCTTCCACTGATCCAGAAAGCCGACGTACCGCCACGGAGGGGCGGCTGTTGGGATGGATGAGGGGAAAAGGGCACGATCACCCCTATGGGGCGGTTAGCCTGAAGCGCCCCACCCCATCCTCCCCACGGAGTCCCTCCATGCCCCTTGATACGATCATGAGCTCCTTCGCGACGATGAACGGCGTGTGGAACAGCCCCATCGCGCTGCTGCCCGTCGCCGCGCTGGCCGCCTACTTCGGTTGGCGGATCGTGGAGTTCATCCCCTTCACCCGCCGGATCATCGAGCGGCGCGAGGGGGGACAGTAAAGCATCCGGAAGGACCCCGGAAGGACAGGGAGAGCCATGACCGCGCGGCTTCTGGACGGCAAGGCGACCGCTGCCAAGATCAAGAGTGAGCTGGCGGAGCGGGTGAAGGCCCTGGCCGCCAGGGGTGTCACCCCCGGCCTGGGCACGATCCTCGTCGGCGACGATCCGGGCAGCCAGATCTACGTCGCGGGCAAGCACCGCGACTGCGCGGAGGTCGGCATCACCTCCATCCGCAAGGACCTTCCGGAAAGCGCCACCCAGGCGGACGTGGAGGCCGCGGTCGACGAGCTGAACGCCGACCCGGCCTGCACGGGCTACATCGTCCAGTTGCCGCTGCCGCGCCACCTGGACACCCAGGCGCTCATCGAGCGCATGGACCCGGCCAAGGACGCCGACGGTCTCCACCCGGTCAACCTGGGCAGGCTCGTCCACATGGTCGACGCTCCGCTGCCGTGCACCCCGCGCGGCATCGTGGTCCTCCTCCAGGAGTACGGCGTGCCGCTCAAGGGCGCCGAGGTCGTCGTGGTCGGCCGGGGCATCACCGTGGGCAGGCCGCTGGGCCTGCTGCTCACCCGCCGTGCGGAGAACGCCACCGTCACGCTGTGCCACACCGGCACCCAGGACCTGGCGTCCCACGTGCGCCGGGCGGACATCGTGGTCGCCGCGGCCGGGGTGCCCCACCTCGTGACCGCCGACATGGTCAAGCCCGGCGCGGCCGTGCTCGACGTGGGCGTCTCCAGGGTCGACGGGAAGCTCACCGGTGACGTGGCCCCCGACGTACGCGAGGTCGCGGGCTTCGTCGCCCCCAACCCCGGCGGGGTGGGGCCGATGACCCGGGCCATGCTGCTGGCCAACGTCGTCGAGGCCGCCGAGCGGCACTGATCCAGGGGCATCCCGGCGCCCCTCCGCGGCGCCGGGAAGCCCGACCCGCGCCGACGCGGTGGCGGCGGAGGCGGGCGGTGCGGCCGCCTGTCACGTCCTCCCCGCCGGCCTACGGCGTCCTCCTCTTCGCGACCTTGTGGGCGAGGGAGCGACGGCCGGGGCGAGGCCGCCGGGGCGATTCGCGGGCGAGGCTCTTGGTTTCCTGTTCGCTCGTGGGCCGGGACGGCGCCTGCGCGGGCGCGTGCAGTTGCTGGGCGAGCCAGGGCAGGGCCTGGGGAAGCTCCCTGTTCCAGGTGGCGAAGTTATGGCCCCCGCTCGGCAGGATCAGCGAGGACGCCCGCATGGGCGCCTTCACCGCCGCCAGGAACTCCGTCGTCGCCAGGTAGTCGGACTCGCCCTGACGGCTGCTCGCCACCAGGACGGACACCGGCGGGGCCGGCAGGTTGGCCAGCCGCCACATCAGGTCGTTCTCGTCCTGGAGCCGCCGGTTCCCGCCGAACAGGTTGCCCGTGGTCACGTCCACCGGGGCGTGGAAATACCCGGACAGGGACACCGCGGCCGAGAACGCCTCGGGGTGCCGCATGGTCAGCTTGAGTGCGCAGTAGCCCCCGGTCGATTCGCCGAGAACGCCCCAGTTGGCGGCTCCGGTGCCGACCCGGAACGCCGCGGCCACCGCCCGCGGCACGTCCGAGGTGAAGTACGTCTCGACCTGCGGCCCACCCGGCACGTCCACGCACTCGGTGTCCCGGGGCGGCGCGACCGTGGGGCGCATGAGCACCAGGACGGTCGGGCCGATCTCGTGTGTGAGGATCGAGGTCGCCGTGAGCGTGGGCATGTCGAGCCGGGTGACCAGGTTCTCCGCGTCGCCCGGATAGCCGGTCAGCCCGAGGATCACGGGGAAGCGCCGGCCGGCGTACTTCGCCTCGAAGTACTGCGGCGGCAGGTACACGTACGCCGACGAGCTCAGTCCGGTCCTCACCCCGGCGATCGTCACCTGCTCCAGACGCCCCGCGGGCAGGCCGGCCTTCGGCTTGGTGACCTCCACCGGCCTGCTGCCGAGCACCCGGACGAGGCCCGCCCCACCGGCCGCCGTACCCGCCGAGCCTGCCGTGATCGCCGGCGCGTCGGCCGCGTTCGTCCCCAGCAGGTCGCCCCACGAGCCGAAGAACCCGAAGTACGCGTTGATCACGACCGCGATCGCGAGCAGCAGCAGGGTCTGGTCCGCGACCAGCACGCCCACCCGCCCGGCGACGGAGCGCCAGGACCGCCCGCTCAGCCGGGGCCACACCAAGACCGTCGCGACCAGCCCGCCGACGGCGAGCGCGACGAACAGGACCTGCACTTGCGCCGTTGTCAGCTCCAAATCCGGCCTCTCCTAAAGTCCCCCGTAGTGCCGGTTCATGCAAAGGTACTCGCGAGGCGTAAGAGAGCGGTTAAGGATTGCGATCCTCGCTCGCGAAGCGGATATCGCCATTTAAGGTCTCGTCCCGTGAGCCGTCGGACACACATTTCCCGGAACGGGATAGCGCGTCCATGGGTGCCCGCAGCGGCAGCGTACGCCGCGCTGTTCATCGGCATCCTGGACATCGTCAAAGGCGTGTTCCCGCGCCTGCGCGGAAGCAGGATCAGCGAGATCGCGAGCGTCCTGCCGGGCAGCGTGACCACGCTCGCCGAGACGGCGTCGTTGCTGGTCGGCATTTTGCTGATCATGCTTGCCCACGCTCTCAGGCGGCGGAAGGCACGGGCCTGGCGCGCGGTCGTGGTGCTGCTGCCGGTGGGCACCGTGCTCGAGGGGCTGCACCGGCACCCGGTCGCCGCGTCGGTGTCGCTGCTCCTGTGCGTGGTGCTGCTGGTCAACAGACGGGAGTTCTACGCCCTGTCCGACCCGCGCTCGCGCTGGCGGGCGCTGTGGAACCTGCTGGCGCTCGGCGCGTTCGACGTCGTGATCGGGTGGATCCTCGTCGCCGCGCACCACCGGACGGTCGCAGGCCACCCCGGCTTCGGCGACCAGGTGCGGCACGTCGTGCTCGGCCTGGTCGGCCTGGAGGGGCCGGTCGTGTTCACGTCCGAGCGCACCGGCGACCTGGTCTACTTCTCGCTCGCCGGGCTCGGCGCGCTCACCGCCGTGACCACGATCTACCTGGCCCTCCGGCCGGAACGGCCGGTCGCGGCGCTCACCGAGGACGACGAGCGGCGCCTGCGGGCCCTGCTCGGCCGGTATGGCCGGCAGGACTCGCTCGGATACTTCGCGCTCCGCCGGGACAAGAGCGTGATCTTCTCACCCAGCGGTAAGGCCGCCGTGGCCTACCGCGTCGTCGCCGGGGTGATGCTGGCCAGCGGCGACCCGATCGGCGACCCGGAGGCCTGGCCCGGCGCGATCAGGCGGTTCCTGGAGGAGGCCAGGCGGCACGCGTGGGTCCCTGCCGTGATCGGGTGCGGCGAGACCGGCGGCGAGGTGTGGACCAGAGAGGGCGGCCTCGACGCGCTGGAGATCGGGGACGAGGCCGTCGTGGAGGTGGCCGGTTTCACACTGGAAGGCCGGGCCATGCGCAACGTGCGCCAGATGGTCAAGCGGGTGGAGCGGCTCGGCTACACCTGCCGGGTGCGGCGGGCGGGCGACCTGAGCGAGGCGGAGCGCGAGCGCATCCGCAACGCGGCCGACTTCTGGAGAGGCACCGAGACCGAGCGGGGCTTCTCGATGGCGCTCGGCCGGTTCGGCGACCCCGCCGACGCCGGCTGCCTGGTGGTCACCGCCCACCGGGCCACGCCCGAGGGTGAGGAGCCGCCGGGCGGTGACATCCGGGCCGTCCTGCACTTCGTGCCCTGGGGAGCCGACGGCATCTCCCTCGACCTCATGCGGCGCGACCGCGAGGCCGACCCCGGGCTCAACGAACTGCTGATCGTACGGGCCCTGCAGGCCGCGCCGGACTTCGGCGTGACCAGAGTGTCGCTGAACTTCGCGATGTTCCGCTCCGCGCTGGCGCGGGGGGAGCGGCTGGGGGCGGGGCCGGTGCTGCGCGCGTGGCGCGGCATCCTCGTCTTCCTGTCCCGCTGGTTCCAGATCGAGTCGTTGTACCGCTTCAACGCCAAGTTCAGGCCGCTGTGGGAGCCGAGGTTCCTGGTCTACCCGACCGCCCGCGATCTGCCGCGCATCGGCGTCTCCGCGCTCCAGGCGGAGGCGTTCATCACGCTGCCGGGCCTGGGCTGGGGGAGCGGCCTGTTCCGGCGATGGCGCCGCCCGCAGGCCGTCCCCGACGCGGTCACCGGCGGCAGACGCCGGGGAGGTCGCAGAGCTTGGCGGCCATCGTCCGGGCGTCCTTGATCAGCGGGCGGAACTGGGAGACCGGAAGGCTCTTGGTCACCAGACCGGTCCTGACGTAGACCGCCACCGCGCTTCCCTTGCGGACGATGACGGTGCGGGAGCGGTTCTCGAAGAAGAAGCCGCCGACCCGGAGGGCCTCGTCGCCGACGTCGGTGCTCTTCCACGTGTACGAGTGACGGTTCGGGCCGCGGCCTCCCGTGCCGCACTCGGCCAGGTCGGCGCGTACGGACTTCATCGCCGCCTTCGCGGCCTGCTCCGACGGGTAGAGCACGACCTGCTCGCTCCGGTAGACGGTCTCCGCCACATAGGTGAACGTACGGCTCGCGCTGCGGCCGTCGCGGGCCGTCCTGCGGCCGCACGGGTTCACCTCAAGGGGCTTCTTCAGGCTGTCGGTGAGCTTCAGGTGCTCCCACGGCCTGCGTGGCCCGTCCACCTTGGCCTCGTCCAGCAGGAACCCCTTGGGCAGCGTGGCCGGAGCCGGTGCCCGGCCCGCGCTCGTCACCGTGGCCGTCATGTGCGCCACCGGTGCCGCCACCGCCTGACCCGCGCCGATGGCCGTCACCGCCGTGGCCGCCGCCAGAGAAACCAGAACCCTGCGCATCGGTCCCCCTTGTGATCGGTTGTCACCCCGTTCGACGGGGCCTTCGCGGATTTTGTTCACCACCTCGTCGGGCCCGTCGCCCCGTCAGCGCCTGTTCGCCAGGTCGCGGGCCTCGCGCTGCAGCCGATCGGCCTCGTCGAGAAGATTCGCCGCCACCGTGCCGCAGCGTGTTCTCCAGGTGCCGATCTCACCGCGTACCCGGTCGGTCAACGGGCCCGACCACTCCATAGTGGCCGCCATGCCGTTCACCCGATCGACCAGTTTTTCCACGTCATTGGCTAATTCCCGAAGTTTGGCGGCCCTGTTCTCGAGTTCCTGCACCTCGGGCGGAGGCGGCACGTTTTCTCCTCTCAAAGCGCTTTATCAGAGGATAAGTTACAGGTAGGCTCCCGCCGCGTGGGGGAAGGCGTGACGCGGAGCTTCAGGCCTGAAGACCTTGAGCGCTTGGCCGGGCTTATGGACGACCTGAATCGGTCGGCGGATGAGGTTTTTAAGCGTGCCTGGCCCCTGCAGGCGTCCCAATTCGTCGCACCACTGCGGGAAATGCCCCGCTGGGGGAGTGACACGGCCAAGGACCTGAGGCGGCGGGCGGCGATCGGGCGACTGCAGACCGGTGACCCGTTCGCCGGGCTCGTGTGGGCGGGTTTTCCGCCGCTGGAAATCGTTGCGAATGGCAACAAGATCGACCCGGCGACTCTCATCTCCGTCAACTCGGTCGCGGACTGGGCGAACAAGACTGGAAATTCCGATTTCCAGCGCAAGCCCGGTGAGTCGCTGGACGACTACCTCACGCGGTTGAAGGCCGCCGCCGTCGCACACGCCATTCCGGCCCTCGAACCGCACGAGGCGACGGTCGCCAACATCCTCAAAATCGTGGGCGATGTCCGCGGAGTCACCACGACGGCCCCGATCGTCACCACCCAAGCCGTGTCCCTCAGCCGTCTGTTGCTGAACAACCGCGCCTGGCAGCCGCTCGTCAGCACGTTGACGGGGGGCGCGTGGACCTTGCCCACGAGGTCCGCCACCGCGCCGGGGGCCGGAGTCGCGAGCCTCACCCGTCAGCTGTTCATGAAAAGCAGCCTCTACCGCGACTACGTGTCCCTGCTCCCCGAATACGCGGAGATGGACCAGGTCAACAGGGTCGTGCATGCGGGGCGGACGCTCGCTGGCGCTCGGGTGAACAATCTCCTCAATCTGGCTTTCGGCAATAACGAGCTCGCCGCCGTGCTGGGCGGAACCACCCACTCGGGCGAGGCTGTGAGCGTCTCCAGTCAGGCCAACCTGCTCAAGGTCTGGTCGGCCACCGCGGATCCGAAGAAGATGGAAGCCGCTGCCGCGGTCCTCAAGGTCGAGCCCACCGCTCTCACCCGGCTGGGGACGGTGGCCCGGACCGCCGGCACATTTCGGGTGCTGGGCATCGCGGGCGGGGTCGTCTCCACCGGCTACAGTGCGGCCAACGTCATATCGCAGGGCAATCCGATCGATGCATTCAAGCGCAACGGTGCCGGCTGTGTCGCTGACATCGCCGAGGTGGGTTTCAACGCCTCCCTCACCGCCGCGATGATCTGCCCTAATCCCGTCACCATCGGCGCTACCGTCATTACGGGCGCCGTTTATGTCGGTGCCAAGGTCGTCGAACACTGGGACGACATCGAAGCCGGTGCGAAGAAGGCAGGTAAGGCGATCGGCGACGGGGCCAAGAAGCTCCTCACGAGTCTCAATCCGTTCGGCTAGCGCAGGGAGATGACTGTTGCCGTCCTTCGACAGCGCACGTGACCGGTTCCGGCTCGGCCCCGCCCATCTGGGGGTCCTGGGCTGTCTTCATGAGGGGAGGCCAGTCACGGCCGACCTGATCAACGCTCGCGACGAGTTGCAGGCCGTCGGCCTGATCAATGGCGACGACGCCGTCATCCCCGAACTCGCCGATCTGACGGGCACCCTCGCGGAGCCGGTTGTGCTCGTCCACATCGAGATCACCGGAGGCCAGGGCATCACGAACCACGGCGCGGTCATCGGCAACGACGCCTGTTACGTGTACGAGGGGTGGCCGGGCGAACTGGAGTCGGAGTACGTCCGCACCGACCTCAGCACCCTCGTGTGGTCGCTCTCGCGGGCGGTGGGCCTGCGTGACAGGGACGCCAAGCCACCGGCAGCGCCGATCATCACCACGACGATCGGTGTGATGGACGCCGGATTCGTGGCGCTGGCCGAAGCGGACACCGACGACGTGGAGGAGGCGGCCGAGCGGTTACGGGCGGTGCTGGCCGCCAAGGGCGGGCTCGCCGACCACGAACTGACGGTCTTCACTCACCTTCTGCTTCAGCTCAACGGCAACTGGCGGATGACCGCGGCATGGAACAACCGCGAGGGCAAGGGCACCGACATCCGGGGCATCACCGTGCTCGACTGCGGTCCCCTCGGATACTGGCTGCGCGAGCGTCCCGCGGAGCCGATCCTGCCGGGGACGATGACGCCCGACAGCGAGCTGAGGCTGGTGTTCACCGAGGTGCCACGCGTCTGGGAGCTGATCACTGAACTCCTCCCCAAGGCCGAGGAACTGCCCGCTTCGATGGAACGGTGAGCACACGTGCCCGGGTTCACTTTCGATCTCGTACGGCGAACGCCCGTCCGCTCCGCCGAGCGGCGGAGCACCTACCTCTCCCTTACCGGTACGGCGGGACCGTATGGAGAAGTAACCGTCACAGTAGGGACGGTTCCCCGGCAGGCCACGCTCGCCGCACCGGGACTGCCGGAGGCGTCGGTCTCCCATCCGAACGATCTGAAGCAGGGCCTCATCCTCATCGACGAGCGGACACTGCTTAGCGTTGGCGGGTTCAAGGCGACCCTTACCTGGAACCGGCGCTCTTTCGGGAAGAAGGGCCGTGGCATCCGCATAGGGCTGGGAGAGCGCGACTACGCCTACCTCCGGATTGGGGCGGGTGAGGAGGAGTTGCGTGACGCCGAACGCGGCCCGCTGGTGCGTCAGCGCAGCCGCCTCGGCAGCTCGACGGTCGGCGTGACCGTGCTGCCGGGCGCCGACCCCATCGACCTCGCCCTGGCTCTTGTCCTGCAAGGAGCCGACAGGACCGGGCTGACCATCACGCAGACGGCCGTCTTCGGTGTTCTGTCATTCCTGTACCCCGGCCATGGCGATGTCTGACGCCGAGATCGTCTACATGCAACGGCCCGGGAAGCCGAAGCTGTGGCTCGGAACCTGGGGACGGCGATGGATCCGCAGACGTTTCTCGACGCACGAGTGATTCGCTGAGGCATGACGACGAGCGGCAGGGCATCCCGAGCTCCGGCTGCGGGGCGTTCGGAACGCTCCACTGGCCGCCGGGGGTGGACGGCTTCCGCCCCCGGCGGCCGGTGTGCCGCTGGGTCAGGACGCGCGGCGGCCCGCGCTGGTGCGCGGCTGCGGTTCCGGCTCGGCCGGTCCGGTCGCCCGCTGTGGCGGCACGACCGGTGTGGGCCGCACCAGGCCGAGGGCGACGACCTCGTTGGCGAGCCGGGTGCGCCGGTTGGTGCCCTCCGGGATGCGGAACTTTTGGTAAAGCCGCAGCAGATGCTGCTTGACCGCCGCCTCGGTCACCACGAGGTCGTCGGCGATCTCCCGGGCCGTCGCGGGCGCCACGAACGCCTCGTCGGACAGCGCGGGGCGGCACAGCGAGGTGAGGACGTCGACCTCCCGCCGGGTGAGCTCCGGCGCGGCGGCGCGGCGCAGCTCGACCTCGGGGGCGAGGTCCTCCCGCGGGATCCCGCCGACCCGGGCCCGGGCGGCCCCGAAGGAGACGACGTCGCCGTCGTCCAGCACCCTCCTGGCGATCGGCCTGCCGTTCACCCGTGTGCCGTTGCGGGACAGGCCCAGGTCCACGACGTACAGGTAGGGCCCGCGACGGACGAATTCGGCGTGCAGCCGTGACACGCTCGGATCCGTCAGCCGGATGTCCACGCCTCGGCCGCGGCCGATCGTGGTGACGTCGGGGCGCAGCGGCACCACCTCGCCGCTGTCCTCGATCCGTATGAACGGCCCCTCCACGGCAGTTCCTCCCCAGGTAGCCCGCCGTTACTTTCCCTATAGCTGCGGCTTACCCACCCGTGGCGAGGGGGAATCGCCTTTGCCACGAGCAGAATCAATCGTGAAATTGGTCTGGACCTTTGAGGGGCGCTTTACCTGCTCACGGGTAGACTTCGGGCGGAGATAAGCGGAGGAAACACTTATGGCGGACAAGCCCACCAAAGGCCTCGCCGATGTCGTCGCCGCGTCCACAGCGCTCAGCGACATCGACGGCAAGGCCGGCCGTCTCTTCTACCGGGGATACGACATCCACGACCTGGCCGGCCACGCCACCTTCGAGGAGGTGGCCCACCTGCTCCAGCGCGGCACGCTGCCGACCCGCCGGCAGCTCGCGGAATACGGCGCGGAGCTGGCCGAAGGCCGGTCCCTGGGCGCGCTCGTCGAGAGCAACATCTCCGAGATCGCCGGGAAGCAGGGGCCCATGGAGGCGCTGCGCACCCTGGTCTCGCTGGCCGGGGCCGACGACCCGGACAAGGACTCCAACGCCGCCGACGCCAACCGCCGTAAGGCCGCCAGGCTCACGGCGCAGCAGCCGGTCCTCGTCGCCCGCTACCACGCGGCCAGGTCGGGAGCGGACCTCCCGGCGCCCGACCCCGAGCTGAGCACCGCCGCGAACTTCCTGCTGCAGATCACCGGCCGCCGTCCCGAGCGGCGCGAGGTCGAGATCTTCGACACCTGCCTGGTGCTGCACGCCGACCACACGATGAACGCGTCCACGTTCGCCGCCCGCGTGTGCGCCGCGACGCTGTCCGACATGCACTCGGCGATCGTCGCCGCCATCGGTACGCTCAAGGGCCCCCTCCACGGTGGGGCGAACGAGCAGGTCATGCGTACGCTGGAAGCGCTGGACCCACGCGGCGTCGCGCAGGCCGTACGGGACAAGCTGGCGGCGGGCGAGAAGATCATGGGATTCGGGCACCGCGTCTACAAGACCGAGGACCCCCGGGCGACGCACCTGCGGCGGATGTCGCAGGAGCTGGCCGAGGCCTCGGGCGACGACACCTACTACCGGATGTCGCGGGAGATGGAGGAGGTCGTCTTCGCGGACAAGCACCTCTACCCGAACGTGGACTTCTACGCGGCGACCGTCTACCACTACCTCGGCATCCCGACGGACCTGTTCACGCCCGTGTTCTCGGTCAGCCGGATGTCCGGATGGACCGCTCACGTGATCGAGCAGCACGCCGACAACCGGCTGATCCGGCCGGACAGCGAGTACATCGGCGAGCGCGACCAGAAGTGGGTGCCCATCGACGAGCGGTGAGAGTGAGGAACGCGCCGAGGACCGCAGTGGCAGGCATGGGAGAGACGTGAGAGCGAGCGAGAACACGGCCTGGGGGCCGTACCTGCTGGTGGTGGCGGGTGCGGCCGCCGGCCTGTGTGTGATCGGCCTGGGTGTGCCGGTGCCCGCGGGTGGTGCGATCATGGGATGTGGCTTTCTCGCCGGATCCCTGGTCCGGGTGACGGTCTCCGAACGGCGGGCGGGCGCGCTCGCGGTGCGCAGCAAACGGGTGGACGCGCTCACGCTGGCGGCGTTCGGTGCGGCACTCGTCATCGGCTCGCTGCTCATGCTGCTGCGGCTGCACGACTCGTAGGGACACGACCTCGTCGCGGACTTACCACACCCGTCCGATAGCCTCAACGGCCAGTGAGCCTCAAAAAGGACGTGCTGGCCAGTTAATTCAGAAGGGGAACCCCACGCATGCCCAAGATCAAGGTAGCGGGCCCGGTCGTCGAGCTCGACGGCGACGAGATGACCCGGATCATCTGGCAGTTCATCAAGGACCAGCTGATCCTTCCCTACCTCGACGTCGACCTGAAGTACTACGACCTCGGCATTGAGCACCGCGACGCCACCGACGACCAGGTCACGATCGACGCCGCCAACGCCATCAAGCAGTACGGCGTGGGCGTGAAGTGCGCGACGATCACGCCGGACGAGGCCCGCGTCGAGGAGTTCGGCCTGAAGAAGATGTGGAAGTCCCCGAACGGGACGATCCGCAACATCCTCGGCGGTGTCATCTTCCGCGAGCCGATCATCATGTCGAACATCCCGCGGCTCGTGCCCGGCTGGACCAAGCCGATCGTCGTCGGCCGTCACGCCTTCGGCGACCAGTACCGCGCCACCGACCTGAAGATCCCCGGCGAGGGCACGCTGACGCTGACGTTCACGCCGAAGGACGGCAGCGAGCCGATCGAGCTCAACGTCTTCGACTTCCCCGGCTCCGGCGTCGCCCTGGCGATGTACAACCTGGACGAGTCGATCCGCGACTTCGCCCGCGCCTCCATGCGGTATGGCCTCAACCGCGGCTACCCGGTCTACCTGTCGACCAAGAACACGATCCTCAAGGCGTACGACGGCCGGTTCAAGGACATCTTCGCCGAGGTCTACGAGACCGAGTTCAAGGCCGACTTCGAGGCCGCAGGGATCACCTACGAGCACCGCCTGATCGACGACATGGTGGCCGCCTCCCTGAAGTGGGAGGGCGGGTACGTCTGGGCCTGCAAGAACTACGACGGCGACGTCCAGTCGGACACTGTGGCGCAGGGCTTCGGCTCGCTCGGCCTCATGACCAGCGTGCTCATGACCCCCGACGGCCGCACCGTCGAGGCCGAGGCGGCGCACGGCACGGTGACCCGCCACTACCGCCAGCACCAGCAGGGCAAGCCGACCTCCACCAACCCGATCGCCTCGATCTTCGCGTGGACCCGCGGCCTGCAGCACCGTGGCAAGCTCGACAACCAGCCCGAGGTCATCGACTTCGCCGAGAAGCTGGAGCAGGTCTGCGTCGAGACCGTCGAGGGCGGTCAGATGACCAAGGACCTCGCGCTCCTGGTCGGCGGCGACGCCGAGTGGCTGACCACGCAGGACTTCCTCGCGGCGCTCGACGAGAACCTCAAGAAGAAGATGGCGCTGTAAGGAAAGCCGTCACGAAACGGGCCTCTGCCTGCGGTTCCACCGTCAGGCGGAGGCCCGTTCGCCTCTCCGGGCCGTCTGCGGGCCGTCAGGCACCCCGGACGACCCGGAAGGCGGCCACGATGGCCTTCCGGCTCGAATGCTCATCCGCCCTGTCTCGACCGCGCCGGCGGCGGTGACCAGCGGCTGACCACATCACTGTGCGAGAACGTCGCGGATCGCCCGAACCGCTGCCTCGGGGCGGCGGAACGGCAGCGTGACGTGCCCCGCGTCCTCCACGATGCGGTTCTCGCCGCGCGGCACGGAGGCGGCGAAGTCGTTGTAGAGGCGCGTCTTGCCGTCGGTCTCCGCCTGGAGCAGTTCATCGGAAGCGCCCGCCGACACCGCCCGCTTGAACGGGTCGACGGCCACCGCGGTCAGGATGATCATCGGTACGTCGGGCAGCGGGCCCGCGGCGCGGATCTCGTCGTGGACGGCTTTGACGTTCGCGGCCTCCCGGATGCCCGTGAGCAGCCACTCACGGCTCACGTGGCTGTCGACGAGCGGCTCGCGCAGGCCGGCGGGCCAGTCGGCCATCTCCTGTTCGAACAGGACGCGGTAGAACTCCAGGATCTCTCCGGGCAGCTCGTCGGGAAGGGCGTCGGCGGGGTCCCATGCGTCCCATCGTTCGACCAGTTCGCGCGGCATGTAGGCGCGGTAGTCCTCGTGGGCCGGTTCCATCAGGACGAGCCCGGCCACCTCTCCGGGGAAGCGGATCGCGTAGTGACGGGCGTACAGGCCGCCCAGCGAGTGCCCGGCCAGCACGTAGGGGCCGGGAATCTCCGCGACGTCCAGGAGGGCGCGGAGTTCGTCGGTGGCCTCGGTGGACGAGCGAGGCAGGTCGATGCCGTCGCTCCAGCCGGTCCCGGCCCGGTCGTAGAAGACGCTCGTGGTGAAGGCGGCCGCTTGCCGCTGAGCGTCCCAGTAGTCCATGCCGACCGCGCCGGCTCCGGGGAGGAACACGACGGCGGGGCCGCCACTCCCTTCTCGATGCAGCAGCAGCTTGCGGCCGTTCACGTCGTAGTACTCGCCCAGGGGTGGCTTCATGGCCTGTGTCCGTCCTGCGATCCCAGTTTTGGAAATGGTACCAAGGATGGGATCGTAGGCGTATGGACATGCTGACCCTTCTTCTGCACCCGGTGCGCCTGCGGATCGGGCACGCCATGTCGGGCGGTCGCGCTCGTACGGTCGGTGACCTGTGCGCGGACCTGGCCGATGTGCCGAGGACCACCGTGTACCGGCATGTCGGGCTGCTCGCCGAGGCGGGCGTGCTCGAAGTGGTCGGCGAGCAACGGGTGCACGGCGCGGTCGAGCGCACCTACCGGCTGCAGCGAGCCCGGACGGTGATCGACCGCGACATGGCCGCGTCGATGTCACTGGAGGACCATCGCGCGGCGTTCACGACAGGGCTGGGAGTGTTGCTCAGCGAGTTCAACGCCTACCTGGACAGGGAGGGAGCCGACCCGTTCGCCGACTCGGTGGGGTACACCCAGTCCACGTACTGGCTGACACCTGACGAGCTCGCGGACCTGATCAGGCAGGTGCAGGCCGTGATGACGGCCCACCGGGGCAACGGGCCGGCGGCGGGCCGCCGGCCATACCTGCTGAGCCCGATCCTGTTCCCCACTGGCGGCACCGTCACGGAAGGTGACGCATGAGGCCCTGACGCCCACATGCCCGTGAACGGCGGTGTCTGAGAGCGAGGGCGCGCGGGTGAGTCCGAGGGCGCCGTTGCCCGGAATGCCGGGCGATCACACCCCAGGGCCGTCCAGGCGTTTCCGGGCGGCCCCTTTTCCGTCACTTCGAGGTAGGGACCGCTCTCTGCTTTGTCACGGTTTCCTGACGTCACGGCGCGGTATCGAGCTGCGGAACCGTCGCACCGGGGCCGTAAAGTTCTGCTGGCCGGTACTTTGCCGAATCGTGGGGAACGGGATGCCGCAGATCGCGCCGTTGCAACCGGGGGATCCGACCAGGCTCGGTCCCTTCGTGCTGTCCGGCCGTCTCGGCGAGGGCGGGCAGGGCGTGGTCTACTTCGGCCAGGACCAGGCCGGCGAGCGGGCCGCGGTCAAGCTGCTGCACGTCAAGTTCTCCGGCGACGCGACCGCCAGGTCCCGCTTCGCGCGGGAGCTGCGCGCCGCCCAGCGCGTGGCGAGCTTCTGCACCGCCGGGGTCCTCGCGGCCGACCTGGAGGGCGACACGCCGTACATCGCGAGCGAGTTCATCGACGGCCGGTCGCTGCGCGAGGCCGTCGAGGAGAACGGGCCGCTGACCGGCTCGGGCCTGGAGCGGCTGGCGGTCGGCACGGCCACCGCGCTCACCGCGATCCACCAGGCGGGCATCGTGCACCGCGACTTCAAGCCCGACAACGTGCTGCTGGCCGTGGACGGCCCCCGGGTGGTGGACTTCGGCATCGCCCGCATCCTCGACTCGACCGCCACGATCACCAGCCGGGCGATCGGCACGCCCGCCTACATGGCGCCCGAGCAGATCTCCGGCGGCAGGGTCGGGCCCCCGGCGGACGTGTTCTCCTGGGCCTCCACGATCGCGTACGCCGCGACCGGCGACGTCGTGTTCGGCGGCAAGTCGATCGCGGTCGTGCTCAACCGCATCCTCAACCACGACATCGACACCGGGATGC
Organism: Microbispora sp. KK1-11; assembly: GCF_006874435.1. Classification (NCBI taxonomy): domain Bacteria; kingdom Bacillati; phylum Actinomycetota; class Actinomycetes; order Streptosporangiales; family Streptosporangiaceae; genus Microbispora; species Microbispora sp. KK1-11. The sequence continues at coordinate 9,434 of NZ_VIRJ01000022.1, read as the reverse complement.
TGCCCGAGCCGCTCGGCGGAGTGGTCCGAGCGTGCCTGCGCAAGTCGCCGGACGAGCGGCCGACGGCCGACCAGATCCTGCTGCGTCTGCTGGGCCGCGCGGTGTCGGGCGACGCCTCGGCGGTCGTGCTGTCCGAGGGGGCCGCGCACGCGGCCGACCCCGACGCCACGCGCCTCGCGCGCACGGGTCCGGGCCGCGCCCTGCCGACGGGCGCGGGCCCCCTGCCCGCGGGCGGCGCGCGGACCGGGGGCGGCGCGCGGACCGGGGGCGGCGTGCGGACCGGAACCGGTGCGGAGGCCGGGACCGGTGCCCGCACCGGAAGCGGCGCGTGGAGCGGCACAGGCGGTCATGCCGGGAACGACATGCCGACCGGGGCGTCCCGATCGGCCCTGTCGTCCTCCGGCCCCACCGATCCCAGGTTCGGCGGCGCCCCCCACGAGGGTGCGGGCTCCGGCGGTCACGGGGCCGTACGGCCCGGCGCGGGGAAATCCGACGCGACGGGGCCCGCGCCGGCGAGGATCGGGCCAGCTGGGACCGGGCCGGACGGGACCGGGCCGGACGGGGCCGGGCCGGACGGGATCATGCCGGCCGGGACCGGTCGGGCGCGGCGCCGCAGGAGGGGCCTCGTCGGCGCGCTCGCGGCCGCGCTCGCCGTCGTGGCCGCCGGGGGCGCGATCATCGCCGCCAAGACCGGCTTCGCGTTCGGCGGCGCGTCCGAGGACGGCGGAGACGCCGTGGTCACGCCGCGGCCCAGCCCGACGTACGCCTCCGTCTATGAGAAGGCGCGGCGGACCAAGCGGCTGACGATCGGCGTGCGGGGGGACGTGCCCGGCGTCGGCCTGGAGCAGGCCAGCGGGTTCAGCGGGTTCGACGTGGACGTCGCGACGTCCATCGCCAGGAGCCTCAAGGTTCCCGCGAGCGGGATCACCTTCCGCAGGATCGGCGTCAACGACAGGGTGCGCGCGCTGACCGACCACGCGCTGGACATGATCGTCGCGACCTACTCCTACGACGACAACCGCGACGACGCGGTCACCTTCGCCGGGCCGTACTACACGGCCCACGCCGACCTGCTGGTGCTCGCCGGATCGCGGATCAAGAAGCTGGAGGACCTGGCCGGGCGCCGGATGTGCGCGCCCGCCGGCAGCACCACCGCCCGGCTCGTCGCCGACAAGGTGAACGTCGAACAGGTCCGGGCGGGCAACTACGCCGAGTGCATGGATCTGCTGACCTACGGCAAAGTCGACGCCGTCCCGGGGGACGACCTCATCATCGCCGGCTTCGCCGACCGCGTGGCGAGCCTGAAGCTGTCGGTGCTCGGCCTGCGGCTGACCGACCAGCGCTACGCCGTCGGCCTGCCCAGGAAGGACGTGCGCACCTGCCGGGCCGTGGAGGACGTGATCAGCCGCATGTACGGCGACGGCACGATGCGTGACCTGCTGCGCAAGCACTTCGGCAACGTCGACTTCGATCCCGAACGGGACGCGCCGCCCAAGCTCGCCTGCCGCTGAGACCTCCGGCCGGGCGGGTCAGGCCCAGGTCAGGCCTGGCGTTCGAGCTGGGCCATGGCGTCCTCCGCCCACTCCAGCGTGGTGCGGGTCTGCCGGATGCCGAGGTCCAGGGCGAGGTCGCCGAACTTGACCCCGGACGTCCCCTCCGGGACGGGGGAGGCGTGCTTGGCCGCCCAGAGGGCCTCCAGTTCGGCCAGCTTCCGTTCCACGTACGCCTTCAGCCGCTCCAGCACGTCCAGCGCTTCGCCGGGGTCGAGCAGCGGGAGCAGGAACGCCTGCAGCGCGACCTCGCTGCGCGCGGGACCCGTGGGGTCGTGTCCGATCAGCCAGGCACGCAGCTCCGCGCGGCCCTCCGGCGTGATCGAGTAGATCTTGCGCCCCCGTGCGCCCTCCGCCTCCACCGTGACCAGCCCGTCGGCGGTCATCTTCGCCAGCTCGGGATAGATCTGGCTGTGCCCCGCCTGCCAGACGTGGGCCACCGACCTCTCGAACCCCTTGGTCAGGTCGTAGCCGCTCGCCGAGCCGTAGGCCGTCAGCAGACCGAGAAGAGCGATGCGCAGGGACATGCCCCTCACTATATCTCCGGATTGACATGTAAGAACTTACATGTCACTTTCGACACATGCGATCCAGAAACGGACTCCTCCTGTTCGCCGTGCTCGGCGGCATGTTCCTGGCGATGCTCGACCAGACGATCGTCGGCACCGCGCTGCCGAGGATCACGACCGAGCTGGGCGGCACCGGCCTCTACACCTGGGTGGTGACCGCCTATCTCCTCACCTCGACCGTCACGGTCCCGCTCTACGGCCGGCTCTCCGACGCGTACGGGCGAAAGCCGCTCCTGCTGGTCGGGGTGGTCCTGTTCCTGCTCGGCTCGATCCTGTCCGGGGCGGCGCAGAGCATGGGGCAGCTCATCGCCTTCCGCGGCGTGCAGGGGCTCGGCGCGGGCGCGCTGCTGCCGCTGTCGCTGGCGCTGGTGATCGACCTGTTCCCGCCGGAGCGCAGCGGGCGGGTGCAGGGCGCCCTCGGCGGCGTCATGGCGCTGAGCTACATCGCCGGGCCGTTCCTCGGCGGCCTGTTCACCGACCACGCGAGCTGGCGCTGGGCCTTCTACGTGAACGTCCCGATCGGCGCCGTCCTCGTGGCCATCATCGTGTGGCGGCTGCCGCACCGGCCGGGGCACGGCGGGGCGCGGCCCGACTATCTCGGCATCGCCGTGTTCAGCGCCGCGATCAGCGCCCTGCTCGTCGGCCTGACCGAGAAGGGGATCGACGGCCACACCTGGACGAGCGGGCCGGTGGCCGGGCCGATCGGCGCGGCGCTCGCGCTGCTCGTGGTGTTCGTCCTCGTCGAGCGGCGGGCCGCGGAGCCGATCGTGCCGCTCCACCTGTTCGCGAACGGCACGTACTCGCTGGTCAACGTCGCGTCGTTCTTCACGGCGTTCTGCATGTACGCCGGGGTGGTCTTCCTGCCCCGCTACTTCCAGGAGGCGCACGGCCTGAGCGCGACCTCCTCGGGGCTGCACATCTACCCGCTGATGCTGGCGATGGTCGTGGGCAGCGCGGTCACCGGTGCCCTCATCTCGCGCACGCGCCGCTACAAGCCGTGGCTGGTGATCGCGCCGGTCTTCCTCGTCGCGGGCACGGCGCTGTGCGCGAACCTCGAGGTCGGCACCTCGACCCCGCTGCTCGTCGCCTGGATGGCGCTGATCGGGCTCGGCATGGGGCCCATGCTGTCCGGCCTGACCGTGGCGATCCAGACGTCCGTCCCGCCCCGGTACATCGGCACGGCAAGCGCGAACCTGACGTTCTTCCGGCAGATCGGCGGCTCGGTCGCGCTGGCCGTCGCGGGCACGGCGTACACGTCGGTGGTGACGCGGGAGGCGCCCGTGCACGGGATGCCCGCGGCCCACGCCGCCGCGACCGCGACCGTCATTCCGTGGCTGGGGGTCGTGGGCGCGGTCGTCGCCCTCCTCGCGCTCGCCCTGCTGCCCCGGGGCGGCGTGCGGCTCGACAGGCCGGCACCGCAGCAGGACCTCGTCGCCGCGTGAGACGGGCGTGAGACGGCGTGGGACGGCACTTCAGCGGCGCTCCGAGCGGCGTGTCGGACGGTGCGCGGGGCCCGTCCGACACGATTGAATTGATCTCAAGCGTTCGGGGGAGCGGCAGTGGGTCGTAGGGTCGTCACGGGTTTGGTCTGTGTGTTCGTCGCCGGAGCGCCGCAACCGGCGCTCGCCTTCTCCGGGGAGCCACCCCGGCCGGCGCCGGTGAAGGATCAGTGGGGCACGGCCGATCTCGCGGTCGGCATCACCGCCTCGCCGAAGGTGGCGCAGCCGGGGCAGCCGCTGACCTACCACGTCACCGTGCACAACAAGGGCCCGGGGGACGCCGTGCTGCCGACGCTGCGGGTCGCGCTGCCGAAGGACTTCCAGATCGTCAACGTGGGCGTGGCGGAGTGCGAGCCCGGCCGGGCGCGCAACCGGGTCGTCTGCCACTCGTCCGACGACGTCCTGCCCGGTGGCTCGGGCGACATGACGATCACGGGAGTGATCGCGCCGGGAGCGCACGGTCCGCTGCGGGCGCGGGCCGACCTGTCCTCCGAGGTGCTCGACAAGGACGAGACCGACAACTCGGCCGAGGCGGTGACCAGGGTCGACGAGGGGGCCGACCTGGCGATGCGGTTCCGCTCCTCGACCAGGTTCATCCGCCCGGGCCACTGGTTCTCCGTACGCGCGGAGGTGCGCAACCGGGGGCCGCGCGTCGTGCGGGACGCCTACGTGTTCTTCCAGCCGCGCGAGGCCCGGCTGCTGTCCGCCAGGGGCGGGCGCTGCCGGGGGAACCGCCAGTTCGTGGGATGCTCGCTGCCGCCGATCAGGTCGGGGTCGCGCGGGCTGCTCGAACTCGTGTTCCGGGTGCCGTCCCGGGCCTCGCACGCCGTGGCCACGATGGCCACCGTCTACTCGCGCCGCTACGGCGACCGCCGCCCGGCCAACAACAAGGCGAGCGTACGGGTGGGCCTGCGCCGCGCCTGACCGGCGACGCGGGGCCCAAGGCGGACATCGGGGTCAGGTGGGCGTCGGGGTCAGGTGGGCGTCGGGGTCAGGCGGGCATCGGGGTCAGGCGGGCATCGTGGAGGCGGTCCAGGCGTCGGCGACCATGTCCCGCAGCGTCGCGTGAGCCGGCTTCCAGCCCAGCTCGCGCTGGATCTTCTCCGACGACGCCACCAGCACGGCCGGGTCGCCGGGACGGCGCGGTGCGACGGTGGTCGGGATGGGGTGCCCGGTCACCTCGCGGCAGACGTCCACGACCTCCTTGACCGAGAAGCCCGTGCCGCTGCCGAGGTTGTAGATCCGGTGCTCGCCGGGCGTGCAGGCGTCCAGGGCGAGCAGGTGCGCGCGGGCGAGGTCGGCGACGTGGACGTAGTCGCGGACGCAGGTGCCGTCAGGAGTGGGGTAGTCGGTGCCGAAGACACTGACCGACTCGCGCTCGCCCTGGGCCACCTTGAGGATGTTGGGGATCAGATGGGTCTCGACCGTGTGCCGCTCGCGGAACTCGCCGTACGCCCCGGCCACGTTGAAGTAGCGCAGGCTGACCGCGCCGAGGCCGTACAGCCCGGCGAAGGCGGTGAGCGCGGTGTCCACGGCGAGCTTGGACGCACCATAGGGGTTGCCCGGGCGGGTCGGGTCGGTCTCCAGGATGGGAGTGCGCTCCGGCTCGCCGTAGGTGGCGGCGGTGGAGGAGAACACGATCCGGTTCACCCCGGCCTGCCGCATGGAGTCGAGCAGCGCGAGCGTGCCGCCGAGATTGTGCGACCAGTACAGCCCCGGCTTCTCGACCGACTCGCCCACCAGCGACTTGGCCGCGAAGTGGAGCACGGCGTCGAATCCTTCGGACAGCACGCCGCCCGCCTCGGTGATCGACGCCTGCACGAACGCGGCTCCGGGCGGCACGGCGTCGGCGTGCCCGGTCGACAGGTCGTCGAGCACCGTGACCTCGTGCCCCTCCTCCAGGAGTTGCGCCGCCACGACGCTGCCGATGTACCCGGCTCCACCAGTAACCAGCAGCTTCACTGTTTGCTCCTGTTCAAAAGTGTTGGATTATGTACGTCCAGGGCCTAGCTTACGCGCTTCCCATGAGGAGCGGGTTAAATGCCACCAGTACCGCAATCTCAGCAAGTGACGGGAGATTGCGACGACCGGCCTGGCCTGCCTGACACCCGAACGGACAGATGACGTGAGCAACGTCGCGGTGACCATCGCCCTGGTCCTGATATTCATCCTGATCGGCGGTTTCTTCGCCGCAGCCGAGATGGCGATGGTCTCGCTGCGGGAGAGCCAGATCCGCCGCCTGAGCCGCGACGAGGGACGCCGTGGCGCGCGGGTGCAGAAGCTCGCCCGTGACCCCAACCGCTTCCTGTCGGCCATCCAGGTCGGGGTGACCGTGGCGACCGTGCTGTCGGCCGCGCTCGGCGCCGACGCGCTGGGCCCGCGGTTCGCTCCGGTCCTGCAGCAGTGGGGCCTGCGGCCGAGCGTGGCCGCGCCCGTCGCGTTCGTGGCCGTCACGCTGGCCATCTCGTACGTGACCCTGGTGCTCGGCGAGCTGGCGCCCAAGCGGCTCGGCCGGCAGCGGGCGGAGAGCCTGTCGCTCGCGACCGCCCCGCTGCTCGACCGGATCGCGACGCTGTCGAGGCCGGTGATCTGGCTGCTGTCCAAGTCGACCAACGGCGTCGTACGGCTGCTCGGCGGCAACCCGTCCGCAGACAGGGCGGCCATGACCACCGAGGAACTGCGCGACATGGTGGTGGGCCACACGGACCTCACCCAGGACGAGCGCGACGTGATCGCCGAGGTGTTCGCGGCGGGCAAGCGGCAGCTCAGGGAGGTCATGCTGCCCCGCACGGAGGTCGAGTTCATGGCGGCGGACACCCCGCTCGCCGAGGCCGCCGTGCTCGCCGCGGCCATGCCGCACTCCCGGTTCCCCGTCTACCGCGACACCTACGACGACGTCATCGGGTTCGTCCACGTGCGGGACCTGCTCGACCCGGTGCGCACCGGGCGGCTGGAGCCGATCAGCGAGGTCGTGCCGATCCGCCCGGTCAAGCTCGTGCCGGCGAGCAAGCGGGTCCTGGCCACGCTCGCGGAGATGCGCGACGAGGGCCACCACCTCGCCATCGTGGTGGACGAGTACGGCGGCACCGACGGCATCGTGACGCTGGAGGACCTCGTCGAGGAGCTCGTGGGCGACATCCGCGACGAGTACGACGAGAGCGGCGACGCCGTACGCGTGATCGCCGGAGACGTCGAGGTCGAGGGGCTGGTCAACCTGGACGAGTTCCACACGCAGACGGGCGTGCGGCTGCCCAGCGGGCCGTACGAGACCCTGGGCGGATACGTCATGGCATCCCTCGGCCACCTGCCCCAGCGTGGCGAGGTCGCCGAGGCGCCGGGCGTGAGGCTGACCGTGACGGAGATGGACGGCCGCCGCGTCTCCCGCGTCCGCGTCACCCGCAATCCCCCCGAAGACGCGGCGCCCGCGACGGCCGGCTGAGCCGCGGGCGCGTGCGGGGCGGGTCGAGTGCTCTCCCCGCCGAAGCCCCGCCGAAGCCCCGCCGAAGCTCAGCCGAAGCTCAGCCGAAGCTCAGCCGTCGCCCGGGAGAGGCGTCCCCGGCCGGATCGGGGGCCCGCGCCCCTGGCCGCGTCTGTCGCGGGCAGCCCGCGACTGCTGACAGAATTGCCGTATGGCTCTTGCTCGCGTCCTGTCCGGTATCCAGCCCACCGCCGACTCGTTCCACCTGGGCAACTATCTCGGCGCGATCCGTCAGTACGTGGCACTGCAGGACACCCATGAGGCCTTCTTCTTCATCGCCGACCTGCACGCGCTGACCGTCGCGCCCAAGCCCGAGGAGCTGCGCAGGCGCACGAGGATCGCCGCCGCCCAGCTGTTCGGCGCGGGGCTCGACCCGGAGCGCGCCGCGGTCTTCGCGCAGAGCCATGTGCGCGAGCACAGCGAGCTCGCCTGGTATCTGATCTGCCAGACCGGCATGGGCGAGGCCGGGCGGATGACCCAGTTCAAGGACAAGTCCGCGCGGTACGGCGAGAGCTCGGCCAGCGTGGGCCTGTTCACCTACCCGATCCTCCAGGCGGCCGACATCCTGATCTACCAGGCCGACCAGGTGCCGGTCGGGGTGGACCAGAAGCAGCACCTGGAGCTCAGCCGCGACCTCGCGCAGCGCTTCAACAGCCGCTACGGCCAGACGTTCAAGGTGCCGAGCCCGTACATCCTCAAGGAGGTCGAGAAGATCACCGACCTCCAGGACCCGACCGCCAAGATGTCCAAGTCGTCGTCGAGCCCGCAGGGCATCCTCGACGTGCTGGAAGAGCCGAACGTCCTGCGCAAGAAGATCATGCGCGCGGTGACCGACACCGGCAGCGACGTCGTCGCCGACGAGGAGAACAAGCCGGGCGTCACCAACCTGCTGCGGATCCTGTCCGCGCTGACCGGCACGCCGATCCCCGAACTGGAGACGCGGTTCGCCGGGCAGGGGTACGGCACCTTCAAGAAGGAGGTCGCCGAGGCCGTCATCGAGACGTTCTCTCCCATCCGGGAGCGTACGGAGAAGCTGCTGGCCGACGAGGCCGAGCTCGACCGGATGCTGGTCGCGGGCGCCGCGCGGGCCCGCAAGGTGGCCCGCGAGACGATGGAGCAGGTCCGCGAGCGCCTCGGCCTGCTGCCCACGTCGCACTCCGAGTGAACCGCGCCTGAGACCGCGGCCCCGCCCCGGGCCGGGCCGCGGTCGCCGCACGCATCGAGATGCCTTCTCCGGGTACACAATGCCGATGGGGATGGCGATGATCGACCAGGTCACCCGGCGCGTCGACGAAGTCAGGGCATGGGGCCGGATGTGGATCGAGCGTGACCGGATCCGCTTTCCCTGGCTCGACCACCTCATCAGGACCGTCCAGCGCTACCAGGTGCAGTCGGGAGACCGGCTGGCGGGCGCCATCACCTATTTCGCGTTCCTGTCGTTCTTCCCGTTGATCGCGCTGGCGTTCGCCCTGTTCGGCTACGTCGTGACGATCCGCCCGGACGCGCTCGCCACGCTCACCGAGGCGATCAACAGCCAGCTTCCCGGGCTCGCCGGGCAGCTCCACATCGACCAGCTCGCCGGGGCACGGGCCCGGGCAGGGCTGATCGGCCTGCTCGGCCTGCTGTACGCCGGGCTGGGCGCGATGGACGCCCTGCGCGGGGCCCTGCGCACCGTCTGGATGACCTGCGAGCCGCCGCTCAACTACTTCGTCGGCAAGCTCCGCGACCTCGTCGCGCTCGTGTTGATGGGCCTCGCCATGCTGGCCTCGGTGATCGCGAGCGGGTTCGCCACCGGGGCCACGAGCACGGTCGCCGGATGGCTCGGCCTGGGCTCCTCGCCGCTGGCCGGTTTCGGGGTCTGGCTCGCGGGGATCGGCGCGAGCCTCGTCGCCGACCTGCTGCTCTTCCTGGTCATCCTCGGCTGGCTGGCCAAGCCGTCCCAGCCGTTCTTCGTCGTGCTCAAGGGCGCGCTGCTGGGCGCGGTCGGCTTCGGCGTGCTGAAGCAGCTCGCGGCGCTGATCCTGTCCGGCACCCTGCGCAACCCCGTGTACGGCACGTTCGCGGTGGTCGTGGGGCTGCTGCTGTGGATCAACCTGTCGGCCCGGGTGATCCTCTATGCCGCCGCGTGGACGGCGACGGCCACGCTGGGCCCGCCGCCCGAGCCCACCCCGCTCCCGTCGCCCGCGACCACGCCCACGACCGATCCCGTCTAGTAGTGCTTTGTTAGGTGCTCAGGGTGGGCGCTGTGAGCAGGTGGGGCAGCGGCCGGTCCAGGTGGCCAGGAGTATCTGGAGTTCTTTGAGGATCGTGTAGAGGGTCAGGCCGCGGCTTTTGGGTC
>NZ_VIRJ01000021.1:0-165188 GCF_006874435.1 Microbispora sp. KK1-11 | reverse complement strand
CGGGGGCCCGCCCCGCACCGCCGGGCCCCCGACGGGCCGCGGTGTGTCCGGGCCCCTTTAGATGGCGGCAGGCGGGCCGACCGCCACCCCCCCCAGTGGGTGGGGCGGCTTGCCCGGGTGGGCGAGGGGAGGGGAGGGGAGGGGAGCCGCCCGGGGGGGGGGGCCCCCCCCCCCCCCCCCCCCCGAGGGGGGGGCGCCCGCCTCTCCGGCGCTGCCGGGCGCGGCGGCGAGCCGCCGCAGGCATGCGAGCACGTCGGCCGGGGTGGCGTCGGACACGAAGTACGGGAAGGGCTTGACGTGGAGGACGACCTCACCCGCGAGCCCGCGGGCGAGGAGGTGGTCGGCCAGCACGAGGTCGGGCAGCAACTCGCGCCCCGCGTTGTCGGCGACCAGGCAGATCCTTGCCGGTGCGGCGGCCTCGATGAGCGACCACAGCAGCGGGCGGTCGTCCACCACCAGGTCCGCCGCCCTCTCGTGGTCGCCCTTGAGGGTGACGCCGAAGGACAGGTCGGCGCGGTTGCCCCAGAGCGAGCCGAGCAGCAGCGCCTCGGCCCGCTCGGCCGGGGAGAGCGTCTCCGTACCGTCGAGCGCCGCCAGCTCCCCGTCCACGACAGTGCCCTCGAGTTCGGCCTGCTTCATGGGGCCGAACGGGTCGACCCCGCGCCACGGGCCGTCGCCGAAGTATCCGGTGGCCTCAAGCAGCTTCCGGTAGAAGTAGCTCTCACCCCACAGGAACGGCACGTCGACATAGCGGCGGCCGATCTTGCCACGTCCCCACTCGGCCCAGGCCGCGCCGTCGTGCGCCGACGGCTCCAGCGGCTCCATGACGTCGCGTACGACCTCGTCGAGCAGCCGGTCGAGCGCGCGCCGCCGGTCGGGCGGGTACGGCAGTGCCCGCGCGACCTGGCGGACGAGGACGGGGTGTCGCTCCCTGAAGACGCTCAGGGCGTAGGAGCCGGGGACGTTCCCCATGATCGGCGGGGCGTCCGCCACGGTCTCGTCGCGGGCACCACTCATCCCCGGCATCCTCCTTCGGCTCGCGGGACCGCACCGTCAGTGCAAGTCAGGACGATTGACGGGATCCCTTCCGATCATATGGTGGCGATCAGAGGTCCACCGCTGACGCCGTCTCCTTCAGCTCCTGTGCGGTCATGTCGGTGACGCGGCTGGCGAAGAACCAGGAGTGACCGAACGGGTCCTCCACCTCCACCTGCAGATCACCGTGGAACTGCATCTCCAGCGGCCGGATGACGCGCGCTCCTGCAGCTATGGCCCGCTCGGCGAACGTCTCGACGTCCGGCACGAAGACCAGCAGGTTGACCGGTGTGCCGCCGATCGTCTTCGGGCTGCGGAAGTGGTATTCGGGGTATTCGTCCCGCAGCATGAAGACCGCCTCGCCGATCCGGAACTCGGCGTGAGCGATCTTGCCACCCTGCCGTGGGATCTCGATGCTCACCTCCGCGCCGAAAGCCCTTCGGTAGAAATCGATGGCCGCCTTCGCGTCGTGCACGTTGAGGTAGGGGACGCCGCCCTTGTACTCCTGGGGGACGGGGTTCGTCATGATGCCTCCTCTCGTCGTTGGCGTCTCCATCTTCGACACCCCGTCTACCTGCGACAACGACGAAATCCGCAACGATCGTTAACCTCTGAGTCAGCGATCGAGCTCCGCGCGGAGGAGCGTGATGAACGAACGCACCCTGCCGGTCTGAGCGCCGGCCGGCCAGACCGGCCCGTACTCGATGGGCGGCAGGTCGGCGATGGGCACGTAGACGATGTCGGGCCGGGCGTGGTACCGAGTGGCCTGGTTGCCCACCACGGCCACCCCGGCGCCGCCGCTGACGAGCGTCAGCAGCTCCTGCCGGGAGGTCGTCGTCCGCGCCCGCTGAATGGGACGCCCGCTGGGCGCCTGCGCCGGGATAAGCGCGTCGAGCAGATACTCGGGCGCGCCGGTGGGCGCGAGAACGGTGTCCCTGGTGAGGTCCTCCACGGTGACGCTGTCCCGCCGCGCGAAGGGATGCCGGGCGGATACGGCCAGCATGCGCTCATCGCGCAGCAGTACCGGCCCGCTCGACAGGTCGGGCTCGCGCACGGGCAGTTCGGTGATCTGCACGTCGAGTTCGCCGGCTCGCAACGCGCCGAACGCGTCCGACAGGTGCACCTCGCGGATGCGCACCTCGCATTCCGGATGACGGGTGCGGAACGCCTCGGCGGCGGCCATGATGGCCTCCCCCACCAGCGGGCTGGAAAAGCCCACCCGCAAGGTCCCGGAGAAGCCGCGCCCTGCGGCGATGGCCTTGGCGATGCCCTCTTGTATGCGTTGGTAGCCCGCCTGCACATCCTCGCGCAGCGCACTGCCGACCGGGGTCAGCGCCACCTGGCGGCTGGTGCGCTGGAACAGTGCCACACCGAACCGGCGCTCCAACCGCTTGATCGTCTGACTGACGCGGGCGCCGCTGACGCCCAGCCGCTCGGCCGTACGGGTGAAATGCAGTTCCTCGGCCAGGGTCAGAAAGATCTCTATGTCACGCCGTTCCATAACCCGCAGGTTAGCGATCCGCCACTGATGCCAATCGAGCCGTGAATCGCAGCGGCCGAGCGATCGGGGAAGGCGGGGCGGCAGGGGTGAGGGCGTGGGTGCGCGAGGCCCCTGCCGCCCGCGGCGTCACCCGTCGCCGGTGATGCGGCCGAGCCGCTCCATGGCCTCGATGTACTCCTCCACCATCTCGAAGACGACCTGCCTCGCCGGCTTGACCTGGTTCATCGCACCGATGATCTGGCCGGCGGGGAACGTGGCCAGCTCGGTCGCGTCCGACCTGCCGATCCGCCGCAGCGCGTCGGAGATCAGCATGAACTGCAGCGGCATCGGCAGCGTGCCGGGCGACTCGGCCGACTCCCACGCGTCGGTCCACTCGTTCTTCAGCAGGCGGGCGGGCTTGCCGGTCCAGCTCCGCGACCTGACCGTGTCGCGGGAGGTGGCCGCGATGATGCGCTGCCGCACGGTCTCGGAGGTGTCGGCCTCCTCCACGGCCAGCCAGATCGAGCCGGTCCAGACGCCTTCGGCGCCGAGCGCCATGCCCGCGGCCATCTGGCGGCCGGAGCCGATGCCGCCCGCGGCCAGGACCGGCACGTCCACCGCGTCCACCACCTGCGGGATCAGCACCATCGTGGAGATCTCGCCGGTGTGGCCGCCCGCCTCGGTGCCCTGCGCCACGACGACGTCCACGCCGACCTCGACCTGCTTGATCGCGTGCCGGGGCGTGGAGGCGAGCGCGGCCACCTTCACGCCCTTCGCGTGCGCCTGCTGCACGACGTCGGCGGGCGGCGGGCCGAGGGCGTTGGCGAGCAGCGCGATGGGATGCCGGAGCGCGACCTCGACCTGCGGCCGGGCGGTCGCGTCGGTCCAGCCGAGCAGCACCTTGCCGGAGTCGGAGCCGTCCAGCGGCGGCACGCCGTGGCGGGCCAGCAGGTCCTCCACGAAGGCCCGGTGCCCCTGCGGGATCATCCCCTGCAGCCGCGCCACGAGTTCGGCCGGGGAGTCCACGTCGAGGTCCGCGCCCTCGTAGGAGGCGGGCATCACCACGTCCACGCCGTACGGACGGCCGTCCACGTGGTCGTCGATCCACTTCAGCTCGATCTCGAGCTCTTCCGGGGTGAAGTACAGGGCGCCGAGCACCCCCATGCCGCCGGCGCGGCTGACCGCGGCGACGACGTCCCGGCAGTGGCTGAAGGCGAAGATGGGGAACTCGATACCGAACATGTCGGTGACACGTGTCCGCATGCGTCGAACGTACGTCGGCCCCCAGCAGACTGCAACGCGTTCTAATAAGCCGTACCGGATGGGTTCCTACCAGACGGTAACCAGCCACCGAGAGGAGGCCAAGGCCCACGCGAGAACACGTTCCACGCGGTGGCCGCCTCTCTGCGACGCACCCCAGCGGCATCATCTGTCACAAGGGTGGCGATAGCTCACGGTTAAAGTCAGATTTCATGACAATGCGGGATTGCGGCCATACCACGGGGGCCGTACCTTCCCCCTATGGATCTGGAGATCCGCCACCTCAGAATCGTGCACGCGGTCGCCGAAGCCGGAAGCGTCACGAAAGCGGCCACCCGGCTCGGCCTCGCCCAACCGTCGCTCACCGCTCAGCTCAAGCGCATCGAGCGCTCACTCGGGGGTCCGCTGTTCGAACGCGACCGCAACGGCGCCCGTCCCACTCCTCTCGGCGAGATGGTGCTGTCCCGTGCCCGGGTGCTGCTGCCCGCCGTACGGGACCTCCAAGAGGACGCGGTGCGGTTCGCCAACACCTCCGTCAAACTGCCCGGCTACCGCATCGGCGCGACGAACGGGCCCATACTCGGCGGGCTCGTCGAGCGCCTGACCGCCGACCAGCCGGGCATCCCGGTCACCACCCGCACCTCATGGTCGGCCGGTGAGCTGACCGCGCTCGCCGTGGCCGGCCGACTCGACTTCGTGCTACTGGGGACGTGCGGTGACAGCCCGCCTCCCCCGGCCGAGGCGATGAACTGGACCACGGTCGGCACCGACCCGGTCTTCGTGCTCCTGTCCGAGGACCACCCCCTCGCGGGGGAGAAGGAACTGGAGCTGTCCAGCCTCGCCGACGAACACTGGACGGTCGCCCCCGGCGACGGCTGTTTCGCCGACTGCTTCGCCGCCGCCTGCGCACGGGCCGGGTTCGTCCCCGAGTCCATCTACGAGACGGACGTGGGGACCTGCCTGCACCTGGTCGGAGTGGGTAAGGCGGTCGCCCTGTGCCAGGCCACCTTCCGGCTCACCGCCGGGCTCGTCATGATGCCGCTGGCCGGGGCTCCGCTGCGGTGGCGGCACCTGCTCGGCTGGCACACCGACTCGATCGGCGCGCGGGCCGCCGCCCCCGTCGTCGCCGCCCATGCCCGGGCCGCGTACGCCGACGCGGTGCGGCGCAGCGCCCGCTACGCCGACTGGCTCGTCACCAACCCCGAATACGGAGCGGTTCCCTAGCCTGCAGAGTGCGCCGGTTGACCGGGGCCACGGTTTCAGGACCACGGTTTCAGGACCATGATCCCCTTGTGACGGGACCGCAGGACCGGCCATGATTCGGACATGGTCGGTCTCGAGGTGGCCCGCCAGGCAGGGGGTTCGCCGCGACGCCCGACGGCGGTGTGGGCCGCCGCGGGAGCGTGGGCCGGCAGCCTTGTCACCGTCACCGTCGGTCTTGTCCTCGGCGGCGGGAACCCGTCGCCGTACCTGCTGGTCGATTCGGTTCAGGGCCTGGTGTATCCGGCGGTGGGAGGGCTGGTGGCGGCCCGCAGGCCACGCAACCCCGTCGGGTGGCTGCTCGTCGGCATCGGCGCCGCCCACGGTCTGGACGTCCTCACGGGTGCGCTCCTGCTCCGCGGCGTCCCCCTGGCCGCCTGGGCGGAGAACTGGCTGTGGTTCCCAGGGCTCGGCACGCTGACGGCCGTGCTGCCCTTCGTCGTTCCGGACGGTCGCCCGCCCGGCCGGCGGTGGCGCCCGTTCCTGCTCCTGTCGGCAGGCACGGTCGGCCTCGCGACCCTGGTGGCGATGGCGCAGCCGACCATACAGGGCCGGCCAGGAGAGCTGCTGACCAACCCGGTGGGTGTCCCGGGCGCCGCCGCCGCGGTGGGGCCGGCATTCGTGCTCTATCTGACCTGTTCCGTGGTGGCCGTCGCATCGTTCGTCCGGCGTTGGATGACCAGCGACCGGGACATGCGCCGGGCCCTGCTGCCCGTCCTCGTCGCGGTGGTCGTGGTCGTCCTCGCGCTCGTCACGGTGAAGGCGGTGCAGGAGCTCGGCGGCGGACCGGCGGCCGGACCTCTGGTGCAGGCGGTGGTGCTGCCGCTGATCCCGGTGTCCGTCGCCGTCTCGGTGCTTCGGCACCGGCTGTTCGACATCGAGTTGGTGCTGCGCCGCTCGGTCGTCTACCTGGTACTCGCCGTGCTGCTCGGCGCCGTGTACGCAGCGCTGATCTTCGTCACGACGGGCCTGCTGCGCCATCGGTTCCCCACGGTGCCGGTGACGGTCGCCACCGTCGGAGTGGCCCTGGGGTTCGCCCCGCTGCGCACCGTCGTCCAGCGTGCCGTCTCGCGCGTGCTGTTCGGCGACCGGGACGACCCGTACGCGGTCCTCTCGGCTCTCGGACACAGGCTGGCCGCGGCCAGGCGCCCGGGTGGCGCGCTCGACGGCGTGACCGAGCTGGTCTGTCGGACGCTGCGGGTTCCGGCGGCGAGCCTTGTCGGCAGGAACGGCACGGTTGTCGCGGCCACCGGCACCCTGCCGCCCGCGGCGCTGCGACTGCCCATCGTCATCGACGGCGAGGAGGAGGGCGAGCTCCTCGTGGCTCCCCGTGCGCCAGGGGAGACCTTCGGCCGGCGGGACCGCGAGCTGCTCGAAGACCTGGCACGGTCCGCCGGCCCGGCGTTGCGCTCTGACCGGCTCGCCGCCGAACTCCGCCGGTCCAGGGAGCGGCTGGTGGCCGCCCGCGAGGAGGAGCGCCGCCGGCTGCGCCGGGACCTGCACGACGGGCTCGGGCCTGCGCTCGCCGCCATCACCCTGCAACTCGACGTCGCCGAGGCGCAGCTGACCCGCGACATACGCGCGGCCGGTGAGCTGCTCGCGGAGGTGCGCCGCAGCGCGGCGCACGTGGTCGCCGACATGCGGCGCGTGGTGAGCGACCTGCGCCCGGCCGAGCTGGACGACCTCGGCCTGCCGGCGGCCCTCGATCGGGTGGCCGAGCGGATCTCGCCCGGCGGCCCCGCAGTCTCCGTCCGTTGCGCCCCTCTGCCCGCGCTGTCGGCGGCCGTGGAGGTCGCGGCCTACCGCATCGTGCAGGAGGCCGTGACCAACGCCGTCCGGCACTCCGGCGCGCGGCGGGTGACCGTGGACGTCGCGGCTCGGGACGGCGAGCTCACCGTGTGCGTGCAGGACGACGGGACCGGTCTGCGGCCGGACGCCGTGCCGGGTGTGGGCACCGAGAGCATGCGGGAGCGCGCCGCCGAACTGGGCGGCGCCGTGGACACCCGTTCCCGCGCCGCCGGGGGCACACAGGTGGCGGCGCGTCTGCCGCTGGAGCCACGATGATCGACGCCGACCCCGGTCCCTCGCTGCGCGTCGTCCTGGCCGACGACCATCCGCTGTTCCGGCACGGGCTCCGCATGCTGCTCGAACAGATCGGGGGGCACCGCGTGGTGGCGGAGGCCGGCGACGGCGAGGCGGCGCTCGCGGCGGTGGCCGAGCACGAGCCCGACGTGGTGGTGATGGACCTGACCATGCCGGTGCTGTCCGGTCTGGAAGCCACCCGGAGGGTGGTGCGCGACCATCCCCGTACCGCCGTGCTCGTGCTCACGATGAACGAGGACGACAACTTCGTCTTCGCCGCGCTGCGCGCCGGTGCGCGGGGCTACGTGCTCAAGGGATGCGAGGGCGCCGAGTTCCTGCGGGCGGTGCGCGCCGTCGCCGCCGGTGAGGCGTTATTCGGACCCGCCGTCGCCGCGCGGATCTCGGCTTTTCTCGGCGGCGGGCCGCCGGGTGCCCGCGAGGCGTTCCCGGAACTGAGCGATCGCGAGCGCGAGATCCTTGACGCGATCGCCGCCGGGAAGAGCAACGCCGCGATCGCCCAGCGGCTGCACCTCAGCCCCAAGACGGTGAAGAACTACATCACCTCCATCTTCGACAAGCTGCAGGTGGCCGATCGCGCGGAGGCGATCGTGCGCGCCCGGGAGGCGGGGCTGGGCCGAGAGTAGAGGGACCGTGACGGGACCGCGCGCACTACCGGGCGGGACCGGGGGACCGCGACGGTGACTGGCGTCGGTGCCGGTCGGCGGCACCCAGGTGACTCGGAGGCTTCCATGTCCCGCACGACCAGGCTGGTCGCGGTGCTCTTCGCGCTCGGCTTCACGATCTTGCAGCCCTACTTCGGCCAGCAGGCCGGAACGGTGCCGGCGGGCACCGGCTACGACACCGCCAACCGCTGCTACGCCCTGGTTCTCGCGGTCCTGGTGTGGCTGTGCGTGCTGCTGCGGCGCCGTGCGGGCGAGGCCACGGCGACGCTCGGCGTGGGCGCCGCGGCCACGGCCACCGCCGGAGTGGCGTTGGAGTTCTGGGTCGGTCCGCTGCAGGACCGGCCGCTGTCGGCCGACGCGCAGCGAGCCGGCCTGCCGGACAGCGCCATCTGGTGGGGAAGCAACGCCGGTTTCTGGGCGTTCGCCGCCGCGGCGATCGTGCTGGCCGTCACCACGATCGTGTGGGGCGCACGAGCCGGTCGGCGCGGCACGCTTCCACGATCGGTCGCGCTCGCACTCGGGCTCACCGGCCCGCTCGTCGTCGTGAACTTCGGCTTGACGAACTTCGGCCCGGTGGCCGCCGGTGCCGGTGGCCTGCTGCTGGCCGGTCCGTGGCTCTTCGCGGCGCTGCCGTCCCGTGAGCGGCGGGAAGCCGCCGAGGACGCGCGACCGGCCCGAAACCCCTGATGGCGGGGCGTTTTGCACACGCTCCCTCCAGGCGACCCGGGCCGGTTACCGTGCCGGAAGCCGTGCGGGGGCGGCCAATTTCGGGCCAGCGAATCTCCAGACGAGGGCGGTTCCATAACTCGGTGATAGGGGCGAACTGATAGATCCACGTGACAGCGGAGGTCGGTTACGTTGACGGCACCCCCCACAGACAAGGAGAGCCCCACATGCTCCACAGACGCACCGTACTCGCCGGATGCGCTCTGGCCGTCACGGCCCTCGCCACGGTCGCCACCCCCGCCATGGCCGAGCCGAACAACTCTCCCGCCTCCTCCGCCGTCAAGCCCCCGCCCGCGATGGTGGACGCCATGCAGCGCGACCTCGGGCTCACCCCCGCCCAGGTCGACGCCCGCCTGGCCAACGAGGCGAAGGCCATGTCCACCGACGCCAAGGTCCGCGCCGCGATCGGCGACGCCTACGCCGGATCCTGGGTCTCCGGCGCCACCTCCGAGAGCTTCATCGTCGCCACCTCCGACGCCTCCAAGGCGGGCGCGGTGCTGGCCGCCGGTGCGCAGCCGAAGATCGTCAGCCGCAACCTCGCCGCCCTCGACTCCGCCGAGGCCGCGCTGGACCGGGCCGCCGCAGACGCGCCCGCCTCCACGTCCGTCTGGTACGTCGACGTGCTCAGCAACAGCGTCGTCGTGCTGTCCTCCAACACCGCCGAGGCCGCGGCCTTCGTGGCCGCGAGCGGCGCCGACAAGTCGGCCGTACGCGTCGAGCAGTCGAACGAGCAGCCGCAGACCTTCTACAACCTGCAGGGCGGCGACGCGTACTACATCAACAGCTCCGCCCGCTGCTCCATCGGCTTCCCGGTGCGCAGGGGCAGCACGCCCGGCTTCGTCAGCGCCGGCCACTGCGGCCGCGCCGGCAACACCACGACCGGCTACAACCGGGTCGCGCAGGGCACCTTCCAGGGCTCCTCGTTCCCCGGCAACGACTACTCCTGGGTCTCGGTCAACAGCAACTGGACGCCCACGAACATCGTGTCGTACGGCAACGCGAGGGTGAGCGGCTCCAGCGTCGCCGCCGTCGGCTCCTCGATCTGCCGGGCCGGCTCGACCACCGGCTGGCACTGCGGCACCGTCCAGCAGCTCAACGCCAGCGTCCGCTACTCGCAGGGCACGGTCAGCGGGCTGACCCGGACCAACGTCTGCGCCGAGCCCGGTGACTCCGGCGGCTCGTTCATCTCGGGCAGCCAGGCCCAGGGCATGACCTCCGGCGGCTCGGGCAACTGCTCCTCCGGCGGCACCACCTACTTCCAGCCCGTCAACGAGGCCCTGTCGGTCTACGGACTGACGCTGGTCACCAGCTGATCCCGGCCGATCGAAGGAGGCTCCCCCGCCGGCCCGTCACCGGGTTCGTCGGGGGAGCTGCTCAGCGGGGGAGCCTTCGCCATAGGGGCCGGGGCAGCAGGCGCATGACGGCGAACGCGAGCCGCAGCCGCGCGGGCACCCATACGGTCACCTTCCGCGTGTCCAGGGCATCCACGACCGCGTCCGCGACCTCGGCCGCCGTCACCGACATCGGGGCGGGGGTCATCCCCCGCGTCATCCGGCCGATCACGAACCCCGGCCGGACGACCACGACCCGGGCCCCGGAGCCGTGCAGCGCGTCGGCCAGTCCCTGGGCGAAGCCGTCCAGCCCGGCCTTGGCCGAGCCGTACACGAAGTTGGCCTTCCGCACCCGCACCCCGGCCACCGACGACAGCACGACGAGCGTGCCGTGGCCCTGCTCGCGCAGCCGGCGTGCCGCGGCCAGGCCGATCGAGACGTGGCCGCCGAAGTTGACCGCGACGTCGCGGGCGGCGGCCACCGGGTCGGCGTCGTAGACCGCCTGGCTGCCGAGCACGCCGAACGCCGGGATCACCACGTCGAGGTCGCCGGCCTTGGCGGCGGCCTCCTCGATCAGGGCGGCGTGCGTCTCCGGGCGGGCGGCGTCGAAGTCCAGCACGTGGACCTCGGCCCCGAGCCGTTCCAAATCCTCGACGGGTGCGATCGCGCCGCGTGCGGCGAGCACGACCCGGCGGGCGCCCCGCCGGACCAGCCGCTCCACGATCGCGAGGCCGATCTCGCTGCGCCCGCCGAGCAGCAGGACGGTGTCGACCGAGCCCAGCGCGTTCCTCACAGCCACTCCCTCGACGACGGAATCAGCACAGGCGCAGCCTACGGGCGAGGTCGGAGACGAAGACGCCGTCCGGGTCGGCCCGGCGCCGGATCTCCCGCCATTCCCCCAGCCGCGGGTACGTCGCGGCCATGGTGGCGGCCGACATGCGGGAGTCCTTGGCCAGGTAGAGGCGGCCCCCGGCCGCGGCGACCCAGCCGTCGAACTCGGTCAGCATCGCGGCCAGCCCGCTCTGCCCGGCCGGGATGTCCAGGGCCAGCGTCCACCCGGGCATCGGGAACGACAGCATGCCGGGCGTGCCCGCCCCGAACCGCTTCAACACGGTCAGGAACGACACGACCCCCGCGCCGGACAGCCGCTCGACCACCCGGCGCAGCGTGTCCTCCGCCCCGAGCGGCACCACGAACTGGTACTGCACGAAGCCGCGCGGGCCGTACATCCGGTTCCAGCCGCCCACCCCGTCAAGAGGGTGGAAGAACGGCGCGACGCCCTGGACGATCCGGCGCGGGGCGGCGGGGGCCTTGCCGTACCAGGCGGCGTTGAAGGCCCGCACCGTGGCCCGGTTGAGCAGGCCGCCGGGCGCCCAGGGCGGGGCGGACAGCAGGGGCCGCGGCGCGAAGGCGAGGGGGTTCCCGCGCGCGCGGGCGGGCAGGTCGCCGGGCTCGGCGTGGTCGCCGCGGGTGAGCACGCCCCGGCCCATCCGCCCGCCCCGCGCGAGCAGGTCGATCCACGCGACCGTGTAGCGGTGACCGTCGTCGGTCGCGGCCATCGTCTCCAGGGTCTGGTCGAGGTCGCGGGTGCGCTCGACGTCCACCCGCATCCACGCGGTCTCGATCGGCACGCACTGGAACGTCGCCTCGACGATGACGCCGGTCAGCCCCATGCCGCCCACGGTCGCCCAGAACAGGTCGTCGCCCGGTTCGAGCGTACGCACGCTTCCGTCGGCGGTGAGCAGGCGCAGCGAGCGCAGGTGGGCCCCGAAGGAGGAGTCCACGTGGTGGTTCTTGCCGTGCACGTCGGCCGCGACGGCCCCGCCGACAGTGACGTACCGGGTGCCGGGGGTCACCGGCACGAACCAGCCGCGCGGGACGAGCGCGGTCATGAGGTCGTGCAGGCTGACCCCCGCCGACGCGGTGACGAGCCCCCCGGAGTCCAAGCGCCACGGACCCAGGCTCCACGATGGCTCGAGCGCCGTGCAGTCGAGCACGAGCCCGCCCGCGTTCTGCGCGGCGTCGCCGTACGCGCGGCCGAGGCCGCGGGCCACGACCCCGCGCCGGCCCGCCTTCGCCACGAGTTCTGCGGCCTCCTCGGCGGTGCGCGGGCGGGCCACCGTCGCACGCGTGGGCGCGGTGCGCCCCCATCCCGTCAGCAGCGTCATGCCAGTTGGATACCGCATGCCAGCAGGATCAGCATCAGCGCGAGGAAGACCTGGAGCGGCCGGTCACGCAGCACCAGTTCCTCGGGTTCCTCCCCCACCCCACGGTCGACCAGCAGCGCGTGCCGCAGCACGACCAGCACGAACGGCACGATGCTGAGCGCGCAGAACGCCTTGGCCGGCCCGGTGTGCTCCTGGAGCGCCCACAGGCAGTAGGTGACGATCATCGCCCCCGAGGCCATGACGCGCACATGGCCGAGGTAGCTCGCGGTGTACGTCTCCAGCGTGGCCCGGGTGACCTGGCCGTCCCCCGGCCCGGCGCGGAGCTCGGCCTCCCGCTTGCCGGCCACCAGCAGCAGCGAGCCGAGCGAGACGACGACCAGGAACCAGCTCGTCACCGGCACGGCCACGGCGACCGCCCCCGCGTAGGCGCGCACGACGTGGCAGCCGGCCACCGCGACCAGGTCCACCACGGGCTGGTGCTTGAGCCAGAGGGTGTAGGAGAAGGTGAGCGTCAGATAGGCGGCGACGACGGCGGCGAGCGGCCACCCGCCCGCGAGCCCGGTGAGCAGGCCGGCCGCCAGCAGCGCCGCGCCCGCGGTCCGCGCGAGCCGTACGGACACGATCCCGGCCGCGATCGGGCGCAGCCGCTTGCGGGGGTGGCGCCGGTCGGCGGCCACGTCGGCCGCGTCGTTGAAGAGGTAGGAGCCGCTGGCGGCCAGGCAGAAGGCGGCGAACGCGACGAGCGAACCGCGCAGTCCCGCCCCGGTGGTCAGCACTCCTGCGGCGGCCGGGGCGGCGAAGACGAGCGCGTTCTTGAGCCACTGCCGGGGCCGGCAGGCCCGCAGCAGCCCCGCCGCGCGCGAGCGCCGGGAGGGCGTGCCCGCCGGAGGCGTCGCCACCGGCGGGCCCATCGGCGGGTTCAGGGTGCTGTCCCGTTTCACGGCTCGGCCGGCTTTCCCGGGTCAGTCCACGCGGCCCGGCCGCAGCAGCAGCCACACCCCGACGACGGCGAGCGCGAGCCCGAGGATGAGCGCCACCAGCGGGAGCGTCGTCTTGATCAGCGTGATCTGGGCCATGTTGTCGCGGGCCGTCTGGACGAGCTCGCCGACGGTCTGCGGCGTGAACGAGGCGGTGGCGATGAGGGCGGGCATCCGCTCGACGCCGTCGGCCGTCTTCAGCACCTCGTGGCGCTGCTGCTCCTGCTTGACCGGGACGCCGGTGGTCGGCTCGACCCAGAAGGTGTTCACGCCGTCGTAGACGCGGTCGACCTGGATGTCGCCCTTGCCCTTCATGTGAAGCACGGAGGCGGGCGCGCTGAGCTTCTCGATGGGCGTCGGCGGGATCTGCTGCACGAACCGGTAGACCCGCAGGCCGTTGACCGTGTCCTCGCCGTCGAACGTCGCGTCGTACGCCTTGCGGGTGTCGGTGTTGAACACCTGGTAGGTCTTCTTCTCGACGCCGAACGGGAACAGGAAGATCTGGCCCTGCAACTGCACCGGCTGCGCGCCCGACCCGCTGTTCACGCTCGTGCCGCAGCAGGTGACGCCCTGTCCGTTGTATTTGTTGAACGCGCTGCGGAACTGCGACATGGAGATCTGCGGATTGTTGTTGGTCACGTCGTTGGCGTTGGTGAACTGGTCCCACACGACGTGGTCGTCCTTGGCCTCCTTGACGTCGCCCCTGGTCGTGACCGTGATGTCGAGGGTGCCGGTGAGGACCTTCAGATCCCGCTTGCTGAAGTACTGCGCGTTCTCGGCGGTCAGCCGCGTGATGCTGTACTGGTTCGCCGGCGCCTGCACGAGTTTGTCCGCGACCTGGAACCTCAGCAGCGGCGCGAGAACGACAAGGAACGCCCCGAGTCCTACGAGGACCACTCCCAATCCGCGGCGCATCGCTCCTCCTGGGGCAGGCCAGTTACTGCCTATTTGTCCTGAAACACGTTCCTATTTCGCTGTATGTTAGACGGGGCAGTGACCGACGTCACCAGGGATGCGGAAAAGTGACCGAAACAGGTTCTAGCTCGACGGCGACTCGTGACATGTTACCGGCCGGTTCGCAACCCGTTCGTGACACACCCGTGCTTTCCGGTCGGGTTCCATCCGGACATGTGGACGCCCTCGACGGCGTGCGGGCGCTCGCTGCCGTCGCCGTCCTCGTCTTCCACGTCGCGATCGAGTCGGCGGCGGCGTTGCGGGACAACTTCTTCAGCAGCCTGCTCGCCCGGGGAGACGTCGCGGTCCCCATCTTCTTCGCACTGTCCGGGTTGCTCCTCTACCGGCCCTACGCGCGCGCCGCGCTGCTCGGCGAGCGTCCCCCGGACACCCGCGTCTACCTGATCAAGCGCGCCCTGCGCATCCTCCCGGCGTACTGGCTGGTCGTGGTCGTGGCGATGGTGCTGTGGGCCGGGCCGCACGTCGGAGACGTCAAGACGTGGCTGCAACTGCTGCTGCTCGGCCAGACCTACGAGATCCACCCCTGGTGGTTCGGCCTCGGGCCGCGCGGGCTCGCCCAGATGTGGAGCCTGTGCGTCGAGGCCGCCTTCTACGTGCTGCTGCCGCTGGTCGCCGCCGCGCTGGCGGCGTACGCCCGGCGCGGCGGCCCGGGTCTCGACACCCGCGCCCGGCGGCTGCTGACCGGCGTCGCCGTGCTGGCCGCCTCGTCGTTCGCGTGGGCGCTGCTCACCTACTTCCCCGTCTACCGGCCCTACCTGAACACCTGGCTCCCCCGGGCCTGGGTGTTCTTCGCGGTCGGCATGGCGCTGGCCGTCGTCTCCGAGTGGGCCCGCCAGGAGGAGAGCGGGCGGGAAGACGGCGAGAACGGCCCGGCGCACCGGTTCGTCCGGGCCGTGGGCGCATCGGCGGGCTCGTTCCTGCTCGTCGCCGCCCTCGCGTACGCCGTGGCGGCCTCGCCGCTGACCGGCACGCGCTTCAGCGGCGTGGACGGCGTCTGGGCGGACCTGTCGGAGCTGGCCCTGTACGCCACCGTGGCGGCCGGGCTGGTGACCCCGGCCGCGCTGCTGCCGGCCGGGGGCTCGCCGTACGGCCGCTTCCTGGGCAGCCGGGTCATGCGCTTCCTCGGCCGGGTGTCCTACGGCGTGTTCCTGTGGCAGTTCGTGGCCCTGTATCTCTGGTACGACTTCACCCAGCAGCAGGCGTGGAGCGGCAACTTCGCCGGCAACCTGGTCGTGGTCGGCGCGCTCACGCTGCTGCTCGCCACGCTCACCCATCGCTTCGTCGAGGAGCCGGCGAGGCGCCTCGCCCGCTTGGCGACCTCTTCGCGGAAGGGGACGCCGAAGGGGACGCCGACGGAGTCGGAGACGCCGACGGGGACGGCGGCGGCGGCGCCGCGGCCGTAGGGGCGGGTGCTCCGGGCACCGGGTCGCCGTAGGCGAAGCCCTTCAGGCAGACCGCCGCCGGGTCGTCCAGCCGGATCAGCAGCCCCTTGCCGATGGCCGTGACCGGGAACTGCACCAGCGCGCCGCCGGAGCCGGTGGCGTGGAACCGCAACTGCCCCCGCTGCCCGTTCATCTCGTAGCTACCGGTGCCGGCGCGCTTGGCGGTGTAGGCCAGCCCGGCGATCGGCCCCGGCCCGCCGAAGGACACGACGTCAGGGAAGAAGATCACGTCGCCGAAGAGCGGGAAGCACGAGCGGCCTCCCGGCGGCACCACCCCGATCGACGCCTTCACCTCGGCCGGCGCGAGCCCGCCCTTGTCGTCGAAGACGAGCGCGTGCTCCGACGGCTCGGGCACGCGCATCCGGGCGCGCAGCGCGGGCCGGGCGAGCGGGGCCAGCAGGTGGTGGCTGAGCCTGCGGTTGCCGTTCCACGGCAGCACGATGTCCTCGGGGAGCGGGCTTGAGTAGATCACCGCCGTGTCCGGGGCCTTGGCGAGGGAGGCCCGTACGGCGGCCAGGTAGGCCCGCACCCGGTCTCCCGACAGCGTGTCGCGGTAGTTCTGGATCGACACGATCGACATCGCGAGGTAGGCGCCCGCGAGGAGGCCCGCCGCCGTCGGCAGCCCGCTCCCGGCGGGAATCGGCCGCCGGTAGGGCTCGGCCTCGTCCCGCAGGGGCAGCAGCGCGAGCCCCAGGCAGACCGCGAGCACGATCGCGGCGTCCGCGACGTAGCGGGTCTCGGAGCCGACGACCTGGGTGAGCCCGGTCCCCCGTGCGATCGCCGTCGGCACGCCGTCCGCGGCGACCAGATAGCCCGCCAGGACCAGCCAGGCGCGCGCCGCCCTCCGCCGCCACAGCACGGTGGCGACCACCAGGGCGGCGAGCACGGCCCATCCGGCGGCCACCAGCAGCGGGCTGGGGTCGGCAAGACCGCCGTTGGGCAGCACCGGGCCCCACGACAACGGCCCGCCGACCACCCCGGCGGGGAAGACCTGGCCGAGCAGGCGGCCCAGCAGGTCGGCCGCGTCGCCCGGCGCCGGGACGGCCGCGCCCTCGCCAGGCGCGGTGCCGCGGCGGGCGAGGTACAGCGCCGCGTATCCGCCCATCAGCAGCACGTACGAGCCCCACAGCCGCCAGTGGGAGCGCAGCTCGCGGAGCATGAGCGCGATCCACGGGCCCGTCCACGGCCGCAGGTGCGACGTGGTCAGCGCGAACAGCAGGAACGGGACGAAGACCCCCTTCGTGCTGAACGCCATGCCGGCGAGGACCCAGTAGAAGGCCCGGCGGGCGTGCCGCGTCCCGCCCTCCCTGGCCCACCTGACCTGGGCCGCCAGAGCCATGACCAGCGCGAGCTGGAGCGGCACCGCGTTGACGGCGGCCGACCACCAGCCGAACGCCGGCACCGTCAGCGGCGAGAACAGGCCGAGGGTGAGCGGCAGCAGGATCCCGGGCCGCGCGCCGAACAGCCGCACGAGCAGCCGCAGCAGCATGACCGCCACGGCCGCCTGGACGGCGAACGTGACCGCCGAGACCAGCAGCCAGTCGTACGGCGACAGCCGCGACAGCACCCAGGTGAGCCCGAGCGCCCCCGGCATCAGGTGACCCTTGTGGACGCGGAACAGGAAGTCGAACGTCAGGGAGTGCTCGTAGGCGTCGCCCACGAACAGGAAGTCGTCCTCGACGAAGGAGGAGGACGTCAGGACGGGGATCCGGACCGCCAGCGACGCCGCGACCAGCAGGACCGCCGTGATCATGACAGGGTTCGCCAGGGCCTCGCGCCATCGCGGCAGCGCGATGCCCGGCCGTCCGGTACGCACGATCTGAGTCATCGGGATTCTCCCAGCGCCATGGGGCAGAAGGGGGTACAAAAGGGGTGTTATGCTCCGGCGCACCCGACAGGAGAGGGACGTCGTGCACGCCGAGCTGTTCCGCGCCGACCTGGCCCGTTCGATTCGCCTGTTCAGCGCCTTCCGCAAGGAGCAGACCGACCCCGACTTCTTCTACGGCCTGCTCGCCCGTGACACCGTCGCCCAGCTCGCGGCGTACGCCGACCTCGACGGCGCGCTCGTCGCGGACGTCGGCGGCGGGCCCGGCTACTTCACCGACGCGCTGCGCGCCGTGGGCGCGCGGCCGGTGTGCGTCGACTGCGACGCCGGGGAGATGAGCGCGCGCACCGGCTCCGTCCCCGACGGCGCGGTGCTCGGCAGCGCCCTCGACCTGCCGATGAAGAGCGGCTCCGTCGACGTGTGCTTCTCCTCCAACGTGCTGGAGCACGTGCCCGATCCGTGGCGGATGGGCGACGAGATGGTGCGGGTGACGCGGCCGGGCGGCATCGTCTACCTGTCGTTCACCAACTGGCTGTCGCCCTGGGGAGGCCACGAGACCTCGCCGTGGCACTACCTGGGCGGGCACCACGCCGCGCGCCGCTACGCGCGCCGCCACGGCCGCTCCCCCAAGAACGTGTACGGCACGAGCCTGTACGCCGTCTCGGTGGCCCGGGCGCTCGCGTGGGCCAGGCGGCATCCCGGCGCCGACCTCGTCGACGCCCTCCCGCGCTACCACCCTCGCTGGGCGACCCCGGTGATCCATCTACCCGGCGTTCGCGAGATCGTGACCTGGAACCTGCTGCTGGTGCTGCGCCGCCGCTGACCCCCTCGGCCGGGTCGCGATCCGGGAGGCGACGGCGAGCACCACGGCGAGCACGGCGGCGAGCAGGCCGCACGCCAGCGGGATCCACTCGCGCGTCAGCAGGATCCACCGGCGGAACCTGGCCGCCTCGTCCGCGAAGGCGCGCACCTCGGCGGTGCTCGTCATCAGGTCGGCGTCGAAGGCGACCTGCCGCTCGACCTGGTCGAACGTGCGCAGCGTGTCGCGCCGCCGCTCCTGGGTGCGCACGGTCAGCCCGCTCTCCGGCTCGACCCAGATCGTGCGGGTGATCTCGGTGTACCTCGCCACGGCGACCCGCTCCTCCCCCGGCATCCCGACCGTCGTGCCGGGCACCGGGCCGGGCAGGTCGGCCGTCTTCACCGGCCCGGCCGAGTAGGTGTAGCGGTAGGTCGGCACGCCCTCGACGATCTCCTCGCGCTCGAACCGCATCGGCGCCTCCCGCCGCAGCACCGGGTCGAACATCGTGTACGAGCGCGGCTCGGCCCCGGCGGGCAGGCGGAAGGCCAGCCCGGTCTGCCGTACGCCGGGGTCGTCGTCGACGTACTCCCCGCAGCACTCGACGGCCAGGCCGGTCCGCCGGTCGAAGGCCGTACGGCGCTCGTGGTAGTCCACGCGCTCGCCGTCGCGGGTGTCGAGCGAGGAGAACTCCACCCAGACGGCCGTACGGTCGTCGCCCGCCTGCGGATCGCCGTAGACGGCCACCGTGTTCTGCACCGGCACGTTCCGGTGCAGCCGGAAGGTGGCGGTGTCGAGGTAGGTGGCCGAGGGCGAGACGAGCCGCTGGACGCGGGTCTGCTCCAGCGGCAGGACCGTGGTGCGCGGGTAGACGTAGAAGTGGAACAGCGCTCCCACGGTGATCAGGAAGGCGATGCCCGCCAGGAGGAGCGTGCGCCGAAGCCGTACGAACGCGCCCGTCATCGAGCCACCTCCCCCTGCTGGTCCCGTACGGCGGCCAGCAGCCGGGCGAGCACGACGAGACAGAGCGCGTCGGCGGCCGGGCCCTGCCCGGAGGCTTGGGCGAGCCCGGCGAGGCCGAGCGCGACGAGCGCCACCCACGCGGAGGCGGCGTGGCGCGCGAAGGCCCGAAGGCGGCTCGGCCCCGCGTGCTGGGCGCCCGCGATCCCGCGCAGCCACAGGAACACCGCCAGCGCGGCGGCGACGACGACCACGCCCGCCACGCCCCCGGCCCACAGCCCGGCGACCGGCGCCGCGATCCACACCCACGGCGTGCGGACGCGGCCCGGCCCCACGGCGCGCAGCCGCGAGCGGCCGCGCACCAGCGCCAGGGCCACCACCACGAGGGCCAGGCCCAGCCCGGCGAGCAGCGCGATGCGGTAGGCCGGGTCGGGCTCGTAACGCAGCACCACCTCGCCGCCGCCGGCCGGCAGCTCCCAGGCCTGCCGCCACCCGTCGAGGCGTGCGGGTGTCAGCCGCGCGCCGTCGAGGTACGCCTGCCAGCCGGCGTTGTAGTTCTCGTTCACCACCAGATAGGACGGCGCGGCGGCGGTGACCCGGAGGCGGCGCTCCTGCGGCCCCCACGACGTCACCGTGGCGGGGGTCGCGGTCACCGCCGCGCTCTTCTCTCCCACCCTGGCCTCTCCCGCTCCGTCGTCCAGCACCACCGAGCGCACCCGGAAGGCGTCGCCCGGCGCCATGCTGACCCGGCTGCGGCCCTCGGTCAGGTGCACGGGCGCGCACCCCGAATAGGTCAGCGGACGGCCGTTGAGCACGTCGTCGAGCGTGCCGCCGACCACCCGGGTCGGCACGTCGTCGCCGTCCACCCGCAGCGTCGGGCCATAGCCGCAGGGCAGCCGCAGCGGGATGGCGCCGAGGCCGCCGAGGGGCTTCACCCCGGGGATGGCGATCTCGGCCACCTCGATCGCGCGGGAGGCGGGCGCGGTGAACTCGATGGTGAACTTCCGCGTCTTCAGCGCGGGGAACGTGAACACGCCGTCACGGTCCACCCAGCCCTGCACCGCCCTTGTTTCCGAGAGCGCTGCGCCGGCGCGCAGCGTGAGCCTCACCGGCGGGATGCCCTGCGCCGAGTCGGGGAACAGCACGCGGATCCGGGAGAACGTCCTGGTCCTGCCCAGGTCGATCGACAGCGTCGGATGCCGGTCGAACGGCTGGGCGTACCACAGCGTCGAGGGATCGCCGTCCATCGCCTGGCGGCCCAGCACGGCCCCGTGCTCGGCCGCCGTGGACGACGCGCTGACGTGCGGATACTGGTTCGGCAGCGTGGTGATCAGGTCCGCCGCCTTCGGATCGGTGAGCACGGCCTGCCCGCGCACCGTGCGCACGCCGTCGCGCGCCACCGGGATGAGCCGGTCGAAACCGTAACCGTCCTCACCGATGATCTGCAGCCGTGAGGAGCAGGTCCAGGTGACCGAGCCCCGCATGCACGCGTCGGCGTCCCCCTGCTTGGTGAGCAGCACGGTGCCCGGGTCGCCCGTGCCGGTGCCCGTGTTGGATGTGTCCGGCACCGAGATGGTCCGCACCGCCCGCACGCCCGGAATGCGCAGGTCGGTGATGCCGACCCGGCTGCCGAGCGCGGTCCTCGGCTCGTACGCGAGCCTGGTCACCCGGATCCGCAGCCACGAGCTCTTCCCTGGCGCCGGGCGCAGCGGCTGGAGCGCGTCGGTCCGCGCCACCGCGACACGGCGGACACCGCGCTCGGTCTCCAGCGCGACCTCCGCCACCGGCGGGCCGATCGCCCCCTGCTCGAAGGCCGCCGAGATCTCGGTCAGATCCACCTCGCCGGTGAAGCGGACCTCCAGCCACTCTCCGGCCGCGCCGTGCCAGCCGTCCGACCGCCATCCCGTGCGCGGATCCTCGTCGAGCGCGGCGTACGGCTGCCGCCCCGGGTCGCGCTGGCCCACGGCGGCCGTGACGGCGGAGTCCGCCGACGAGGCGGTGACGTCCTTCACGTCGAGGTAGCGGGCGGTCGAGGTGGCCGCCGACCAGGCCGGATCGGTGAGGTCGGTCGAGACCGGCGCCTGGTTGCCCGTCAGCGTCGCCGACGCGATGCGCCGTACGTCACCGAACACAATGTCCCGTTTGCGCAGTGTGTCGGTGAGGATCATGTCGCGGGCGGGGATCGCCGCCGCGCCCGGCTCGTCGCCCACGAGCACCGGGCGGTCGCCGGTGAGCAGTCCCTCCTCGGCCAGGTCGAGCACGGCCTCGGGGGCGCCCTCCACGTGCAGCGTGCCCGCACGGGGCACGGTCGAGGCGAGCGGTGCCGTTCCGGGGATCTTGTAGACCTCCAGCGCCGGGTAGGGCTGGTCGAGCCAGCCCGAGGCGGTGCCGTTCGCGGTCAGGCCGACCAGCGGCCCGAACTCGGCGGTCCTGGACAGCCCGGAGTCCTGCAGGGTCTGGTGCACCCGGGCGGGCCAGGCGGTCCCGAGCGTCTCCCTGACCAGGTCGTTGCGGATGAGCAGGTAGGTCACCCCGGCCCGGCGCAGGGCCTCGGTCAGGCCGGGCGAGCCGTGCCCGGTGGCGAAGCGCTCGTCCACCGCCTGCACGACCCGGGCCAGGCCGGGCGATCCCCACGGCACGTTGGCGTGGGTGGCCCAGCGCACGGTCAGCAGCGACTGCATGGGCTCGTCGAGCGGGCGGCCCCACAGATACTCGCCCCGGGCCGAGCCGGGCATGGCGAGCACCATGCCGTCGCCCGCGTTGCGGTTCAGCCAGGCCGCCGCCTCGCGCCAGTAGGCGGGGAGGTCCGCGAAGGAGCCGCGGGCGGTCACCCCGGCCGTCGCGACCGGCACGATCGTGAGCGCGAGCAGCCCGGCCGCCACGGCGGTGACCGGCCTGCGCAGGCGCACCGGCCCTGTGATCGGCAGGGCGACGGGAAGCGCGGCCAGGCCGAGCGCCAGCGGTAGCCGGATCAGCGCGTCGAACTTGTGCAGGTTGCGGAAGGGCGCGAGCGGCCCGTCGAGCAGGTCCCTGACCTGGCCGGTCCAGGGATGGGCGAGGTCGCCCGCGTGGCCGGCGGTGACGATCAGCAGGCCGGCGATCACTGACAGGACCAGGAACGTCCGCTCGGGGGTCGCCCTGCGGACGACGCCGGTCAGCCCGAGCCCGGCCACCAGCGCCGTGGCGGCGACCAGCCACGGCACGGTGGCCTGGTCGTAGGCCGCGGGCAGCCACGGCTGCCCGTCCACCGGCAGGAACGAGATCCAGCTGGACGTGCCGCGCAGCGTGTTCACCAGTGAGGTGACGCTGGTGGTCGCCGACGCCGTCTCGATGAACGGCAGGAACGAGAAGATGTAGCGCCCGAGCAGCAGCAGCGGGACGATCCACCACATCGACACGAGGCCGACGAACAGCAGCCACCAGCCGAGCAGGGCCCACGTGCGCCCGCCGTGGCGGCGGCTGAGCAGGTAGACGAGCGGGACGACGAGCACGGCCAGCTCCGCCGCCGCGTTGACGCCGCCCGCGAACAGGAACGCGGCGGCCGACAGCGCGGCGGCCCGGCGCGGGCTCGCGCCCTCCCGCGTCCCGTAGACCAGTGGCAGCAGCACCCACGGCAGCACGGCGCTCGGCTGGAACTCCGAGGAGTTGATCCCGATCAGGGCCAGCGCGTGCGGGGCCAGGGCGTAGGCGAGGGCGCCGAGGATCCGGGTGCCGGGCGAGCCGATCCGCATGGCCCGGGCCAGTCGCTCGGTCCCGAGGAACGCCGCGCACAGCACGAGCGACATCCACAGCCGCTGGATGTCCCAGGCGGGCATGTCCATGGCCCGGAAGAGCACGTAGAACGGGCCCATCGGGAAGAGGTAGCCGTACGCCTGGTTCTGCAGGTGGCCGAAGTAGGCCGGATCCCACAGGTGCAGCGCGCGCGAGAGGAACCCCAGGGGGTTGACCGCCATGTCGAGCTTGGTCTCGGAGATCACCGCGCCGGGCGCGGTGTTGAAGGCGACGGCCGCGAGCAGCAGGCAGCCCGCCAGCAGCCGGAGCCGGTGCCGCATCGCCCGGCCCGGCGGCGCGGAGCGGGCGGCGGGGGCCGGCTGCGGGGCCCCGGCGATCTCCTCCGGCGCCGGAGTCATCGCCTCCCCGGAGGGACCGGGCTCCTGCGGCTGGACCGAGACGTCAACGGACACGGGCGCGCTCAGGACTTCTCACGGAGGCTCTCGGCACACTTCTCGGGATACCGCGCGGGGAGCTCGCCGAGCTCGCCCGCGACCAGCCTGGTCATCGTCGCCCCCGTCTTCCCCCAGGTGAACTCGCCCGCCCAGCGACGGCACGCCCGGGCCATCCGCGCCCTCGTCAGGGGGTCGTCCAGCTCCCGCAGCGCCTGGTCGACCACGTCGGCGAGCCGCTCGCCGTCGCGCACCAGCCACCCGGTCACGCCGTGCCGTACGGAGTCGCGCAGGCCGGCCACGTCGTAGGCGACGGTGGGCACGCCGAGCGCCGCCGCCTCGATCACGGTCAGCCCCCATCCCTCGAACTCCGAGGCCGTGACGTTGAGCCTGGCGCCGCTCAGCACCGCGTTCTTCTCCGCCTCCGGCAGGAATCCGTGCAGGTGGACGCGTCCGGCCACGTCGGCCCTGCCCGCCCGCTCGGCCAGCCGGTCGTGCTCGGGGCCCCGCCCGACGACGTGCACGTGCAGGCCGGGACGGCCGGGCGCCAGCTCGGCGGCGAGCTCGACCACCCGCTCGACGCGCTTGTGGCCGACCAGGCGGCCGAGGTAGACGACGGCCGGGTCGCCCGGCACCGGCTCCCTCGCGACGGGCCTGGCGGTCGGGCTGCCGTTGGGCACCACCTCGATCGGGGCCAGCCAGCGGAGGCGCTCACGCAGCTCGTCGCGGGAGGACTCGGAGACCGTCACCGTCGTGCACCGCCGATACAGCAGCCGCGCCACCGGCCCCTCGATGAAGCAGCCGATCCGCGCCAGCCACCGGGGGAAGAACGCGTAGAACTGCCGGTCGTGCACGTGGTGGACCACGCAGATCACCCGCGTACGGCGGCGTGCCACGACCGGCGAGAAGAACGGGATTCCGTTCATGCAGTCGATGATGACGTCGAACCGGCGGCGGCGCAGCAGCAGCCAGAGCGGGACGAGAAGGTAGACCAGATACTTGTTGCCCATCCTGCGCAGTTCGATGCCGTCACGCGACTCGCCGCGGGTCTGGTACCGCTCCCGGCTGGTGACGAAGTGGACGCGCGCCCCCTGGCCGACGAGGTAGGCGGAGACCCGCCAGGCGTACTCCTCGGCGCCGCCCGCGACGGTCTGGCTCGGTTCGCGGAAGTTCAGCACGGCAACGCGCACGCCGTGCAGCGGGGGAACGGCGGCCGGAGCCGCACCTGCGCCGGTGGCCGCGAGATGCGGCCTGTCGGGCGGCTCGGGAAGGGCGGCCGGGCGCCCCGAGGACTTCGCCTTCGCACCCTGTGCGACCACGACCACTCCTTCGGGTGACGCGTCTTCGCGGCGAGTTCGGGGCACCGGGGACGCGGCCCCCCGTTACAGGTGGTCCCGGGGCGCGGCGGGTGAGGCGGTGCGGCGAATCGGGGCACGGACGCATGAGGGCATGGCGAAACCACGCCCCTGACGAACTGGGTCTTCGCGGGGAGTCCTTTTCGAGGGAGTCCTTATGAAACGGGCGTCAGGTCTGGTGCGCTCACCTGTCGCCGTAGTTGTAGAGCGGCTTGTTGGGCGGCTCGGCGGTGGGCGCGGCCACGTTGACGACCGCCACGGAGGCGACGCCGGCGAGCACGGCCCCGACCGCGAGAGCAGCCAGCACCTTCAACACGGATGCTTCCTCCTCGTCGAAACGCGCGGTGCGCCGAGATTAGAACGTGATACAGCTCCTACACCATAGCCTTGGTCAAACCGTGATAAAAAGACTTACCGTCCAGTATGCCGCGAGTCCTGGATCTTGGCTGATCACAGCCGCACCAGGAGTAGTTCCGGGCCCCTGTAGACGGGGGTCGCCCCCGGCAACCGGGACAAGAACGTGTTCTCGTCAACTCCTCCGGCGAGCACAAACCGCACCCCCTCCCGCTTGAGCGCCCCGGTGAGCGACGCCGTCGCCGGCCCCGCCAGCAGCGCGCCGATCCGCCGCGCGCGGGGGCTCTCGGCGGCCACCCGGATCCGTCTCCCGCCGCCCGTGCCGACGACGAGCGCGTCGTTCCACACCACCGGCCGGGAGAACATCTTGGTGGCGGGGTCGAGGACCACCCGGCCGCCGTTCCAGGGGAACGCCCGGTAGGCGCTCCAGGGCAGCGACAGCAGCGCGCCGGGGGCGGGATCCCCGTTGACGACGGCCTGGACGCGGCGCCACTCCTCGGGATACTCGGCCGTCCCGAGCCTGCCGAACGCGCCAAGCGCGAACGTCGGCAGGGCCAGCACCGGCACCGCCACCGCGACCGCCGCGACCGGCGCGGGCATGGCGGCGCGGAGGGCCGCCATCGCCACCGCGACCCCCACGGCCTGCGCCGCCGCGAGCGGCGCGACGTACACCTGAGCGTCGCGCAGCGGGCCGAACCCGGCCCACCAGCCGATCAGGGCGCGCGGCACGCCCGGCGCGAACGCCCCGGCGCACGCGATCAGGACACCGGCGCACGCCGCCGCGGCGAGGCCGGGCCACCACGCGGGCCGCCGCACGGACCCGAGCCGCACAGACCCGAGCCGCACGAACCCGAGCCGCACGAACCCGAGCCGCACGAACCCGGCGACCGCGACGAGGGTGAGGGCGAGACGGACGGCGGCGAGCGCGGGCATGTCCTGTCCGGGCACGGTGGCATGGGAGTTCCAGATGCCGCCGAGGGTGAGCAGGCTGCCGAGCGTCCCGAACGGCCCGTCCGCCCGGGGCGCGAAGGCGGCCACCCCGGCGGGATCGGCCGTGGCGTCCGCCCCGAGCACCGATACGAGCGCCGGGACGAGCCACGGCAGGCTGAGCACGGCGAAGACGCCCAGTGGCGGCGACACCGACGACAGCACCGCCCGCCAACGCCTGCGGGCACGCGCGCTCCCGCCCGGCTCGACGGGCCGCGCTTCCGCGTGATCCGGCGGCTCCGGCCGGTGGGCGGGGAGTCGCCGCAGCGCGGCCACGGGGAGCACGGTCAGGGCGCTGACGAGCATGGCCTGGAACCCGCCCACGGCGGCGGGCAGGAGGGCCACCGCGAGCCGCAGGGCCCCGCCGCGCGCCGCGGCGCGCACGGCCCAGGGCAGCCCGGCGTATCCGAGCAGCAGCGCCCACTGCCCGATGAGCAGGCGCTGGGCCAGGTAGGCGTTCCAGGCGTAGAACGCCGCCGCGGCCAGCCGGGGCACAATCCCCCCTCCCGGCAGGACGTCGCGCGCGAGAGCCCCGGCCCCGGAGGCGGCCAGCACGAACAGCCCGAGCAGGATCGCCTTCTGCACGATCTGCGCCGGCACCACGGCCGACAGCAGCGCCACGACCTGGTCGCTCGGCACGGCCCGGGGGAAGCCGTCACCGAGGCGGAGCGGCGGGTCCGGCACGAAGACCATGTCGTAGCGCAGGACGAACCCCGGCCCGAGGGCGGGCCCGAGCGCCAGCACCCCGAACGCCAGACCCAGCGCGGCCGGCCACCACCGCGCGAGCGCCGGCCCCGGGGCGGCGCCGTCACGCCCCCCGAGGCCAAGCCACGCAAATCGGAAGGGCCGCCACATGCCGTACAGGCTATTGGGCCTTTCCTGAGGTCCCGGCGGCAACCGGGGCGTGATCGGCCCGCGCGGCCGAGGGCGTCCGCGGCAGGGCGAGGTAGGTCAGGGCCAGCCCCGCCAGACTCAGCACCGCACCGGCCAGGCCGGTCCAGCGCAGAGCGCCCGCGGAGACGATGAGGCCGCCGACGGCCGAGCCGGCGGCGGCGCCGAGGTTGAAGGCGCCGACGTTGGCGGAGACGGCCAGCGTCGGGGCGTCGCCCGCGTGGCGCAGGATCAGCCCCTGCAGCGGCGCGATGGTGGCGGTGGCGAGCAGGCCGAGCAGGAGGACCGCCGCCACGGCGGAGGGCTGCCGGACGGCGGCGAACGGAAGGAGGAAGAGCACGCCGGTCAGCCCGCCGAAAACGCCGCGCACGGTGGCGCTCACGGACTTGTCGGTGAGCCGGCCAGCGAGGAGGTTGCCGAGAAAGCTGCCCGCTCCGTACGCGAGCAGGAGCCCCGAGACCGCGGCGGCGGAGAAGCCCGACACGCGCGTCAGCAGCGGGGCGATGTAGGTGAACACCGTGGCGACGCCGGAGAACCCCGCCGCGGTGGTGGCGATGGCCAGCACGACCGGGCGGCGGGTCACCACCCGGATCTCGTCCAGCAGCCGCGTGGCCGGGGCCGGCTGCCTGGGCAGGACGACTGCGAGCAGCACGACACCCGCCAGTGCCAACCCGGTCAGGACGGCGAACGGGATGCGCCACCCCGCGCGCTCCCCGAGCAGCGTGCCCAAGGGCACCCCCAGCAGGGTCGCCACGGTGAAGCCGGAGGCGACCGCGGAGATCGCCGTGCCGGTCTTCTCCCGCGGCACCACGCCGGTCGCCATCACGAGCGCCAGGGCGAGGAAGGCGGCGTGGCTGAACGAGGAGACCAGGCGTCCCGCCAGCAGCAGCGCGTACGAGGGGGCCGTCGCGCTGATCGCGCTGCCCGCCGCGAACAGCAGCATCAGGCCGAGCGCGAGTCCCTTGCGGGGCGTCCTGGCGGTCAGCGCGGCCACGACGGGCCCGCCGATCACGACTCCGAGCGCGTAGACGGTGACCGCTTGCCCGGCCGCGCCCACGGACACCTTCAGGTCCGCCCCGACCTGGGGCAGCAGCCCGGAGATCAGGTATTCCGACGTTCCGACGACGAAGACGCTCACGCACAGGGCGGCGAGCGTGGCGAAGGTCTTGCTCATGGCGAGGACGCTAAAGTCTCACATGGATGTGAGAGTCAAGTGGAGGAGCCATGCGCATCGGCGAGTTGGCACGGCGGACCGGCGTCCACGAGCGCCTGCTGCGCTACTACGAGGAGCAGGGCCTGCTCCATCCCGAGCGGCGTCCCAGCGGTTACCGGGAATACGGCGACGAGGACGTCAACACCGTCCGCCGTATTCGCAGCCTCCTGGCCGCCGGTCTGAACACCTCCACCATCGCCGCGATCCTTCCCTGCCTGCGCGACGACGGCGACCGGCTGATCCCGACGTGCTCGGATCTGCTCGCCGACCTTCACCGGGAGCGAGACAGGATCAGACGGTCGATCACAGACCTGCAGACGTCCCTGGGCGCGCTCGACCGGGTCATCGCCGCGGCTCCGCCCGATGTCAGGCGCCGCGCGCTCGCCACACACGACGTCGGCCATTGAGATCGGGGCGGGCCGGCGACCGGCCCGCCCGATCACACGAGGGCTACTTGCCCGGCTCCGGGTCGCGGGGCAGGCCGAGCATGCGCTCGGCGATGATGTTGAGTTGCACCTCCGTGGTGCCGCCGTAGATCGTCATCGCACGGGTGGCGAGCACGGCGCGGTTCCAGTAGCCGGCGTCGCCGAGCTTCCAGTCGGCGGCGGTGACGGCGGCCGGGCCGAGCAGCGAGACCGCCACCTCGGAGACGTGCTGCGCGTGCGCGGTGGACAGCAGCTTGCGCACCGACGCGTCGGCGCCCGGCTCGCTGCCGGCGAGCTGCTTGAGGGTCACCCGCAGCGACAGCGCGTTGATCGAGTGCGCTTCGCAGACCACGCGGGCCAGGTCCTGCCGCTCGGCGGCGGTGAGCTCGCGGCCCAGCCGGCCGGTCAGGCCGACCAGGTCGGGCACCGAGGCGCCGGTGCCGCCCGAGCCGGACGACAGCGAGACCCGCTCGTTCGACAGCGTGTTCCTGGCGACCCGCCAGCCCTCGTCGACCTCGCCGACGACCAGCTCGTCCGGCACGAAGACGTCGTCGAGGAACACCTCGTTGAACAGGTTCTCCCCGGTCATCTCGGTCAGCGGCCGCACGGTGACACCGGGTGCCTTCATGTCCACCAGGAAGTAGGTGATGCCGTCGTGCTTCGGCTTGGAGGTGTCGGACCTGGCGATGCAGATGGCCCACTCGGCGACGTGCGCCACCGACGTCCAGATCTTCTGGCCGTTGAGCTTCCAGCCGCCCTCGACCTTCTCCGCCTTCATCTGCAACGACGCGAGGTCGGAGCCGGCCCCCGGCTCGGAGAAGAGCTGGCACCAGATCAGCTCGCCGCTCAGCGTCGGCGGCAGGAACCGCTCCTGCTGCTCCGGCGTGCCGTACGTGACCAGCGACGGCACCACCCACGCACCGATGATCATCTGCGGCGGCTTGATCTTGGCCGCCCTGACCTCCTGGTGGATGAGCACCTGCTCCAGCGGGGAGGCCGCGCGGCCCCAGGGCTTGGGCAGGTGCGGCATGACGAAGCCCGCCTTGGCCAGGGCCCGCTTCTGCTCGACGCCCTCCAGGGCGGCGATCCCGGCGAGCTCCGCCCGGATGGACTCGCGCAGCGGCTCCGACTCCTCCGGCAGGTCGATCTCCATCTCCCGGGCGACGCCCTGGAGCGCGAGCGCGGCCACCCGGTCGGACCACTCGGAGGAGGAGCCGAGCAGCGCGCGGATGGTCAGCGCCCTGCGGTAGTACAGGTGGGCGTCGTGCTCGAAGGTGTAGCCGATGCCGCCGAACGTCTGGATGGCGTCCTTGGCGCACTGCACGGCCGCGTCGGGCGCCATGACGGCGGCGATCGCGGCGGCGTAGTCGCGCTCGGCGCCCTCCGCCCGGGTGGCGTCCCAGACCGTGGCCCGGGCCTGCTCCAGCGCCACCAGCATCCGCGAGATCTTGTGCTTGATGCCCTGGAACTGGCCGATCGGGCGGCCGAACTGCACCCGGACCTTCGCGTAGTCGGCGGCGGCGGACACACACCAGGCCGCCACCCCGGCCGCGTCCGCGCCGAGGACGATCGCGGCGATGTTGCGCACCTCGGCGCCGGTGAGGCCGGTCAGCACCCGCTCGGCGGGCACCTCTACGCCGTCCAGTTCGACCTTGGCCACGCCACGGGTGAGGTCGAGCGACTTGACCGCGGTGATCGTCGCCTGGGCGGCGTCGACGGCCACCCACTCCTCGCCGCCGTCCGTGGCCACCGGCAGGACCAGCACGTCGGCGACCGCCGCGCCGAGGACATACCCGGCCGCGCCGCTGATCGTCAGCACGTCGCCGTCGCGGACACCGGTGATCTCGCCGTCGAGCGCCACGGCACCGGTCAGCGATCCGTCCGCGAGCCCCGGCAGCAGGTCGGCCTGCGCCTTGCTCTCGGAGGCGAGGATCGCGGCGCCGGCGAGCACGGTCGGCACCATCGGACCGGGCGCCACCCGCTCCGACAGCGCCTCGATCGCCACGGCCGCCTCCAGGAGGCCGTAGCCGGAGCCGCCGAACTCCTCCGGGACGTGCAGCCCGAGCAGCCCCTGGCCGGCGAGAGCGGGCCAGAAGGCCGGGCGCTCCTCCGTACCCGGATCGGCGAGGACACCCACCGCGCTTCGCACGAGGTCGGCGGGCACGGCCCGCTCGGCCCATCCGGTCACCGACTCGCGAAGCGCCTCGTGCTCCTCGCTCAGCCCGATCGCCATAAGATCCTCCAGCACTAGGTCCTTGTAGAACCATATTCTAGAGGAATATTCGCTGGCTAGGCCGGGGCCGAGCACCCCGGGTATCGGCTGTCCCGGGCACCCGTCATGACCTGCGCGTGGTCCGGCGTGCCGCCTTGCGGCGACCGTTCCCGCAGGTAGACAGGGGACTATGCAGCTCTCACGGAAGGTCCTCCGTACGGTCGCCGCCCCGGCCGTGGCCGCGCTGGTCGCGGGGGGATGCGCGCAGGGAACCGCCCCGGGCGAGACCGCCTCCCCGACGGCGCCTCCGAAGACGAGGACGGCCGCGCCACTGCCGACCCGTCCGATCGAGCTCGAGACGGCCTACGAGCAGGTCATCAAGAGCGTCCTTCCGTCGATCGTGCAGATCACCACAGGAGAGGCGCTGGGCTCGGGCATCGTCTACGACACCGACGGCCACATCCTGACGAACGCCCACGTCGTCGGTGCCGCCACGGAGTTCCAGGTCACGCTGGCCACCGGCGGCAAGCCGAGGAAGGCCAGGCTGGTGAGCTCCTATCCCCCCGGCGACCTGGCGATCATCCAGGTCGAGAACAAGAACGGGCTGACGCCCGCGACCTTCGGCCGGTCGGCGAACCTCAAGGTCGGGCAGATCGTGCTCGCGATGGGCAACCCGCTCGGCTTCTCCGGCAGCGTGACCCAGGGGATCGTGTCGGCCCTGGGCCGCACCGTGACGGGCGAAAGGCACGCCGGCGGCGGGGCCGCGACCATCGCCAACGCCATCCAGACCTCCGCGCCCATCAACCCCGGCAACAGCGGCGGCGCGCTGGTGGACCTGTCCGGCCAGGTCATCGGCATCCCGACGCTGGCCGCCGTCGATCCCAACCTGGGCGCCGCGCCCGGCCTCGGCTTCGCGATCCCGAGCGACACCGCGACCGACATCGCCCGCCAGATCATCCGGTACGGCCGGGTCGTCAACAGCCATCGGGCGGCCCTCGGCGTACGGGTCGGCACGGCGGTCGACGCGGACGGCAACCCGATCGGCGTGGCCGTCGGCTCGGTGTCCCCCGGCGGCGGCGCGGACAAGGCGGGCATCCGCCCCGGCGACGTGATCGTGAAGGTCAACGGCACGCCCACGCCCACCGCCAGCGCCCTGTCGCAGGTCCTGGTGACACTCAAACCGGGCGACAAGGCTCGAGTCGAGCTGATGCAACCGGACGGCACCAGGAGGACGGTCACCGTCGTGCTCAGCGAGCTGCCGGCCGGAGGATGAGCCCGATCCTGACAAAGTGGTGTGAGATACCGCGGAATCGCTTGGTGGCGGCTCCTACCTGGTTGTTACGTTCTGTCCGTGATCTCCCCGCACCTCACCCGGTTCATCGCCGGGCTGCCCAAGGCGGAACTGCACGTGCACCACATCGGTGCGGCGTCACCGCACATCGTCGCCGAACTCGCCGCGCGCTATGAGGGGGCGACGGCCGTGCCGGCCGACCCCGCGCAGGTCGCGGCGTTCTACGACTTCCGCGACTTCTCCCACTTCCTCCAGGTCTACCCGCAGATCGTGGACCTGGTCAGGACGCCCGAGGACCTGTGGACGCTGGTCCACGGCGTGGGCGGCGACCTGGCTGCCCAGCAGGTGCGGTACGCCGAACTGACCGTCACGCCGCAGCCCCACCTGGCCCGGGGCTTCGCCCCGGAGGAGTTCTGCGAGGTGATCGAGGACGCCCGCCGCAGGGTCGAGGCGGACTTCGGCACCGTCCTGCGCTGGTGCTTCGACATCCCCGGCATCCCGGGCCCGCCCGCGGAACAGACGCTCTCCATCGCGCTCGACCAGCGGCCGGACGGCCTGGTCAGCCTGGGCCTCGGCGGCGCGGAGGCCGGGGTGTCCCGCTCGCAGTTCGCCCCGTACTTCGCCGCGGCCCGCGCCGCCGGGCTCCACTCGGTGCCGCACGCCGGCGAGGTCACCGACGCCGGTTACGTCTGGCAGGCGGTACGCGATCTCGGCGCCGAACGGATCGCGCACGGCATCCACAGCGTGGAGGACCCGGCGTTGCTGGAGCACCTGGCCGAGCACGGGATCACGCTGGAGGTCTGCCCCACCTCCAACGTGTGCACGCGGGCCGTGCCCAGCCTGGCCGAGCACCCGCTGCCCGAGCTGGTCGCGGCCGGGGTGGCGATCACGGTGAACACCGACGATCCGCCGATGTTCGGCACCGACCTGAACCGGGAGTACGCCGTCGCGGCCGAGTTGCTCTCCCTCGACGAGAAGGGCGTCGCCGACCTGGCCCGTGCCGCGGTGGAGGCGTCCTTCCTCGGCGCCGAGGGCACCTCGGCCCTGCTCGCGGAGATCGACGCCTACCTTGGTCAGAACTCGTCGGCGCCGCTCACCTGAACGATGTCGAAGACAGGCCGGGAGGCGGCGCAGACCGTCTCCAGCGCTCCTCAGGGGTGAGTCAGGCTGTCGCGCCCGGAGGCCGCGAGACGGCCACGACTTCCACCATGCCGTCGAGACCGGCGAAGTCCTTCGGATTGGCGGTGTAGAGAGGAAGCTCGTTACTGGCGGCGATGGCGGCGATCATCAAGTCGGCCACCCTGCCGCGTGGCTGCCGACCGGAGATACGAACGGCAGCGCATATCTGGCCATATATACGGGCAGCCTCGGCGTCGTAGGGCAGCGCGTCAAAAGTGGCCTCGACATGCTGCAGGACCGCTATCCTCCGGGCACGTTTGATCGGGTCAGCGGTGGCATGCGGCGCGTCCGACAACTCGCCCAGTGTCACAGCGGTGATCAGGGATGCTTCCGGGAGTTCGGCGGCATCGAACAGGGACAGGACGGCCACGATGTTGGTGTCGAGCACGCCTTCCGCATGTCTCACAGGCCGGTCCCCTCCAGCGGATCTGCGGGCAACTCCTGATCGATCACGGCGTCCAGGTCA
This sequence comes from Microbispora sp. KK1-11, assembly GCF_006874435.1. Taxonomy (NCBI): domain Bacteria; kingdom Bacillati; phylum Actinomycetota; class Actinomycetes; order Streptosporangiales; family Streptosporangiaceae; genus Microbispora; species Microbispora sp. KK1-11. The sequence goes on along the minus strand of NZ_VIRJ01000021.1, from coordinate 131,652 downwards.
GCGCGGAGCTCGTCGACATCGAGGGCAGGCGCGGTAGCGAACACGGCCAGCACCTCCGCCGTTGGAACGGCCCGGCGACGCTTGATCGGGATGACCTCGGCAAGCGGTTCACCGTTGATCGTCAACACATACTGCTGTCCCTGCCGCAGCCCCCGGGTGATGCTGCCGGAGTCGCTGACGAACTGTCGCACGCTGACATCGACAGGTCTGGGTCTGGCGCTCATCGTTTCATCCTAACGACCCGTACTACGCCGTACCACAGTACACGTCGGTCAGAACTCGTCGGCGCCGCTCACCTGAACGATGTCGAAGACGTGCCGGGAGGCGGCGCAGACCGTCTCCAGCACGTGGATCGGCAGGTCGTCGGCCGAGTAGGCGGCCCGCACGATCTGGACCACCCACTCGCGGGGGTCCAAGTCCAGCATGGTCGCCTCGTCACCCCTTGGCGGCCGGGCCACCAGGTGCTCCTCCGCCCGGCCGAACCGGTGACCCAGTTCCTCGATGCGCGCCTGCAGGCTCGGCGCGAGGAAGCCCGGCTCGCACAGTGGCGTGTCCGCGAAGAGGTCGAGCCGCAGAAAGCTCGTGGCGACCCGCACCGGCACGTCACCGGCGAGCAGCAGCTTGCGCCGGGCCAGCACCGGCGTGCCCGGCTCGACCCGCAGCCCGGCGGCCACATGCTCGGAGGCGGGCTCCGGGCCGACGTACAGCATCCTGCGCCCGGCCCGCACCCCCTGCCGCTCCGCCTCCGTCAGGAACAGCGAGGCCGAACTCCGTACGGCAGGCTCCGACGGCAACGATCGCCGCACCACGATTCTCGGCTCCCCCACGGCAAGCCCCCTCCCACGTATCGCCCCGACAGTACTCGTCATGCCTCAGAGCCACTCCCGACGATCACGCAGCGCGTGCAGCTGTCGGTCGGCGTGCTCACCGCCTCCGGCCCTCAGGAGCTCGCCCAGCGCATGAAGATTCTGCAGTCAAAGGCCTCGACCATCTGCTCACCGTCGTCCCGGTGACACGTCCGATCTGAAGTCCGGCAGACAGCAGAAGGGCGGGGAGGAAGCGAACGCTTCCTCCCCGCCCTTCTGCGGAGATGTGGAGGTGGCGGGAATCGAACCCGCGTCCTTCAACACCAAGACAGGGCTTCTCCGGGTGCAGCCTGTTGCGATTTTCTCGGCCCCGGCAATCTCACAGGCGAGTCGCCGACGGGCCCAGTCACTGTTTGGTTTCCCGTACGGCCCCGTGACCGGGCCGGACGGTTGAGCCTTCTAGCGATGTCAGTTCCGGGCCGAAGGCACTCCCGGGCTGACAGAGGTTTCTCGCTGCTTAGGCGGCGAGAGCCAGGGAAGCCTGGCTCACCTCAGTGCTCTTGTTATTGGCACTTATTGTTTTGCGGTCACAGTGTTGACGGGGTTATGTCCGCAGTCCCCGACCCGCTTCCCCTGACTTGCAATGTCGAAGTCGAAACCGGTCACCCCCTGTGCAGTTGTCAATCCAGACCCGAGGGCCTGGCATGACAAGCTTACTCATGACAACACCGGCGACGCGAACCGAATTCCTGGCCCCCCGGTACGCCGGTGGGGCCGGTGAGACGCCGAGGCCCCCGGGAACGCGGCCTCTGGCGCGCGCCCCCGGGGGCCGACCGGCAGGGTCGAGCCGGTCAGGACGGGCAGGGCTCCCCCCGAGATGGAGCCCTGTCCTCATCACGGTGACTGGGCCCGCAACCCCCCAAGCGGGTCCCAGTCACCTAGAAAGACGCCGGTCACCGCCCTGATGGTTGCTCGCCTCCGAGCATTTTTCAGGTCTGGGGCTGAGCGTCGCGGAAGAAGCTCCCGGCGATCGCCGAAGCGGCCGCCGTATCGCCGCTCTGCGCCAGCACGGCGACCGCGACGTCCCCCTGCCAGCCCACAAACCACGAGAGCTTGGTGCGCTCCTTCTTCTCCGTCTGCGTGACCTCGGCGGCCACGCCGTACACGGGGTCGCCGGGGGCGGAGGCGGCGGAGGCCGCGCCGGACGTCACACCGGCCCGCATGAGCGTGCGCAGCTTCGCGATGATCGCGGGATCGAGCGTCACGGGCTGCGCGGCGGCCTGCGTGACGCCGTCCCCGGCCGCCGGGTCGGGAGCGACGGGCGAGGTCACCAGCACCGGCGGCCGCCATGTGCCGGACTTGACGGCCGCGGCGACGAGGGCCATCGCCAGCGGGCTCACGCGGGCGCCCTGCCCAGCCATGATCTTCGCGATGGCGGCGTCGCCGTTGGGAGCGTTCATCGACCCGCTGAACGTCTTCAGCGGCAGCTTCCAGTTGCCGCCGATGCCGAACTGGCTCGCGCTGGCGGACAGCCGCTGCCCGCTGATCCGCCGCGCCAGCGACGCCAGGGCGGTCACGCAGCCCTGCGCGAAGTCGGTCTGGAAGGTGGGCGTCATCACGCCGTTGACGCCGGGCTGCTGGAATCGGGCTCCGCCCACGGTGCGATCGGCGCTGCACGGCACCTTCTGCTTCGGGTCGAGGCCCGACTGGAGCAGTCCTTCCGCGGCGACGACCGAGAAGGCGGTGCCGGCCGCGAACTTGCCGGCCAGCGCGTCCTTCTCCTGGTGCAACTGGTTGGTGGAGACGGCGAGCAACTGGCCGGTGGATGCCTGCACCGCGACGAGCGCGGCCGGACGGGGCCCCGCCACCGCGGCGTCCCCCACGCTCTGCAGGCGGCTGTCGATCGTGGTCTGGACCGACGAGTTCTCCCGCCCCGGCCACGCCTTGAGCTCCTTGACCAGTCGCCCTGTGGCGTTGTCGAGGATGACGACCCGGGTCTCGGTCGAGCCGGTGAGCTGGTCCTGGTAGGCCTTCTGCAGGCCGTCCCGGCCGAGCGTGTCGCCGGCCCGCTGCGGCCCGCCGAGCCGCTGCTCCGCCTCCGGGGTGATGGCCGTGACCACCCCGACGATCTGGGTGGGCGACTTGGGGGCGACCGGCGGGTTGTCGATCTGGAACTCCAGACCTTGGATGGCCTCCAGCTTGGATCTGATCTGGGCGAACTTCGTCCGCCCGAACGTCGCGAGGGGGACGAAGTCCTGCGGGGGCGACGACAGGATGCGGCTCAGCAGGCGGTCCTGGGCGAAGCCGGTGACCTTCGACAGCTGGTCGCAGAGCCGGCCGGGGTCCTTGACCTTGGCGGGGTAGACCCCGGCGACGTGCAGGACGGTCTCGTCCTGCAACGGGCTGCCGTTCCGGTCGAGGACCGGCCTGCGGCCCTTGGGGACGGTGGCGACCGCGAGCCGCTGCCCGGGGTGCAGGTCGGGGTGGACGACGCTCGGCGACCACCGCACCTTCCACTGGTTGCCGACCAGGTGCAGGGGCAGGTTCCCGTCGTACTGCCAGAGGGGGTTGTTCTCGCCGAGGTCGACCTCGGCGTGGTAGCCGGCCTGCGCGGCGTCGCCGTCCTGGCTGATGCCGCGCAGGGAGAAGCGGATCGAGGCGGCGTCCAGTTGCAGCCGGGCGTCCTCAAGCGCCTTGCGCACCGCCGCCTGGTCGCCGTCGGCCCGGCGCGCGGCGGCCGCGTAGTCCCCCGTCTGCCAGCCGACGAGGAAGTCGCGCACCGCGTCGTGCGGCGTCGGCTCCTCGAAGCAGCCGGTCAGCAGGGGCGCGGTCAGCCCCAGCGCGAGCGCGGCCCGTACGGCTCTCGCCCGGACGACCCCGAATGATCGGAAGGACACGGCCTAACGGCCCCCCCGGCGGCGGACCGCGTTCGACATGGCCCGCGCCATCTCCCGGCTCGCCTGCTTCTCCATGAGCGTCTGCCGCTTGTCGTAGTCCTTCTTACCCCTGGCGATGCCGATTTCGATCTTCGCCCGGCCGTCCTTGAAGTACATCGACAGCGGGATCAGCGTGAGGCCCTTCTCCTTCAGCGTCGCGTCGAGCTTGCCGATCTCCTTGCGGTTCAGCAGCAGCTTGCGCGTGCGCCGGGCGGCGTGGTTGGTCCAGGTGCCCTGGCTGTACTCCGGGATGTACACGTTGATCAGCCAGACCTCGCCGCCCTCGACCGAGGCGTAGCCGTCGGTCAGGTTGGCCTTTCCCGCCCGCAGGGACTTGACCTCGGTGCCGGTCAGGACGAGCCCGGCCTCGTAGGTGTCCTCGATGAAGAAGTCGTGCCTGGCACGCTTGTTCTGGGCGATCAGCTTGCGCCCGGTCTCACGTGGCATAAGGGGAGCCTACCGTCGCCGCGAAGGGCGGAAACGAGCTGCGCGGCCGGTGCGGTGTCACACCCGCAGGTAGCGGCGCAGCGTGACGAACGAGGCGAGCACACAGATCAGCACGCCGATGGCCATGGTGCCGGTGATCACGCCCGCGACCGTGTCCCAGCCGAGGGGCGCGGCCATGTAGGTCTGGATCGACTCGAAGATGAAGACCTTGACGATGATCAGGATCACGCCGGACAGGACGCCGCCGATGAGGCCGGCGATCAGGCCCTCCAGCACGAACGGAAGCTGGATGTAGATGTTGCTGGCGCCGACCAGCCGCATGATGCCGGTCTCTCTTCGGCGGTTGTACGCCGACAGCCGGACCGTGTTGCCGATCAGCAGGGTGGCCGCGATCACCATGAGGATCGCGATGCCGAGCGCCACGTTGCGCAGCGTGTCCATGAAGCCGAAGACCGACTGGAGCAGGTCGCGCTCGTTGACGACGTTGGAGACGCCGGGCTGCCCCTTGAGACTGCTCGCGACGGCCGCCGCCTTCTCCGGGTCCTTCAGCTTGACCCGGAACGACTCCGGCATGTCCTCGGGCTTGGTCACAGAAAGCAGCAGCGTGTTGCTCTCGGTGCTCTGGAAGTTCTTGAACGCCTGGGCCTGGTTCTCGAACTGCACCCGCTCGACGTCCGGGAGCGCCTTGATCGTCTGCTCCAGGGTGCCCTTCTCCTCCTGGGTGACGGCGCCCCTGTTCTTACAGGGTTCGAAGGGCGAGCCCTTGGTGCACAGGTAGACCGACAGCTCGACCTTGTCGCTCCAGAAGCCGGTCAGCTTCGAGACCTGGGAGTTGATCATCAGTCCGACGCCGAGCAGCGCCATGCCGACCGCCACTGTCACGATCACCGCGATGGTCATCGTGAGGTTGCGCCGAAGGCCGATCCAGACCTCGGAGAAGATGAAGTTGGCCCGCATGGTCCCAGTTACTCCTAATACGCCTGGCCGTACACGCCGCGCGACTGGTCGCGGACGATCTTGCCGTCCTCGAGCTCGACCACGCGCTTGCGCATGGAGTCGACGATCGCGGCGTCGTGTGTCGCCATGAGGACGGTCGTGCCGGTCCTGTTGATTCGGTCGAGCACCTTCATGATGCCGATGCTCGTGGCGGGGTCGATGTTTCCTGTGGGCTCGTCGGCGAGCAGAATCATCGGCCGGTTGACGAACGCGCGGGCCATGGCGACCCGCTGCTGCTCGCCACCGGACAGCTCCTCCGGCATGCGGTGCGCCTTGCCCTCGAGGCCGACGAGCTCGATGACCTCGGGCACGACCTTGCGGATGAAGCGGCGCGGCTTGCCGATGACCTCCAGGGCGAACGCCACGTTCTCGTAGACGTTCTTGTTCGGCAGCAGCCGGAAGTCCTGGAACACGCAGCCGATGCGGCGGCGCAGGTGCGGCACTTTGAAGTTGGACAGCTTCGACAGGTCCTTGCCGGCCACGTGGATGGAGCCGCTGTTGGGCCGCTCCTCCTTCAGGACCAACCGGAGGAAGGTGGACTTCCCCGACCCTGACGGACCGACCAGGAACACGAACTCGCCCTTGTCGACATCCACGCTCACGTGGTCGAGGGCGGGCCGGTTTTGGTTCGCGTAGACCTTGGTGACATTATCGAAATGGATCACGGGCGCATCACGGCTAGCCAGTCTAGGGGGTGGGACGGCCGGTCCGGGGGTCGCCGGTCACTTTGCTCTGGATCGACGTTCCGTTTGGCCAGAGGCCAGTCTAGGGGTAACACTGGCATGGAACGTCCATAACGGAAACAAAACGATTAGCCCTTGGGCGATGGGGCGGTAAAGCTGCTATGAGCTGCGAACATCTGATCTGCGCCGCGTGCGCGGGCCCCGTGGTGGAGGGGCGCTGCCCCGTCTGCCGAGAGGGCCGCGCCAAGGTTCACCACCACGGGTTCATGGGGCTGTCGCCCCTGGTCATCGCGCTGATCGTGCTACTGGTCGTGGCGCTTGTCGCGCTCACGCACGTCAGCGGTTACTGAGCGTCACCCGACTCCTGGCGGCGCGTCCAGCGGATCTCGCCCTCGATGAACTCGTCGAGGTCGCCGTCCAGCACGGCGGAGGGGTTGCCCGCCTCCACGCCCGTACGCAGGTCCTTGACGATCTGGTAGGGGTGCAGCACGTAGTTGCGGATCTGCGTGCCCCATGACGTCGTCGTCTCGCCGCGCAGCTCGTTCATCGCCGCGGCCTCCTCCTGCCGCTTGCGCTCCAGCAGCTTGGCCTGGAGGACGGCCATCGCCGTCGCACGGTTCTGCAGCTGCGACCGCTCGTTCTGGCAGGAGACCACGATCCCGGTCGGGAGGTGGGTGATCCGCACGGCCGAGTCGGTCGTGTTCACGCCCTGGCCGCCCGGCCCGGACGACCGGTAGACGTCGATGCGCAGGTCGTCCTCGTTGATGTCGATGTGGTCGGTCTGCTCGACCACGGGCACCACGTCCACGCCCGCGAACGAGGTCTGACGGCGGCCCTGGTTGTCGAACGGGCTGATCCGCACCAGCCGGTGGGTGCCGTGCTCGCCCCTGAGCGTGCCGTAGGCGTAGGGGGCCTTGACCGCGAAGGTGGCCGACTTGATGCCGGCCTCCTCGGCGTAGGAGGTCTCGTAGACCTCCGCCGGGTAGCCCTTGCGCTCGGCCCACCGCAGGTACATGCGCAGCAGCATCTGGGCCCAGTCGGCCGCGTCGACGCCGCCCGCCTGCGCGTTGATGGTCACCAGGGCCTCGCGGGCGTCGTACTCGCCCGACAGGAGGGTGCGGACCTCGAGCGCGCCGACCTCGGACCTGAGCGCGGCGAGCTCCCTCTCCGCCTCGGCCAGCGCGTCCTCGTCGCCCTCCTCGGACGCCAGCTCGAACAGGACCGGCAGGTCCTCCAGACGGCGGCCCAGGCCGTCCACCCGGTTGACCTCGGCCTGCAGATGGGAGAGCCGGCTGGTGACGCGCTGCGCCTGCTCGGGGTCGTTCCACAGATCGGGCGCGGCAGCCTGGTCCTCCAACTCGGCGATCTGCTTGCGCAGGGCGTCGAGGTCGAGCACGTCCTGAATGCCCTTCAGCGTGCCGCTAAGCTCGTTGATCTCTTCGGCTGGATCGATGACTGCCACGTCTGTAAAGGGTACGCGAATCGGAGACCCGGTCAGGCAGCACGCGTCGGTAGCATGTGGATCGATTGCATGGGGAGGCTGGCGTGAACGGGGTCGTTCGGAGTGCGCTGGCCCTTGCCCTCGTCACCTGTACGGCCGTCGCCTGCTCAGGCGGGGAGCCGGCCCGGCCGACGGCCAGCCCGGCGGCGGCCACCTCCGCCCTGCCGAGTCCCGGCGACAGCCCGTCGCCGTCGCCCAGTCCCCCGGCGGTGACGCTTGAGGAGGCGACCCGGGCGCTCGACGCGTTCCTCGACACCGACGACGTGCTGCGGCTGGCCGGGGCCGACCGGTGGGAGCTCCTGCTCACCCAGGACGGCCAGCGGCCCATCACGATCGCCGGCATCCACTCGCAGGAGGGCAAGCCCGCCCGCTACACCTGGGATCGCCGTACGGTGCTCGTGCCCCGGCAGAGCGGCCGCTCGACCGTCTGGTTCGCGGCCACCGCCCGGCGGCGCGACGCGTCCGGCGAGGTCCGCACGGGCGTGTTCACGTTCGTACGGCAGGGCCGGGACGGGCGATGGCTCAACAGCTTCGCGTCCCTGCTCTACCCCGGCGAGAAACCGCCCTCGGTCGCCCTCGACGCGGACGGGTACGCGACGGCGCTGGAGTCGCGCGACGCCTCGGTGGCCATCAGCCCCAACCTCATGGGCCCGCTGCACGCCACGGTCGCCGAGGAGGGCCCCAAGGGCTACGCCTCCGGGCTGATCGCGCCCGGCCCGCAGACGACGGGCTTCTACGACGAGATCAGCAAGACCAAGGAGACGGCGAAGGCCGACGACTGCATGAACTACGAGTCGATCTTCGCCTCGGCCCCCAACTACCCGATCTTCGCGCTGCGCACGCGTGACGGCGGCGCGATGATGCTGTACACGCTGATCCGCACGTCCTCGTGGACCCCCAACCCCCAGGGGCTCAAGTGCGGCGAGGGACGCCCGGTGACGCTCCCCGCCGCGGCCCGCTGGCTGCTGAGCCCCACCAAGGACCTGTTCATCCGGCAGAAGCGGCAGATCATCGAGACCCAGCAGTACGTGAGCGCGGTGCCGCCCAAGGCGTCCACCGCGCCCGCGCACGTCGTCGGCTACGAAGGCATCGTCACCGGCGGCTCGAACCGCTGATCACCACGGGTGGTCACGCCTCCGCGTGCGGGAGGTTGCTGGTGGAGACCAGCGTCCGCACCGCGCGCAGCGCGACCGACAGCGTCGCCAGGTCGAAGGTGTCGCTCTCCCAGATCTCCGACAGCGTCTGCCGCGACCGGGTCACCGCGGCCTGGTTGGCCTCCGTCCAGCTCGCCAGCCGCTCCTCCGGCGACAGGCCCGGACGGCTGTGGATGAGCACGTCCCTGGTGAGCGTCGCGTGGGCCGCGTACAGATCGTCGCGCAGCGCCGACCTGGCCATCGAGTTCCACCGGCTGTCGCGCGGCAGCGCGATCACCCGCTCGCGCAGCCGGGCGAGCTGGAGCCGGTCGGCCAGGTCGAAGTAGACCTCGGCCACCTCGCTCACCGGCCGGCCGGTGTACGCCGCGATCTCCACGAGGTCGAACGTGGAGTAGGCCGGCACCATCGCGGCGACCCGCTCGGCCAGCTCGCCGGGCACGCCCCTGGCCACGAAGGAGTCCCTGCGCTCCTCGTACGCCGCCAGGTCGGGGCCGGTCAGCAGCTTGGGCAGGTGGGGCAGCAGGCCCCCGGCGCCCTCGATGAAGTAGCGGGCCGTGGAGGCGAGGTCGAGCGGGGGGCGGCGGTTGCCGAGCAGCCAGCGGGTGCCGCGCTCGGACAGCTTGCGGCCCTCCAGCAGCATGGCGAGCTGGGTCGCGGTGTCCACCTCGTTGTCCAGCTCCTCGATCTGGCGCATGAACGAGGGCAGGTCGAAGACCTCCCGCGTCACGAGGTAGGCCCGCACGATGTCGGGCGTCGAGGCGCCCGTCTCCTCGCCGAACCGGTAGACCAGGCTCGTCCCGCCGAAGTTCACCACGTCGTTGACGATCCGGGTCGTGATGATCTCCCGGCGCAGCGGGTGGGAGTCCATGTACGCCCGGAAGCGGTCGCGCAGGGCCGAGGGGAAGTACGACACCAGCCACGACGCCAGCGACGGGTCGTCGGGGATGTCCGACTGCAGCAGCTCCGCGTCCACCACGAGCTTCGTGTAGGCGAGCAGCACCGCGAACTCGGGGTTGCTGAGCCCGAGCCCGGCCTGGCGCCGCTCGGCGAGCACCTTGTCCGACGGCAGGAACTCCAGCTCCCGGTTGACCAGCCCCTCGCGCTCCAGCCTCCGCAGGTAGCGGGCGTGGATGTGCAGCATCTCCGGCGCCTGCGCCCGGGCCGCCGCGAGCACGACGTTCTGGGCGTAGTTGTCCTCCAGCACCAGCCTGCCCACCTCGTCGGTCATGTCGAGGAAGAGCTGGTTGCGCTGCTTGTCGGTCATGTCGCCGTCGCGGACGACCTGGTCGAGCAGGATCTTGATGTTCACCTCGTGGTCGGAGGTGTCCACACCGGCCGAGTTGTCGATGAAGTCGGTGTTGATCAGCCCGCCGTTCAGCGCGAACTCGATCCGGGCGCGCTGGGTGAAGCCGAGGTTGCCGCCCTCGCCCACGACCTTGCAGCGCAGGTCGGCCGCGTTGATCCGCAGTGCGTCGTTGGCCTTGTCCCCCACGTCGGCGTGGGTCTCCGACGACGCCTTGACGTACGTGCCGATGCCGCCGTTCCACAGCAGGTCGACGGGGGCCCGCAGGATCGCGCTGATCAGGTCGTTCGGCGCGAGCGCGGTGACGGTGTGCGGCAGGCCGAGCGCGGCGCGCGTCTGCGGCGAGACCGGGATCGACTTCGCGGTGCGCGGCCACACGCCGCCGCCCGCCGAGATGAGCGACCTGTCGTAGTCGTCCCAGGAGCTTCTGGGCAGCTCGAACAGCCGTCGCCGCTCGGCGAAGCTCCGCGCGGCGTCCGGGTCGGGGTCGACGAACACGTGCCGGTGGTCGAAGGCCGCGACGAGCCGGATGTGCTCCGACAGGAGCATGCCGTTGCCGAACACGTCGCCGGACATGTCGCCGACGCCGGCCACGGTGAAGTCGGTGCTCTGCACGTCCACGCCGAGCGTGCGGAAGTGGTACTTGACCGACTCCCAGGCGCCCCTGGCGGTGATGCCCATGGCCTTGTGGTCGTAGCCCACCGACCCGCCGGAGGCGAAGGCGTCGCCGAGCCAGTAGCCGTACTCCTTGGCCACCTCGTTGGCGATGTCGGAGAACGTCGCCGTGCCCTTGTCCGCGGCCACCACGAGGTAGGTGTCGTCGCCGTCGTGCCGCACGACGTCGGACGGCGGCACGACCTCCCCCGCGACCAGGTTGTCGGTCAGGTCGAGCAGGCCGGAGATGAACTGGCGGTAGCAGGCCACGCCCTCGGCCAGGAACTCGTCGCGCCCTCCCGCGGGGGGCCGCTTGACGACGAAGCCGCCCTTGGAGCCGGTCGGCACGATGACGGTGTTCTTGACCATCTGCGCCTTGACCAGGCCGAGGATCTCCGTGCGGAAGTCCTCCATGCGGTCCGACCAGCGCAGGCCGCCGCGGGCGACCTTGCCGAAGCGCAGGTGCACGCCCTCGACCCGCGGCGAGTACACGAAGATCTCGTACTTCGGCCGGGGCAGCGGCAGCACGCTGATCGCCTGCGGATCGACCTTCAGCGAGATGTACGGCTTGCGCCTGCCGGTGACGAACTGGCTGCCCGCGTCCCCGGCGTCGCGCCCGCCGGCCGTGTCCTTCCCGGAGGGCGCGGCCTGGAAGACGTTGGTGCGCAGCGTCGCCTGGATCATCTCCAGGTAGGCCCGCAGGATGCGGTCCTCGTCGAGCGAGGCCACCTCGTCCAGCGAGGCGAGGATCTCCTCGGTCAGCGCGTCGCAGACCTCCGCCCTGCCGTCGTCCGGCCGCCGCGGGTCGAGCCTGGCCTCGAACAGCCGCACCAGGAGCCGGGCCAGCCGCACGTTGCCGCGCAGCACCCTTTCTATGTACGACTGGCTGAACGTGGTCCCGGCCTGCCGCAGATACTTGGCGTACGCCCGGAGGATCTCGGCCTGCTCCCAGGTGAGCCCGCCGGCCAGCACGAGCGCGTTGAAGCCGTCGTTCTCCACCTCGCCGCGCCACAGCACGGCGAAGGCGTCCTGGAACAACCGCTTGAACTCGTCGCGGTGCACCTCCTCCGAGGGGGTGTACCGCAGGCCGAAGTCGTAGATCCAGGCGTCCCGGGTGTCGGGGTCGTGGTCGCGGTCGATCTCGTAAGGCCGCTCGTCCACCACCTCGACGCCCATCCGCGTGAGCAGCGGAAGCACCCGCGACAGCGAGATCGGCGCGCCCAGCCGGTAGAGCTTGAAGCGCCGCTCCCCCTCCGCCGCGCCGTACGGCTCGTAGAGGTTGATGCCGATGGCGTTCGGGTCCTCGCCGAGCGCCTCCAGCCGCTTGAGGTCGGCGACGGCCGTACGCGCGGGGAAGTCGGCCTTGTAGCCCTCCGGGAACGCGGTGCCGTAGCGGCGCAGCAGCCGGGGCGCGTCCTCCTCCGGGCACAGCTCGTTGATCGCGGCGGCGAGGTCGTCCTCCCAGGTGCGGGTGGTGGCGGCCAGCCGCGCCTCCAGTTCCTCGACGTCGACCGGCGTCTCGCCGAGCGGTTTGCCGCGCTCACCGCGGATCACGACGTACAGCCGGGCCAGCGCCGACTCGCCGATCATCGTGCTGTAGTCGAGCGAGGTGCCGCCGAGCGCCTTCATCAGGATCCGCTGCATGTGCAGGCGGACCTTGGTGGTGTAGCGGTCACGCGGCAGGAAGATCAGGCAGGAGATGTAGCGGCCGTAGTCGTCGCGGCGCAGGAACAGCTTGACCTGCTTGCGCTCGCGCAGCCGCAGCACGCCGAGCGCGATGGGCAGCAGCTCGTCCACGGAGATCTGGAACAGCTCGGTGCGCGGGTAGGTCTCCAGGATCTCCATCAGATCCTTGCCGTCGTGGCTGTCGGGCGACAGCCCGGCACGCTCCAGCACCTCGGCGAGCTTGCGCCGCAGGACCGGGATCCGGGAGATCGACTCGTTGTACGCCACGTGGGTGAACAGCCCGAGGAACCGCCGCTCGCCGATCACCTCGCCCTCGGGCGAGAAGACCTTGATCCCGACGTAGTCGAGGTAGTGGGGCTTGTAGACGGTGGCCCGGCTGTTGGCCTTGGTGACGATCAGCAGCTGTTTCTCCCGCGCCTTCGCCCGCACCTTCGGCGGCAGGGCCGCGAAGCTGGCCGATCCGGCCTTGTCGGCCCGTAGGACGCCGAGCCCGGTGCCGGGCAGGCCGCGCAGCGCGGCGCCGCCGTCGGTCTCCTCGAGCCGGTATTCGCGGTAGCCGAGGAACGTGAAGTGGCCGTCGGCCAGCCAGCGCAGCAGCTCCATGCCGTCCTCGACCTGCGCGGGGTCGAGCGGCGGCGGGTTGACCGCCAGATCCTCGGCGGTCTGCACGGCCAGCGCCCGCATCTTGGCGAAGTCCTCGACCGCGCAGCGCACGTCCTGCAGGATCCGCTGCAGGTCGCTCTCCAGCTCCTTGAGCACGCCGTGATCGGCCTGCCGGTCGATCTCGATGTGCATCCACGACTCGCGGACGACCTGCCCGGTCATGTTCTCTTTGTCTGGGCCGAGCAGCTCGCCGGTCATGTCCCTGCGCACCCGCATCTGCGGGTGGACGATCAGGTGGGTGCCGATCTCGTGCCGGTCCAGCTCGGTCGTCACCGAGTCGACGAGGAACGGCATGTCGTCGGTGACGATCTGGACCACCGTGCGGCCCGGGTCCCAGCCGCACTCCTCAAGCGTGGGGGTGTAGACGCGGACCAGCGCGCGTCCCTGCGGCCGGTGCTGGGCCAGGTGGCGGTGGGCCATGGCGGGGCCGTACACGTCCACCGGGTCGCGGTCGGCGAGGTCCTCGACCGGGACGTTGCGGTAGTACCGCCTCAGGAAGGCCAGGGGGTCCTCGCCCTCCACGTGCGGCGCTCCCGGCGCGTGCGCGCACCTCTCGGCGGCGACGCGGAGAAGCTCGTCCAGCGCTTCATCCGATTCGTGCCGATTCAGCGCCATTTCGAGCGGCATGTCGCTACTCACTCCCTTGTGAGGATTCAAAGCCAGGCCCGGAGTTCCCAGAGCAGGGGAAAGAAGTGCAAACGCGTCCTTCCCCTCAAGTACGGTGCCCCGGACGAGCCTCCCGTACCGGATTTCGTGCCGATCTGGCGCTCCACCATCTGCACGTGCCTCATCCGCCAGAGCGCGGTCGTCTCATCGTGGGTGAGGAGATCTTCGGCCAGGTCCCACAGATCGTCGTACGATCCCCGGTCACGGGCCACGGCCAGCAGGGATTCCATGATCTCGTCGTCGGAGACCGGCAGGCCGCGCTGGGAGAGGGCGGTGAGGTAAGCATCCCACAGCGTCGGTTCGGCGAGCCGCCGCCGGAGCCTGGCGAGTTCCGCCTCGCTCGCGTCCCTCAGCCGGCCGAGGTACGCCGGGTCCTTGGCACCCGAGAGGAACTCGAGCTCGCGGAACTGCACCGACTGGAAACCGCTCGCGGGGGCGAGGACCGACCGGAACTCCAGGAAGTCCTGCGGCGTCATGGTCTCCAGCACCTGGACCTGGTCGACCAGGACCTTCTCCGCCGCGTGGACCCGGCGGAACAGATGCCTGGCGCGCCACAGCGCCCCCTCGACCATCGCGTCCCTGATCCGCTCCAGCTCGTGCAGGAGGAGCTTGAACCACAGCTCGTAGACCTGGTGGACGGTGATGAACAGCAGTTCGTCGCTGGCCCCGGACCGCTGCTCCTGCTGGGCGAGCAGCTCGGACAGGCGGAGGTAGTCGCCGTAGGACAGGCGCCCGCCCTCCTCGCCGAAGCTGCGCGGCGGGGGCAGCACGTCCCCGGACCCGGCCCGGCCGTACGGCGTCGCAGGCATGCGCCACTCCTCCACGATGGGCGCGTCCCTTCCGGTCCCCATTGACCGAAAGCCCGGCACCACCGCCCCCGATACCACCCCATAACGGCACAAACGTCAACTTCGTCCGCGCCCTCGCGACCAGGGGATTGACCTTGTCCCATTTAAGCAGCCACGCCTCCGCTGAGGGGTCTCATGCACATACAGCCGCCGAGAACGACCATGGGCGGGAGGCCCTCGCACCGGGCATCGGGAAATCGCGAATGCCTGATCACAAAACGGCTCGAACTTCTCGAAGCTGCTTTCGATTCACGTACGATCATGCGTCGTGAAAGATCATCGTCCGGAGCGTACGGCCGTCTTCGTGGACCAGAGCGGGCGCCGGGCGAGGATCTTGACAGCCGCCGCGGTCGGCGGGGCGATCGTCGTCCTCGCGTTGACTCTCACCCTGGTGAGCGGAGCACTGGCCGGTCCCGAGCTCCCTCCGATGGGATGGCTCGGCACGCAGGGGCAGCAGGTCGTGGAACGCTCCCCCACGGGCTCCCCCACCCCGTCCCGCAGGTCCGAGCGCAGGCGTGCCCCCCGGGACGAGGTGCGGGCGAGCGGCACGCCGCGCGCGACGGCGGCTCCGGCGCGGCGGACTCCCTCCGCTCGCAGGCCGCCGAGCAGGATGCCCTCCGCCTCCCCTTCGAAGAGCCTCAAGCCGAGCACGACGCCTTCCGCGATCCCGGAGCCGGATGTGGAGATCTCCGCGTCCGGTGAGTCCACGCCCGCGCCGTCGGCGCCCGAGGTCGCGCAGACCACGGCGCCGGCCGAGGAGGCGACGCGGACCCCGGCACCCGGGCCCGGCCCCGTCCAGACGCCTCCCCAGCAGCCCGGGGCCTCCCAGTGAGGCGTCGATGAGACGACGGCGCAGACCGGCCGAGCGGAGACCCGCCGAGCCGCGCGGCCACTGGTTCCTCGTCGCGATCGCCGCGCTGCTCATGGCCGGAGCGCTGCTGCTCAACGCGTACGCGCACAACGTTATCGGCGAGACCCGGCCGCCCCTGAGGGACTTCGGCGACTCCGCCGAGCTGGAGCGGATCCGCTCCGGCGGCCCTCTGGTCAACGTCTCGGGATCCCGGCCGCTCAGCGCGCGGCCCAAGCCCCGCCGGGTGGCGCTCACCTTCGACGACGGACCCGATCCGCGGTGGACGCCCCGGCTGCTCGACCTGCTCCGCGAGCACCACGCGAAGGCGACCTTCTTCGTCCTGGGAGCCCACGTCGCGGAGCACCCCGAGCTCACCCGCCGCGTGGTCGCCGAAGGGCACGAGATCGGCAACCACACCTACACGCACGCCGACCTGGGCGCGGTGCCGGCCTGGCGGGCCCGCGTGGAGATGTCCCTGACGCAGAAGACGCTGGCCGCGGCGGCCGGGATTCACACCCGTCTCGCCCGCATTCCGTACTCCTCGGGCCCGGGAGCGGTCGGGAACGGACAGCTCGCCACCATGCGGCTGCTCGGCAACGAGGGATACCTCGTGACGTTCACCGACGTGGACACCCAGGACTGGAGCCGCCCGCCCGTGGACGAGATGGTCCTGGCGTCCCTCGCGCACACGGTCGAGGGCGAGGGCGCAGTGATCATGTTCCACGACTCGGGAGGCGACCGCGCCCGGACGCTGGCCGCCGTCGACCGGCTGCTCACCCGGCTGGAGAGGAAGGGATACACCGCCACCACCCTCACGGACGCCGTCGGGCTCCCCACGGCGCACACCGCCGCCTCTCCTGACGAGCGCGTCCTCGGCACGGTCCTGGGGTTCGCCCAGCGCGCCTCCTTCGCCTTCGTCGAGGCGCTCGGCTGGTTCCTCGCCGCGGCCGGCGTGCTCACCCTGCTCCGGCTGGCCCTCTTCGTCGCGCTGGCGTGGGCGCACGCCCGCAGGACGCGTGGGAGACCCGCGAACGCCGGCGTCCCCCACTGGGCGGCCCCGCCGCCGGTCTCGGTGATCGTGCCCGCGTACAACGAGGCGGCGGGGATCGCGGCGACGGTCCGGTCACTCGTCGCGACCGGCTATCCCGGCCCGGTCGAGGTCGTCGTCGTGGACGACGGCTCGGCCGACGAGACGGGACGGATCGCCGCCTCGCTCGGCCTGCCCGGAGTCCGGGTGATCCGGCAGCCGAACGCCGGGAAGCCCGCCGCGCTCACCACCGGCATCGCCCACGCCGCGCACGACATCCTGGTCATGGTGGACGGCGACACCGTCTTCGAACCCTCGACCATCGGGAACCTCGCACGGCCGTTCGCGGACCGCACGGTCGGCGCGGTCAGCGGCAACACCAAGGTCGGCAACCGGCGCGGGATGATCGGCCGCTGGCAGCACATCGAGTACGTGGTCGGGTTCAACCTGGACCGCCGCGCGTTCGACCTGCTCGGCTGCATGGCGACGGTGCCGGGGGCGATCGGCGCGTTCCGCCGCGAGGCGATCGCGTCGGCCGGCGGCGTCAGCGCGGACACGCTCGCCGAGGACACCGACCTGACCATGGCGATCAGCCGCAGGGGCTGGCGAGTGGTCTACGAGGAGCGGGCGCGCGCGTGGACCGAGGCGCCCGCCTCGCTCGGCCAGCTGTGGCGGCAGCGCTACCGGTGGTGCTACGGCACGCTGCAGGCGATCTGGAAGCACCGCGGGGCGGTCGCGGAGCGGCGTCCCTTCGGCCGGCGATGCCTCGGATATCTCGCCCTGTTCCAGGTGATCCTGCCGTTGCTGGCCCCCGTCGTCGACGTCATGGCCCTCTACAGGCTGTTCGTCGGCGATCCCCTGCCCGTCGTCGCGGTGTGGGCCGGCTTCGTCGCGGTGCAGGCGCTCACCGGCTGGTACGCGCTGCGCCTGGACGGCGAACGGGCCTCGGTGCTGTGGGTGCTGCCGCTGCAGCAGTTCGTCTACCGGCAGCTGATGTATCTGGTCGTCATCCAGTCGGTGGCCACCGCGGTCCTGGGTGCCCGGCTGCGCTGGCACACGGTCCGCAGGGAGGGCACGTTCACCCTGGCGGGACCGCCCGTCCCGAGACCGCCCGTCCCGAGACCGTCCGTCCCGGGACCGCCCATCTCGGCCCGCCGGCGCGGGCCGGTCAGGGGTGGGCCGGTCAGGGGTGGGAACGCTCCGAGGAGGAGACGGAGCCGTCCTTGATGGCGTCGAGCATGCCGGGCAGCTCCTGGGTCTCCAGCAGTTCCGCCCGGCATGGCGCGCATTCGTCGAGGTGCCGTTCGAATGCCTCGGCGTCGTCGTCGTCCAGCACTCCCAGGGCGTACGCTGCCACGTCGAAGTGCGGCGACGACGCGGACATCAGCTGGCCACCCCCCTCTCCTTCAGGGCCGTGCGAAGCGCGCGCAGGGCGTAAAAGAGCCTGGATTTCACGGTACCCGGTGGGATGCCCAGAACCTCGGCCGCTTGGCTTACCGTCCGGTCGCGTAAGTATGTCTCTTCGATAACTTCCCGGTGCTGAGTCGACAGGTGCCGCAGCGCGTCCGCGACCACGATGGCCGCCAGCGTCCGGTCCGAGCCGTCCGGCACGGCGATGCTGTCCTCTTCGGGAGCCTCCACCTCCCTCGGCCGTACGCCGCGCCTGCGGCGCCCGTCGATCACGATGCGGCGGGCGACGGTGAGGAGCCACGCCCACAGCAGGGGCGGCTCCCACGTCAGCTTCGCCGAGTTACGCCAGGCACGCACCAGCGTCTCCTGGACGACGTCCTCAGCCCATTGCAGGTCGTTGCCGGTCGTCTTGCGCACGTGACGCAGCAGCGGACCGCCGAACTCGCGGTACAGCTCCCGGATCAGGCGTTCGTCCCGATCAGGGTCGTCGTTGTCAGCGTCGTAGTCAGGGGGGTCAAGACGCACGAACCGGCTGTCGAGTTGTCGACGCACGGCCACATATTTGCACCAGGGTTACTCGTTCGTACACCACATCCGTAACTCCAGTCATTTCTGACTATTTCCTGAACCGCGCCCGAGGGGACCGCGTACCTCCGACCGAAGGTCACGAAAGGAGGCACGATGCGGTTCCGGTTTGGGGAACTCCTGGTGCTCGGCGTCTTCCTCTTCGCGGCGGCCGTCACGGTCGTCCTGGTCGTCCCCAGGAGCGCCTCGTCCCAGTCGGATTGGACGCGGTCGGGCTGGACGCAGACCCCCTACGGCCCGCTGGGCCCGGCCGACCGCGACCTGCTGGTCCGGGTGCGCTGGGCGGGGCTCTGGGAGATCCCCGCCGGCCGCTGGGCCCAGGACCGGGCCGGCAGCGACAAGGTCAAGGACGTCGGCAGGCACCTCGTGGAGGACCACACCAAGCTCGACGCGGCGGTCAGGGAACTCGCCGCCAAGCTCGCCGTCCCGCTGCCGGACCAGCCGAACCCGGACCAGCGCGGGTGGCTGGACGAGATGGCCGCCGCGCGCGGCGCCGGCTTCGACCGCGTCTTCGCCGCCCGCCTGCGCGACGCGCACGGCAAGGTGTTCACCTTCGTCTCCGCCGTACGCGCGGGCACCCGCAACAGCCTGATCCGCGACTTCGCCGGGCAGGCGGTCGACGTCGTGATGAAGCACATGACGCTGCTCGAAGGCACGGGTCTCGTCGACTACTCCGCCCTGCCCACTCCCACGGTTTAGAAGACACGGTCTAGAAGGCACTGTCTAAGGAGCATCCATGCGAAAACGGCTCGTGCTCGCGATGGCGGGCGTACTGATCGCAGGCTCGCTGACCTGTGTGGGCCGGCCCGCGTTCGCCGACCACTGCGATCCCTCCGTCCAGGGCGCGGAGTGCGAGGACGTCGGCCCGGCCCTGGAGGACTTCGTCGACATCCGGCAGGTCCCGCCGGGCGACACCGGCGTACGGGCCGGGCGCGGCTCGTTCACCTCGCGCTGCGGACGCAACGAGAACGGCCATCGCAACTCCGACAACCACATCGTCACGCCCGGGGTGCCGAACGGCGCGCACCACGTGCACGACTACGTCGGCAACCTCACCACCAACGGCTTCTCCACCGACGAGAGCCTCGCCGCGGGCGGCACCACCTGCCGGTTCGGCGACAGGTCGGCGTACTTCTGGCCCGTGCTGCGCAGCCGGACCGGCGTCGGCGCTCAGCCGACCGCCTCCCCCTCGTCCTCGCCCGACAGCACCGAGCAGTTCCGGACCGGGCAGAACCGCGGCAGGGGTACGGGGACCGGTACGGGCGCGGGGTCGGACGAGCCCGGCGGCGCGGCCGAGGGCAACGTCGGCACGATCCTCCTGGCCCGGTCGGTCACGCTGCAGTTCCGCGGCAACCCGGTCGGCAGGGTCGTGGCGATGCCCCGATTCCTCCGGATGATCACCGGCGACGCGAAGGCGGCCACCAACGGCGGCGCCAACGCCCGGGCGCGGTGGACCTGCACCGGCTTCACCAACCGGCTGACGAGCAGATATCCCCTCTGCCCCCGGGGCAGCCTGGTGCTGCGCGTGCTCGACTTCCCCAGCTGCTGGGACGGCCAGAACACCGACAGCGCCACCCACAGGACGCACGTCGTGTTCCCCGGCGCGAACGGCGCCTGTCCCGCGGGCACCCGGGCGATCCCGCAGCTGCGCATGACCCTGGCCTATGCGGTGCCGAGCGGGCCGTCGTTCGCGGTGGACAGCTTTCCCGAGCAACAGCACAACCCGATCACCGACCACGCCGACTTCGAGAACGTCATGCCCGACCGGCTGATGAGCACGGTCGTCTCCTGTGTGAACCGCGGCCTGCGCTGCTGAGCCGCGCTCCGCTCGTGCCGTTCCCCGTCCGGTCCTTCGCAGACCACCCCCGCCTGAGGACGGGGAGCGGCGCCCCCCACTTCGAGCCCGCATTGATCAGACGGAGGAATCATTGCCCAGCAGACGGGCTCCCCGGCACACCCGGCCGGATCCCGGCCTCGACCTCGAAAGGCGCGGTGTACGGATCGGCCTCGGCGCCGTGGTCACCCTGGCCATCACCGGGGGGCTCGCCGCCGGCCGGACTAGCGGCGGCGCGGTGTTCCTGGCCGACGCGCAGGCGTTCCTCACGTTGTACGCCGGGGTCTTCTCGCTCGTCGGCCTCACGACGACGGTCGCCCTCGGCCTGGCGGCGACCGACCGCGTCGTCCTGCCGATCTCCCAGCGGGTGCGCGTCCAGCTCGTGCACCGCGCCATGGCGCTGCTCGGCATCGGCTTCCTGATCGTCCACATCGGCATGAAGATCGCCGCCGGGCTGGTGCCGCCGTACGGCTCGGTGATCCCTTCCACCGATGTCTACGTGTCGCTGGGGGCCGTGGCCTCGGACCTTTTCGTCGTCATCGTCGCGACCGGCGTGATGCGCGGCAGGTTCGCCCAGGCGGAGCGGCCCTGGCTGTGGCGCGGACTGCACGACTTGGCCTACCTCGCCTGGCCGGTGGCGATCCTGCATGGCCTGACCGCCGGCCGGGCCGCCGCGCCCTGGGTGACCTTCAGCTACGTGGCCTGCCTGGCGGCGGTCGGCGCCGCCCTGCTGATCCGGCTCGCCGCCGCCACCCGGCCCGCCCGGCAGTCGGCGACCGGCGACTGGAACGCCGAGTGGGGCGCCGGCCGTACGTCCCGGGAGGACCTCGCGACGCCGCGGCCCGCCATACGCCGGCGGCAGGCGCCGCGTGAGGCCGCCGTCCTCGGGCGCACCGGCACCGATCCCCTCGACGTCCTCGACACACCTCCCACCCCCCAGGAACCCCGCCTCCGGAGGATCGTTTGATTCCCTACCGCGTCTCCCACGTCCGGCGGCTCGGCCCGGCCCGGCTCACCGCAGGGTTGGACGACCATCGCAGGCTCGACCTGAACGCGCACTACAAGTTCCACGACCGGCTCCCGAGCCAGACCGTGGACGCACTGATCTCCATGGCCGAGGAGGTGGACCTGCGGGGCCGGGGCGGGGCCGCGTTCCCGTTCGCGCGCAAGCTGCGCGCCGTGGCCTCCCGCACCCGCGACAGCGAGACGGCCGTGCTGGTGAACGCCGCCGAGGGCGAACCCGCCAGCCTGAAGGACAAGACCCTGCTCACCCGGGCGCCCCACCTCGTTCTGGAAGGCGCCCTGCTCGCGGCCAGCGCGCTCGGCTCACGGGAGGTGGTGATCGCGGTCGGCGCCGGCGAGCTGGCCGAGGCCTCGGTCACCGCCGCGGTGGCCGAGCGCGGCCTGACCGGCCTGGTCCGGGTCGCGGGCATCCAGGAGCGGTTCATCTCCGGGGAGGGCGGCGCGCTCGTCCGCGCGGTCAACGGCGAGGCGGGCCTGCCCCCGGGCCGTAAGGTCCGCTCCAGCGACAGCGGGGTGCGCGGGCTGCCCACACTGCTGTCGAACACCGAGACCTTCGCGCAGCTCGCCGTGCTCGCCGAGCTGGGGCCGGAGGAGTACGCCGCGGTGGGCACCGTCCAGGAGCCGGGGACGACCCTGCTCACGGTCGGCGGCTCGGTGACCACCCCCGCGGTCGTGGAGGTCGCGCCGGGCGTGCCGCTGGCCGACGTGCTGAACCTGTGCGAGGCGAAGATCGGCGACGGGCTGCTGCTCGGCGGCTACCACGGCACGTGGATGTCCGCCGAGGACGCGTACGGCGCGATCCTGTCCCGGCGCGGCGCGAAGGAGGCGGGCGGCGAGCTGGGCGCGGGCATCGTGGTGGTGCTGGGCGAGGACACCTGCCCGCTCGGCGAGACGGCGCGGGTGGCGAACTACCTCGCGGCGCAGTCGGCCGGGCAGTGCGGGCCGTGCCGCCTCGGCCTGCCGGACCTCGCGCGGGCCTGGCGCCGGCTCCAGGACGGCGACCCGGACGGCCCCGACCTCGTCCGCCGGGCCGCCGCCGCGGTGAAGGGCCGGGGCGCCTGCTTCCACCCGGACGGCTCGGCCAGGTTCGTGCTGTCGGCGCTGGACGCGTTCGCCGACGACGTGGAGGAGCACCGCTTCCACGGCGGTTGCGGGCGGGCGACGAAGGGCGTGCTGCCGCTGCCGATCGAGGACGCGCAGGACGCCAGGCTCGTCGTCGACTGGACCCGCTGCCAGGGCCACGGCCTGTGCGCGCACCTCGTGCCCGAGCTGGTCAAACTCGACCGCCACGGCTTTCCGGTGTTCATGGACACCGGGGTGCCCTCCTGGCTGCTGGGCGAGGCGCAGAAGGCCGTGGAGATGTGCCCCGCGCTGGCCCTCCGTGTAGGAACGAAGTGATGGGCTTGTAACCAACCGGACCGGTTCCATGAGCGTCTCAACGAGGTAGATCACCACCTCGGGAGTACGACCATGATCGACAGACGGAGTTTCCTTCGCGTTTCCGCCCTGGCCGGGGCCGCCGCTGTTTCCGGCACGGCTTTCGCCGCCGCGGGTCCCCGTCCCGCCGACTGGTCCGCGCTCGGGCGGGGGCTGGACGGCAAACTGATCCGCCCCGGCGACGCGTCGTACGACAACGCGCGCCACGTGTTCAACTCGGCCTTCGACTCCGCGCGCCCGGCCGGGGTGGCCTACTGCAAGACGGCGGCGGACGTGTCGGAGTGCCTGGCGTTCGCCCGCCGATACGGCGTGCCGGTGACCTCCCGGTCGGGCGGCCACAGCTACGCGGGCTGGTCCACGGGCAGCGGGCTCGTCATCGACGTGTCGCCGATGAGCGGCGTGTCCTACTCGGGCGGCCACGCCACGGTCGGCGCCGGGGCGCGCCTGGTCGACGTGTACGCCAAGCTGGCCGCGCACGGCGTGAGCATCCCCGCGGGCTCCTGCCCGACCGTCGGCGTGGCCGGGCTCACGCTGGGCGGCGGCATCGGCGTGGTGTCGCGGCAGTACGGCCTGACCTGCGACGTGCTGGAGTCCCTGAAGGTCGTCACGGCGGACGGGAAGGTGCTGACCTGCTCGCCGAGCTCGCACCCGGACCTCTACTGGGCCTCCAGGGGAGGCGGCGGCGGCAACTTCGGCGTGGCGACGTCGTTCACGTTCCGGACTCATCCGACGCGCACCGTGACCCTGTTCTTCCTGCACTGGCCCTGGTCGAAGGCCGCGGCCGTGCTGAAGGCATGGCAGGCGTGGGCGCCCTCCGCGCCCGACGCGATGTGGTCGAACTGCCACCTCGACCGCGACCCCTCGCTCGACGTGATGGTCGGCGGCCTCTACCTCGGCGGCAAGACGGCGTGCGAGAACCTGCTGCAGAAGCTCGTCGACCGCGTCGGCTCGGGTCCTTCGACCCGCTACGTGGCGACCTCCGCCTACGACCACGCGATGATGGTGGAGGCGGGCTGCGCGTCGATGTCGGTGGCCCAGTGCCACCGACCCGGCACGCTTCCCGGGCAGAACGCGAGCGGCAGGCTCGTCCGCGACTCGTTCTCGGCCAAGTCGCACTTCGCCTACACGCCGCTGTCGTCCGCCGGGATCAAGGCGCTGCTGGCCCAGGTCGCCGCGCCCGGGCGGCACTCCGTGATGCTCGACGCGCTCGGCGGCGCCGTCGCCAGGGTCCGCCCCGACGCCACCGCCTTCCCGCACCGCAAGGCGCTGTTCAGCGTGCAGTACTACTCCCACTTCTCCGGCGCCGCCGGCTGGGCCCGGACCGCCCACGCCGCCATGCGGCCGTACTTCGGCGACCACGCGTACGTGAACTACATCGATCCGGAGCTCAAGAACTGGCGGCAGCAGTACTACGGCGCCAACGCCGCCCGGCTGGCCCAGGTCAAGGCCGCTTACGACCCCGGCCGCCTGTTCCGCCTCCCCCAGGGTGTGTGACCGGTTGCCGAGCGAGGCGGGCTGCGCGAACCTCACGGTATGACCGAGGAGCGGCAGACGATGACCGGCGCCGACGGCGTGCCGGTGTTCAGCTACCTGGAAGGCGTCCGCGACGGCAGCCCCTGGGCGTACGCGATCGAGGACATCGGCCCGGGAGCCGCCGACGCGATCACGTCGCGGATGCCCGGTTGGGTGGTCTCCGCGCCGGCCGAGCTCGGCCGAGCCCTGCTCGACCGGGGCGCGCGGCTGCTGCGGCACATGAACGTCATGCTGTGCGATCTGGCGACCGCGCGGCCGGTCGCGGGCGCCGTTCCGGACGGCTTTCGGGTGGTGCCCTGTGACCGATCGCCCGCCGAGATCTTCCCCGCGTGGTTCGCGGCCTACCCGCCCGGCCATCCCGACTACCGCCCGCGTGACAGAGGGAAGGCCCTGGAGGAGGAGCTGGTTCCGCTCCTCGGCGGCGAGGAGATCGGCCCTCTGCTTCCCTGCAGCGTTCTCGCCGTACGGGATGAGGGAGAGGTCGTGGGGGGAGTTCTCGTCACCGGCTCGAACCGGGGACCGTGGATCGCGGACGTCTTCCGGCACCCGGACCGGTCGCCACGAGGTCTCGGCACGCTGATGCTGTCGACCGCCCTCGTCCGGGCCTCCGAGGGCGGGCTCACCACGATCGGCCTGGTGGTCACCGAGGGCAATCCCGCACGCCGCGTGTACGAGAGGCTCGGTTTCCAGGCGGTCGCCACCACCATGACGGTCATGACGTGACAGCTGAACCGGCACGCGCCGCCGCCTGGGCGGTGCCCGTGCCGTGTTCCCCGGGCCGTCCGGTCCGTACGCGGTGGGCACCGCCGTGATGCAGTGGACCGACGCCTCTCGCCCGGAGCCCGCCACCGATGAGCCCGGCGACCACCGCACGGTCGTGGTCCAGTTGTGGTACCCCGCGCCCAAGGGCACGGCCGGTCCCCGTGCCCGGTATCTCGGCCGCACCGAGCGGGAGGCGCGTACGGTCGCCGACGGCCTGACCGGCTACCTCGGCGTGCCCGCCTTCCTGCTCGACGACGCGGTCCGTGCCCGCGCCGGCGCCGTGTACGACGCGCCCGCGGCGCCCGGACGGTTCCCGATCGTGCTGTTGTCTCCCGGGCTGGAAGGCGTGCGCACCCAGAACACCGCGTGGGCGGAGGAACTGGCCGGCCACGGCTACGTCGTCGCGGCCCTCGACCACCCGTACGACTCCGCCGCCGTCGTGCTCGACGATGGACGGACGATCCGCACACGGGTCGTGGCCACCGGCGACGACGAGGAGGACAGACGGCTCGCGACCGGCTGGACGGCGGTCAGGGCCGCCGATCTCAGCTTCGTCCTCACCCAGCTCGGCCGCCTCGACAGGGGCGAGATCCGCGGCCCGCTGACCGGACGGCTCGACACAGCGCGGGCGGCGGCGACCGGGCACTCCATCGGCGGAGGCGCCGCGCTGCGGGCCGCCCGCCAGGACCCCCGGTTCGCGGCGGTGATCAACCTGGACGGCTACCCGTACGACCCCGCGCCCCGGCCCTACCATCAGCCGGTGCTCGCGCTCACCCATCCCGTCGACCCGGCCGACAACCCGTCGTACATCCCTCGTCTCACCCGGATCCTCTCGCTGAGCACGTCGGAGAGCTACCGGATCACGGTCCCCGGCACGGCGCACCTCACCTTCACCGACGCGCCGCTCTACCTGCCGCCGGTGCCGTCCGTTGTCGGCTCCCTGGGCCGCACCGGGGGCCTGTCCGTCACCACGGCGGCCACCAGGGTCTTCCTCGACGCCACCCTCCGTGACCAACCCGGCGACCTGTCCACGCTCCTGCGCCCGTACGGCGATCTCACCGTCCACCGGCCCGCGCGGAAGGGCGACACGGGGAGACCGTGACGGGAATGCCCCGGTGCTTCGCGGCCTCCTCGATGAGAACAAGATCTAAAGTCACCCGCCTCCCCGTTACTGATTGTGATAAGTAGATTGCCGACAGCAATCATCCGGGGGGAAGTCCATGAACGTATCTCGATCTCGCGCGTACCTCGCCTGCGGTGTCGCCGCCGCCGCGGCGGCCGTGGCGGGCCTGGCCCTGGTGGTCGCCCCTACGGTGGCCCAGGGCGCGTCGAGCGGCGGCGGCCAGAGCACCAGGCCGGTCGCCGACCCCTCGCCGAAGCAGCCGGGCGGCCACACCGTGCTGACGTGTGCGGTGAGCACCAACGGTCAGCCGATCACCGCCGACCCCGCGGTGGGCAAGGACGCCCGCACGGTCAGCGCCAACGGCGCCCTGACGCTCACCAACTGCGCCTCGCCCGACGGGAGCTTCCCCAACATCCGCTCGGGGACGGCCACCTTCAAGGGCACGGGGCAGGCGTCCTGCACGGGCGTCCAGAACGTCGCCGGCACGGGCACCATCACCTGGAAGGACGCCCAGGGTCAGACGCTGGGCACCTCCACGGTCCGCCCCAATCTCGACGGGATCAACGCGTACAACCCCGGCGACATGATGCTGGTCGGCGAGGTCACCGAAGGGAAGCTGAAGGGCAAGCGGATCGCCGGCAAGGCCGCTCCCACCTCGGACATCAGCCAGTGCTCGAGCAAGGGCGTGAGCAGTGTCCAGGGCAGCGGCACCGTCGCCTTCATCGCGGTGGACACGTCGAAGTAGCGAAGTCGGATGCCGTCGGATGAGCCCGTGCTGCGGGTGCGGGACGTGCGGAAGGGCTACCGGGGTGTCCCGGTGCTGCGTGGGGTGAATCTGGATCTGCCGCCCGGCCGGGTGGTGGGGATCGTCGGGGAGAACGGCGCGGGCAAGACCACGCTGCTGCGCGTCCTCGCCGGCGACCTGCGGCCGGACGGCGGGTCGGTGCGCCAGGGCGGGCGCATCGGTCACTGTCCACAGGAGACGGTGCTGCACGACGCGTTCACGGTCGAGCAGCACCTGCGGTTCTTCCAGGTCGCCTACGGCCTGGAGAGCCTGCGCAGGGCCGAGGAGCTGTTGGAGGCGCTGCGGTTCTCCGGCTCCCGCCGGGCCCGCCCCGCCACGCTCAGCGGCGGCACCCGCCAGAAGCTCAACCTCGTCCTTGCCCTGATGCACGACCCGGACGTGCTCCTGCTCGACGAGCCCTACCAGGGCTTCGACTGGGAGACCTACGTACGGTTCTGGGACCTGGCCGAGGAACTACGCGCGCGTGGCCGCTCGGTGCTGGTGGTCTCCCACCTCGCCTATGACGCGGCCCGCCTCGACACACTTCATCGGCTGGAGAGCGGCGTGCTGCGCGAGCAGGAACGCGTGAGCGCCGGGCCCGTTCACGAGGGGGCCGCCGGTGAGAGGGCCGCGGACAGGGCGGGTGCGCCGTGAGACGCCATTGGGCCTGCTACGCCACCGCCGTGCGCATGACGTTCGTGGAGCACCTGCGCAACCGGCTGGCATCAGTGATCATCGTGGTCTTCATCCCGATGTGGGCGATCCTCATCTACGCCCTGTCCCTGGAGATCCCGCTCCCGTTCTACGTCCGGGCCGCCGACCGGACCGTCACCGTGCCGGCCGGCGTCCTCAACCAGCTCGGCGGGGCGCTGCAGATCCTGGCGTTGATCACCGGGTTCATGATGTTCGTGACCACGATGAACTCGGCGTCCTTCGACCGCCGGCTGGTGCGGTCCGGTTTCCCCCACATGTGCCTGATCGCGGCGAAGCTCACCGCCCTTGTGGTGGTCGCGCTCTGCGTCGCGCTCTACGCCACCGGCCTGATCTGCCTGACCCACCCGACCGCGCAGCCCCTGCTGCTCGCGGCCGCCCTCGCCGGTGGGGCGCTGATCTACGGAGGGATCGGCATCGCGCTCGCCGCTGTGCTGACCAGCGACCTGGCCGGCTTGGTCCTCGTCACCGTGATCTGCTCGATCGACCTGGCCCTGCAGAGCCCCCTCGCCACCCCGGCCGCGGCCAGTGCCCTGGTGCGTTACCTGCCCGACTACGGCCCGATGCAGGCGGCGGTCGCGGCCGTGGCCATGGACACGGTGCCCTGGAACGCCGTCGGCCCCGCTGTGTGCTGGGCGCTGGGCACGGTGGTCCTCGGAATCTCCGCTTTCGCCGGCCGTACGCGCGCGCACCAGCCGGTGGGCGGTCCGGTGGCGGCGCATTCATGAGTCCCCGTCTGGAGTATCCGTGACATCTGAGAGCGTTTCTCGCGCCTTCCCCGCCCTGGAGTCCGACCTGGATCGGGTACGGGAGATCATCGGCATGGCGGACGTACCGAGCCGCTCGGAGCTGGCCCCGCTGACCAGGCAGCCGGCCGGTCACCGTCACCTGATCCGGCCCACCCTGGCGCTACTGTCGTACTACGTGCTCGCAGGGCCGGGGCGGGCCGCCGACGTCCGCGCAGTGAAGGCCGCGGCGGCCGTCGAACTGCTGCACATGGCATCGCTCTACCACGACGACGTCATCGACGACGCGCGGCAGCGCAGAGGCAGGCCGAGCGTCAACATCGTGTGGGGTGCGCGCCTGGCGGTCCTGGCCGGCGACCTCCTGTTCATCAGCGCCAGCCGGCTCCTCTCCGAGCTGGGCCGGCGTGAGGCCCTGATGGTCGCCGAGAGCGCCCAGCACACCTGCTCGGGCATGATCGCCGAGACCGCCGACCGCTTCCTGCTCTCCCGCACGGAGGATGCCTATCTGGAGGTGACCGGCGCCAAGACGGCCGAGTTACTGTCGCTGGCCTGCAGGCTGGGCGCCATGCAGGCCGGGCGGGACCCCGAGGCGGAGGAGAACCTGGCGCGGTTCGGCTGGCACCTCGGCCTGGCCTACCAGGTGCGCGACGACATCCTCGACCTGACCGCGACGACCGGGGAGCTCGGGAAACCGGCCAACTCCGACATCAGGGAAGGCGTCTACACGCTCCCCGTGATCAGGGCCCTGGGCCGCGAACCCGCGCTCGCCCGGCTGCTGCGCCGCGGCCTGACGGCGGCCGACGCCGAGCGCGCGCGGCAACTGGTCCTGTCCTGCGGAGCCGTGGAGGAAGCCCGGCAGGTCGCCGACGCGCAGATGGAGACGGCTCTCCGGCGACTCGACGGCCTCGGCGATCCGCGGTCACGGGAGGGACTGACCGGCTACGTGCGGTCGGTCATGAGCTCCGGCCGGCAGGCCGCCCCGGCGCCCGTAACCGTGCCCGCCCCCTCCCCCGCTCCCTCTCCCGTTCCGGCTTCCTCTGGGGCCGGTGTCCCGGCCGGGGAACGGGAGCGCGTACAGGAGCGATTGGACGCCTGGTTGCTGGACACCGGGCTGGCGGCCACGCCGGAGGAGGCCCGCCACCCGCGATGGAACGCCATGGCCTCGACCGCCGCGCGGTTCTGGCCGGACGCCGACGCCGAACAGGCCGAGACGCTGGCCCGGTGGATGCTGGTGATCGCCGTCGTCGACGACCTCTTCGACGAGCCGGGGATCGCCGACCCTGGCGAGATCGCCCGGCTGCGACACCGGCTCACCCTCCTCGTCCGCGAGCTCGACGACACCCCAACGACGGGCGGAGCGGTCGCCACGGCCATGGCCCAGGCATGGGAGCGGATCCGCCTGATCCAGCCCCGCTCATGGCGGACGCGCGCGCTCGGCCACCTCGAGGAATGGCTGGAGGCGGCCGAGCGGGAGGCATGCCACCGGCTCAGCGGGTTCATCCCCAGCCTGCGGGACCAGTTCGCGCTGCGCCTGGGAAGCTCAGGGGCGCCCGTCTTCCTGGACAGCTTCGAGATCACGTACGGCAGGGAGTTCGAGCCGGCGGTACGCGACCATCCGCTCTTCCGGCGGCTGCTGGACGTCGCCGTGGCGGCGGCGCTCGCGGAGAACGACCTGCGGACCCTGGACGAGGACGAGGCCGTCGGCGCGCCCTACAACCTGGTCAGGGTGCTCCGCCACGAGACCGGCTGCACCAGGCAGGAGGCGATCGACGAGGTGGCCCGCCAGGCCGAGGACGGCTTCGCCCAGGTGGAAGCGATACTCACCGCCGCACCCGCCATCCTGCGGCCCGCCGACGGCAGCGCGGCCTCCGTGACCGGGATGGGTCTCGTGCGCCTTGCCCGAGAGCGGCTGCCGAGCTGGCGCACCCTCCACGACATCGACCGCTACAGCCGCTCGTCCGCCGGCAGCGAGACGTACCTGACCCGGCTGCGCCGGGAGCTCCTGCTCGACCACGCCGAGACCGGCGTGGCGCGCTGACCCCGGCCCCCGCGCCGAGATGTCAGGCAGATCGGTCCGCGGCGAGGCGGTCGAGCCATTCGCCGAGCACATGGCGCTCGCCGTCGGTGAGTGTGGTGGCGTCCGGCAGCGCGGCGCGCAGCGCCATCGCCGCCGTGGCCGGGCCGGGGGTTTCGACCGCGGGGGCGTCGGTGGTGATGGCGGCTATCGCCGCGTCGCGGGCCAGCTCCGACAGGCGCGGGTCACGCCATTCCTCGGGCAGGGCGAGCAGCGTGAAGACCGTGCCGCAGCCCGCGGCGTGCACGAGGTCCGCCGCAAGGCGCTCGGCGACCCTCAACCGGCCGGCGGCGGCGATGGCGCGGATGCGCTCCCCCAGCATGCGGAAGGCGGCGACGGCGGCGGGCGACTGCCGTCCCGGCGTGGGGTCGCCGTACATGAGGGAGAACAACGCGGGGTTCGCCAGCCCGAAGCCGACGTGCAGGTCCCATCCGGCGTGCAACGCCTCGACCGGATCGTCGGCCTGCGGGCCGGCCTTCTTGTCCTGCAGATATGAGCTGAAGCCATACTCGGCGACCGCGTCGAGCAGGCCCTCCTTGTCGCCGAACAGCCGGTAGATCGTCGGCGCCTGGGTTCCCGCCGCGGCGGCCACCGCTCTGGTCGAGAGGGCGTCGCGCCCGCCGCTCGCGAGCAGCCGGGCCGCGACCGACACGATGTGGGCCCGCGTCCTGTCGCGGCCGCTCGCCGCCTCGCTCTCCGGATCGCTCATGCTTCCAACGATATCAGTTTGTTGCTATCGATGGTTTTCCGGTGTTAGCGTTCAGCCGATATCAGCGATAGCAAGGAGTGGATCGTGATCGTCATCACCGGAGCCACCGGCCGGCTCGGCCGCGGCGTCGTCGAGCGCCTGCTCGCACATCTGCCCGCCGACCGGATCGGCGTCGGCGTCCGCGACCCTCTCAAGGCCCAGGACCTCGTGGACCTCGGCGTACGCGTCCGGCAGGGCGACTTCGACGACCCCGCGAGCCTGGCGTACGCGTTCGAGGGCGCGTCACAGGTGTTGATCGTCTCGGGCCCGGCGGACGCCCGCCCGCACCGTACGGCGATCGAGGCCGCCACGGCCGCGGGCGCCGAGCGGGTCCTCTACACCAGCCACATGGGCGCGAACCCGGCCTCCCCCTTCCTGCCGATGCCGTCCCATGCCGAGACGGAGCAGGACCTGCGTGCATCCGGGGTCGCGTTCACCGCGCTGCGCAACGGCTTCTACGCGACCACCGCGGTCCATTTCGTGAGTCAGGCGCTGCGGAGCGGCACACTCGTTGCACCCGAGGACGGCCCGGTCTCCTGGACCGCCCACGCCGACCTCGCCGAGGCGGCCGCCGTCGCGCTGACGGAGGAGGGCCGGCTCGACGGGATCACCCCGCCGCTGACCGGTCCCGAGTCGCTCGACCTCGCAGACGTCGCCGCGATCGCCTCCGACCTGACGGGACGCGAGATCACCCGCGTCACCGTCCCGGACGACGAGTGGGTCGCGGGCATGGTGTCGCACGGCACGCCCGAGCAGCAGGCCCGGTTCTTGCTGGGCATGTTCGAGGCCAGCCGTCAGGGAGAGTTCGCCGAGGCCGGCCCCGCCCTCGGGGAGCTGCTCGGCCGTAAGCCGACCGCGTTGCGCGAACTGCTGGCGGCCACACTCCCGAGCTGATGCCCTTTCGCGCCTGATTTCGCCCGTTCGATTCGCGTGATCGTTACAGTACGTCGGACGGAGCGTTCCCAGGGAGTGCAGGCATGGGCAGGCGCAAGTACCGGAACGAACGTCGTCACTACAGATACATCGAGGCCGTGGTGCTCGACCGTGTTCTCGACGAGAACACGCAATCGGTGCTGCGAATGCTGCCCGGGCGGCCGATGGTGACGGCGGACCATTTCTCCGCATCCGTGGATTGGGACGACTACACGCAGGAGATGGAGAAATTCGTCGAGCAGACGTTCGACGCCTGGCTGTTCTTCGACAACGACGGTCCCCGTACGGTCGCCTTCCGGATTCCGAGCGAGGCGCTGCCGGCGCAGGCCGTCGCCCCGCACCTGCACGGCAACACACTCAAAGGCCTGCGCATGGAGACGAGCGACGACGACCTGCTCCTGTGGTTCAGCATGTACGCCGAGGACGCCGAGCTGTTCAACCTGCACGAGTCGGGCACGGGATGGCTTCAGGACATCCTTCCGGTCCGCGAGGAACTGATGTCGGGCAGGCTGGACGCGCTGGAGCTCGGGCGGGTGGTCGGCACCCACTGGGACGAGGTCGACCGCGACCTGTCCGCCGAATACGGGCTGTCGAAGGCGTCACGCGTCCTGGCGGCGTACCTGCTGGTCGCTCCCCGGGAACTGGCGCGCTTGGCGGCCGAGCGGGCGAAAGCGGGGCGCGGGGAGCTGCCCCCGGGGTGGCTGTCCACCTGTTCCGGTCTCGAACCGGTGGCCCGATGGGAGTTCGCCGCCGCCGATCCGCGCAAGTCCTTCCAGATCACCCTGGGCCGGCTGCCGAGCGGCTGCGAGTACGGCGACTGGTATGTGACGTCGTCGGAGCCTCGCGGAAGACCCCTGGCCTTCCGCACCGAGGACGACGCCCGTCGTGGCTACCACGACGAGGCGCTACGGCTGCAACGGCTCAACGACCCCGGCCGATGGCGGCAGCTGGACCACACCGTGTGAGCCGCTACGGGCACGGAACGAGGGCGCGGAAAGCAGAACGGCGCGGCAGCGGCCCGTGCCGCGATCCTCTCGGCCGGAGGCGACTGCACCGGCTATCAGACGACCGCCGTGAACTACGTGTACGTGACTCCTACCGGTAGCTGGCCCCGTTTTCCGGGCCGATTTCCATGTCCGGACATCCGGCGACCTCACCATGGCCAGATATAAAGTGTCATGAAAACATGTGAGGAGGCCGAAAATGCTGGTCGAATGGCTGGCAGCGGTGGCCGCGGCGGGCGGAACCGCGGTGGTGCAGGCCGCGGGCACGGACGTTTGGGTGAGCGTGCGGCAGCGGGTGGCGCATGTGCTCGGCCGCGACGATCCCGAACGTGAGCAGGCGGAATTGATGCGGCTGGATCAGACCGCGACGGATCTCGCCTCGCTCGCCCCGGGGGAAGCGGCGCTGATACGGGCCCGGCAGGAGGCGGCCTGGACGGCTCGATTCGAGATGCTGCTGGAGAGTCTCGGCGAGGCCGAACGCGAACGGATCGCCCACGAACTGAACGACATCGCCGACCAGGCTCGTCACGCGTCAGTGGGAGGAGTGTCGGGGAACACTTTCCACGGACCGACCGCGTTTCAGGTCGGGGACCACAACCGTCAGGACAACCACTTCGGGCCGGGGGCATGACCCGCGACGCCGAATCGGGAAGAGACGGAGTATCGGGAAACGTCTTCCACGGCCCGGCCCCCTTCCAACTCGGCGATCGCAACGTCCAGATCAACCACATCCACCACCCGGCGCCGCCGCGCCGCCCGCTGGTCCTCGCAGGCGCTGCGGTTACGACCCGGGAAGAACTGGCCGCCGCCATCCGCCGCGACTGGAGTGCCGCGAGGCGTCGGTTCTTCGAGGGCGCGGCCACGACCGGCGCACCCTCCGACGGCTGGCTCGGCCTTCTCACCTGGCTGCACGAGCTCGACGGTCTCACCGCCGACGACCTGACCGCCCAGATCGAACTCATCGACCATCGGCTCCGAGACGACGCACTCCCGGCTGACCTCAAACTGCTTCACCTGCTGGGCTGGCTCGATCCGGAGGGAGAAGCCGTCTGGCGAGGAACGGTCGTGACCCCGGAGTCGCTTTCCGAGGCGCTCAGGATCGGCCGCCTGCGCGAAAGCGGCCCCGAATGGGAGCTCTACCGCGACCTCTGCGAGGGCGGCTTGTTGGACGCCCTCTCCAGGTTCACCGTGCTGAGCGCGCTGCGCGGAACGCAGCGGGTCTGGGACGACGTCTGGGATTCGTGGCGGCAGTTGGCCGCCGAGGTTCCCGGACTGCCGCCCGAAGCCCGGGAATGGGCCGAGAGCGGGGCGCGCGGGCTGCTGCTGGCGGCCCTTCTGCCCTACTCGGAGAGCAGGACGTGGTTGCGTGCCGGCTGCGAGAGCGTGGAGCCACCCCCCACTGGTGAGATCGCGTGGTACGACTGGTTGCGCGCGCGGGACGGCGGCCCGGATACCCCTGTCGGGTGGCTTGTGCGCGCCGACTTCACAGCTTTCGCCGCCGCCCAGGCGGAACAGCAGCGTCGGCAGGCGGCAATCGACCGGCAGAACCAGCGGATGGTGACCGTGCTGGACTCCGCCTCCGCTCTGCGCGACCGGCAGTGGGCCGACTATGAGAGCGGGCGGCTCTCGCCTGCCGCCCGATTGGGGGCGGTCATCCGCGCGGCGCTGTGGCTCGGGGCCTGGGGCGCGGCCACGATCCCGCTGGCCTGGATCATCTGGGGCTGGGCTCGGCCGGACATCGCCGCGACGCTGTCCTGGTATCTCGTCGCGCTGACCCTGGCGGCATACGCGGGCCGGCTGCCAGGAGTCATACGGCTCGGCGCGGCGTACCAGCCTCCGCTGCGGCGCGTGCGCGAGTGGGCCGAGGAGGCCCGGGCCGACCGCGGAAGCGTTCGGAGAGGTGTGATCAGAGCCGCCGCCGTGGTCGGGTTCCTTCTGATTTTCGGCGTGCTCATTCACGACGTCGACTTCATCGTGACGACGGTTCTCTTCACGCCCTTGCTGGCCGTGGCGTTTTACTTTGCCCGCATCGGGGCGCTTCACGACTGGGCGGACGAGCATCAGGAACGACTGCGGGACTACCAGTCCAGGCGGCCCGGTTCCGGTGGCATCCCGCAGAGCATCGCCCAAGGCGTTCGGTCGCCGTCGCCCAGAGTCCGGGCCGAGGCCTACCAGGCGTGGGTACGACAGTTCACCGGCCTCGACCACGGCGGGAAAGGCGACGCCGACCGCTGAGCGGCTTCCCGGTGCCGGGCGATGGCCGGGCCCGGCGGCGGTCAATAGGATCCTTACTGATCTGTCGAGGGCATTTCCAGCGGGGGCGAATGATGTCGCATTCTGGGGCGAACGGCGGCAGCGAGGCGGGGGGCTTACGCGGTTTCGGTGACGGGCACGAGTCCGGCTCCGGGTGGCCGTCCGGCCCCCAGCACCCGGCCGACCTGCGGGCGGGTGACCCGGCCCAGGTGGGGCCTTACCGGCTGGTGCGCAGGCTGGGCGAGGGCGGGATGGGCACCGTCTACCTGGGCGAGGCGCCGGACGGCACCCGCGTGGCGGTCAAGCTGCTCCACCACACGATCGCCGCCGACCCCGACTTCCGCCGCCGGTTCCGCCGCGAGGTCGAGGCCGCCAAGCGAGTCGCCCGCTTCTGCACCGCCGCCGTCCTGGACGCAGAAGTCGACGGCGAGACCGTCTACCTCGTCACCGAGTACGTGCCCGGGCCGACCCTCAAAGAGGCCGTCGAACGGGACGGACCACTACGCGGCTCAAGCCTGGACGGACTGGCCGTCAGCATCGCCACCGCCCTGCGCGCCATCCACGCCGCCGGCATCATCCACCGCGACCTCAAGCCCGGCAACGTCCTGCTCTCCCCCATCGGCCCCAAAGTCATCGACTTCGGCGTCGCCCACCTGAACGACACCGCCACGCACAGCAGCGCGGTCGTCGGCACCCCCTCCTTCATGTCCCCCGAACAATTCGACGGCGGCCCCCTCACCCCCGCCTCCGACGTCTTCGCCTGGGCGAGCACGGTCGCGTACGCCGGCACGGGCCACGCCCCCTTCGGCAACGGGCCGCTGCCGGTCGTCATCAACCGGGTCATCAACGGCGAACCGGACCTGACCGGCCTCGACGGGCCACTGGGCACGCTCGTCGCTCGCGCCCTGGCCAAGAACCCGGCCGAACGCCCGACTGTGCAGGACATTCTCGACACGCTCACCGGTTCTCCCTCGATGGCCCCGCCGGTGTCCGGAGCGGAGGTGGTGTCGCGGGCATCAGCGGCGCCGGAGTGGTGGGTCAACACGCTGCCCGGAGGCGACAGACGCCGCCGCGGGCTGCTGACCGG
Source organism: Microbispora sp. KK1-11 (assembly GCF_006874435.1). Lineage (NCBI taxonomy): Bacteria > Bacillati > Actinomycetota > Actinomycetes > Streptosporangiales > Streptosporangiaceae > Microbispora > Microbispora sp. KK1-11. Next base: position 95,385 of record NZ_VIRJ01000021.1, on the reverse strand, counting down.
GGTCGGGGCCGCAGTAGCCGGGCTGGCGGTGATCGCGACGGTGGTCGCCGTCTGGCCCTCCGACCACGACCCGCATGCCGCGGCGTCCACGACCTCCTCCGTCACCTCCACGCACTCGGCCGTGGTGGCCTCCGAGGGGCCTGCGCCCACCGCCTCGGCCGCGTCGCCGGCTCCTACGGGCAGTGGCGGCAACCCGCTGCGCGAGCCCGGCGTACGGTTCGCGTACCGGCCGGATTCCGAGGCGCAGCGCCAGGCGGGCATCTGGAACGCGCAGGGCAAGAAGACCGACGCCGCGCTGATGCGCGCCCTGGCCGCGGTGCCGCATCCCGTGAACTTGAACATGCCGGCCGCCGAGGCCGGGCGCACGGTCGTGTCCACCGTACGGGCGGCCTCCGCCCGTCACGCGGTTCCCGTGTTCGTTACCGATCACGTGCCGATGAAGGACTGCTCCCAATGGGGAGAGCCGGATGAGCGGTCCTACCGCGCCTGGATCGACCGGGTGGCGAAGGGAATCGGCAAGGCGCGGACGGTGGTCGTGCTGGAACCGAACAGCCTGACCAGACTCCCCGGCTCGAACAGCTGCTCGCAGGGGACCAAGGCGGGCGCGGCCGAGCGCTACCGTGAGCTCTCGTACGCGGTGAACCGCCTGGGCAAGCTCCCGCACACGGCCGTCTACCTCGACGGCGGCATCAAGGGCTGGCCCAGCCTCGTCGAGATCGCCGACCGGCTCGTGAAGGCCGGGGTGAAGCGAGCCGACGGCTTCTACCTGAACACGGCGGACTTCCAGGAGACCGACGAGCTCCTCAGGTATGGGGAGAGCCTGTCCCGTTGCCTCTACCTGAAGACGAGCAACGGCGGGAGCACCTGCACCGGTGCCGAGATCGACGCGGTGCCGGCCGGGACGCCCCTGACCCACTTCGTCATCGACACCAGCCGCAACGGCAAGGGCGTGTGGCAGCCGCCGGAGGGCAAGTACGCCGACCCGCAGATCTGGTGCAACCCCCCGGGCCGGGGCGTCGGCATCCGCCCGACCACCGACACGGGCAGCGAACTGGCCGACGCGTTCCTGTGGCTCCGCTCCCCCGAGCAGTCCAACGGCCAGTGCACGCGAGGCGGCAAGGGTCCCCAGGACCCCGTCTATCACCAGGTCGATCCCATCGGCGGCACCTGGTGGTCGGTGCTCGCCCTCGACCGCGCCCGCAACGCCGTCCCTCCACTGCGCTGAACTACGGCCATCGTGGGAGACGACCGCGGATGAGTAGATCCACGAACCGGGAGAATGCTGTCTAATGGCGACTTACGTGTTGATCCACGCTGCGGCGGTCGATTCCTGGTATTGGGGACCGCTCTCGGCCGCCCTGCGAGACCGGGGCCACGACGTGGTGGCACCGGACCTGCCGTGCGACGACGAGTCGGCCGGGCTCGCGGAGTACGCGGACACGGTGGTCGAGGCGATCGGCGGGCGCACCGATCTGGTCGTCGTCGCCCACTCGTTCGGTGGGTTCACCGGCCCGCTGGTGTGTGACCGGGTGCCTGCCGACCTGCTCGTGATGCTTCAGGCTCAGATCCCGGCTCCCGCCGAATCGCCCGGCGAATGGTGGGGCAACACCGGCTACTGGGCGGCACGGCAGGAAGCCGATCGGCGCCGAGGCGTCCCGGACGGCGCGGAGGAGGACACCTCCTCCCTCGTGCTGCACGACACCCCGACCGACCTGGCCGCCGAGTTCGTGGCCCGACACCAGCGGCACCAGGCGCCTACCCCGTTCGGCAAGCCGTGGCCGCTGGCCTCCTGGCCGGACGTGCCGACCAGGTTCCTGCTGGCCGCCGGCGACCGCTTCTTCCCGGCCGAGTTCATGCGCGGGATCGTCACCGACCGTCTCGGTTTCCAACCGGACGAAATGCCTGGTGACCACTGTCCGATGCTCGGTCACCCGAAGGAACTGGCCGACCGCCTTGAGGCGTACCGCACGGGGCTCTGAACAGTGCTGACTCGTCAGTCGCCGTTGGCCCTGCGGAGGCGGGCGCGGACCGTACGGCGAATCAGTGGGCCCATGTCCTTCAGGACGGCGACCAGGCCGGCGAGCTGCTCCATGCTCTCGAACGCGCGCTCCGCGCCGTCCTTGTCGACGCCGTCGTACAGTTCGAGGCCGACGAAGGCAGCCGCGGTGGCGCGGGCCAGCCCGGCGACGTCCACGAACTCCGCCAGCGGGGTGCCGGCCAGCACTCGGTTGAGGACGTCCTCAACCTCGGCGACCCACAAGGCGAGGCCCCCGGCGGTGGCGGGGGCGGCGTCTGCAGAGCGCCTTCGAGCAGCCGCGTCCGGGTGTCGCCCATCGTCTCCCCCTTCGTTCCTCTTCGCGGCTTCACCGTAGCGGCACGTGTTCGGCCATGGCCGCGCCCGGCGGCGGTCAATAAGATCCGTAGTGACCTGACCTTCCGGGCATCCCAGCGGGGGCGATGTGAACGGTGGCAGCGAGGCGGGGGGCTTACCCGGGCAGCATGAGTCCGGCCTGCGGGCAGGTGACCCGGCCCAGGTGGGGCCTTACCGGCTGCTGCGGAGGCTGGGCGAGGGCGGGATGGGCACCGTCTACCTGGGCGAGGCGCCCGACGGCACGCGGGTGGCGGTCAAGCTGCTCCACCATTCGATCGCCGCCGACCCCGACTTCCGCCGCCGGTTCCGGCGCGAGGTCGAGGCCGCCAAACGAGTCGCCCGCTTCTGCACCGCCGCCGTCCTAGACGCAGAAGTCGACGGCGAAACCGTCTACCTCGTCACCGAGTACGTGCCCGGGCCAACCCTCAAAGAGGCCGTCGAACGGGACGGACCACTACGCGGCTCCAGCCTCGACGGCCTCGCCGTCAGCATCGCCACCGCCCTGCGCGCCATCCACGCCGCCGGCATCATCCACCGCGACCTCAAACCCGGCAACGTCCTACTGTCCCCCATCGGCCCCAAAGTCATCGACTTCGGCATCGCTCACCTGTCAGACATGGCCGGACATATGAGCAGCGCCGTCGTCGGCACCCCCTCCTTCATGTCCCCCGAGCAGTTCGAGGGCGGCCTCCTCACACCCGCCTCCGACGTCTTCGCCTGGGCGAGCACGATCACCTATGCGGGCACCGGCCACGCCCCCTTCGGCCACGGATCGCTCCCCGTCGTGGTCAATCGAGTCGTCAACGGCGAACCCGACCTGACCGGCCTCGACGGCCCGCTGGGCACCCTGGTCGCCCGCGCCCTGGCCAAGAACCCCGCCGAACGGCCGACCGTACAGGACATTCTCGACACGCTCACCGGTTCCGCGGCACCGTCCGTCGCCACTCTGCCCGGGGGTGGCGGGAGACGCCGCCGCAGCCTGATGATCGGTACCGGGGCGGGCGCACTTGCCGTGGTCGCGGCGGTGGCCGCCACCTGGCTCGGCACCTCGTCGGGCCCGACCACGTCCGGCTCGTCCGCCACCTCGGCGGCCTCCGTCCCCACCGCTCTCCCGTCCGTGTCCGCCGCCGACACCCGTGGCAATCCGCTGCGCGAGCCCGGCGTACGGTTCGCGTACAAGCAGGAGCTCGACCCGCAGCGCCAGGCGGACCTCTGGGACGCGCAGGGCAGGAAAACCGACGCCGCGCTGATGCGCGCCCTGGCCGCAGTGCCGCATTCCGTGAACCTCAACATGCCGGTCGCCGAGGTGAAGGACACGGTCACATCCACCATGCGGCTCGCCGCGGCCCACGACGCCGTACCGGTGTTCCTCACGGATTACGTCCCGCTGCTGGACTGCTCCGATCGGGGGGCGCCGAACGAGCAGACGTACAAGGACTGGATCGACCGGATCGCGGCCGGCATCGGCGCCGGCCGGGCGGTCGTGGTGCTGGAACCCAACAGCCTGACCGAGCTGCCGGGCACCGGCGACTGCCCTTCGGGCGGGAAGGCGGGGATGGCCGAGCGCTACCACGAGCTGGGCTACGCGGTGGACCGCCTGGGGAAGCTCGCGCACACGGCCGTCTACCTCGACGGCGGCATCGAGGGGTGGCCCGACTTCGTCACGATGGCCGATCGGCTCGTGAACGCCGGGGTGGAGCGGGCCGACGGCTTCTATTTGAACAGCTCGGACTTCCAGCACACCGACAGCCTCCTCCGATACGGGGACAGGCTCTCCCGCTGCGTCTACCTGCTGAGCACCAAGGGCGGCGGCACCTGTGCGGACGCCGAGATCGACGCCGTGCCGGCCGACGCGCCGCTGACCCACTTCGTCATCGACACCAGCCGCAACGGCAAGGGCGTGTGGGATGCCCCCGAGGGCAAGTACGCCGATCCTCAACTGTGGTGCAACCCGCCAGGGCGGGGCGTCGGCCTGCGCCCGACCACCGACACCGGCAACGAGCTGGCTGACGCCTTCCTGTGGATCCGCCACCCCGGAGAGTCCAGCGGCCGGTGCCTCCGGGGCGGCCCCGGGCCGGAGGACCCGGTGTATCACCAGGTGGACCCGGTCGGCGGCACCTGGTGGCCCGCCCTCGCCCTCGAACGCGCCCGCAACGCCGTCCCCCCGCTGCGTTGATCTCAGACGCGTGCCTCTTCGCGCTGCGGCTTGACGGTGGCGGGCACGCCGTGCTCGACGACATCGACGTACCGGGCTTTGAACGCGCCCCAGTAGCCGAACATGGGCCCCAGCCTGTGGTGCGAGACCGTCACCCCGACGCGGAACTCGCCCGTCTCGTCGTCGTACGACTCCCTGACGACGGCCGTTCCCGACGATTCCGGGAAGACGGCACGAGAGTCGGCCTTCGTGCAGGCGGAAGCCGCCCGACCTGATGACCAGGCCGCCTTTCTCGTCCACCTGGAGATCCAGATCCACGGCCAGATGCCGGTGCGAGCCCAGGTAGTCGACGATGCCGTCCCTCTTGGAGTCGTACACCATCTGGGCGTCGAACCGCCTGGGGCGGCTTGGCATGTCGAAGGTGCGGACGAAGCTGACCGTCTCCCGCCCGTACGAGTCGACGTACGGGTAGTTCTCGATGGTGAACGGCACCTGCTGACCCTGCTCAGGGACCAGGATGTTGCGGGTTCCGCCGAGGGCGAGGAACGGCCGGCTGAAGCCCGCGTGCCAGATGTGCTCCATCACCCCCGTGCCCACACAGGCCCGACCGCCGTTGACGCTGACGCCGAAGCGGCGCCGCAGTTGAGGATGCAGCCGGTCGAAGTCGGCACCGAGGACGCGTTCGAAGATCGAGGTCATGGCATCTCCAGGTGGGTCAGGGGAGCTTTTGACGCCAGCCGATCGGGCGGACGGCGAAGGCATCGGCGGGCAGCGGGCGTCGACGGGAGCGGCGGCAGGAGGACGGCCGCCACTCCTATCAGGCAGGCGACGGCGGCCGGGGTGGTGGCGACGGTGATGGCGGTCGCGAGGGTGCGCAAGCAGAGCTCAGCGAGGGCCTGTCAGAGGGACCTCTCCGGCGTTTGGTCGGTCTCCAGCCAGAGACGGAGCCGATCGAAGGACCAGGCCGTCGCCCAGCCGATGAGTGGTCGGAACACGAGGTCAACGGCTTTACCCCAGCCGGGGCGGTAGCCGTACCGGGTGACGAAGCGGACGCCGTCATCGGTCGGTACGTATCGCCAGCAGCCGGAGCCGGAGCGGATCAGCGAGAGCGGATGATCCGAGGAAAACCGGAGCGCGGACGTCCTGCCCGCAGTGTCGTGACGGTCTCCGGTGGTGACACCGGTGCCGGTTATGACAAGCCCAGACAGGAGCCTGAAGGCGTACTGGAAGTACTGCGGCCCGTCGTCGGCACGCGGCAGATAATCGATGTCCGTGAACCGCAAATCCCACCGTTGATGCAGCTCAGGCCGCTGCGTCTGCCTCCAAGTGCGTCCGTGACCGCCCGAATGAAGCACGTGACATACACGAATCGAGCCACGCATGCTCTCCAACGCCTTGAGCGACCGCTTAAAATCGAGGATAGGCCGCTTTAAGCGAGCGCTCAAGGCGCGCATTGATGCGAGCCACTACGGCCGCGGGGTAGAGGAGTGCAAGCGAACGACCGGCGGCACAATGACCCCTCGCGTCACGACGGAAACGAGCATTACTTCCCATTTCAGCATATAATGTTACAAAGCGGGCACATCCCGGCCCTCACTGCGACCGGCCATGATGCCATCACCGATTCGTCCAGCTATCTTGATTGTGGCTCACCAAGTGGAGTTACGGCCCGGATCGCCCCTTATGTGTCATCTGTCCGGGTTGGACATCCGCCACGCAGCCTGATGCCGAGATAGAGATGCGCCACCGGAGATTCCATGGACGAGTTCGACGACAATTACGACACTTTCAAGGCTCTCCTGGACATCTACACGCCATCAGAGGCGATCAAGAGGCTTGAGCTCATGGGAGCCAGCACTGCCGTCATCCAGAAGATCCGGGAGCAACACGAGCGGCAGACGATTCGGATCAAGGAGCTCGAGGAGCCCCGCTCCATCGTCCTAGACAACCGGAATACCTGGTACACCGGGCCGTCGCCACATGACAAGTGCTGGCCAGCGATAGTCGGCCGGCTGGAGAGGTCCGGCTGGTCCGAATCGGCCATCAAAAGTCTCGACACCGCCTCGACCCGGATAGTCTCGCTGCTGCGCCACCCCAAGGAGAAGGAGTTCTCGACTCAAGGGCTCGTTGTCGGATACGTGCAGTCGGGCAAGACGACCAACTTCACGGCGGTAATGGCGAAGGCGGCCGACCGCGGATACAAGCTGTTCATCGTCCTCGCTGGCATTCACAACGGTCTTCGCCGACAGACTCAGGCCCGACTCGTCCAGCAGCTCGTGGAGCCCAACCCCACTCGCTGGCATCAGTTGACCGATCTTGATCGAGACTTCGTCCCGACCGCCAATGCCGCGTCGTTCTTTGGCAAGAACAACAAGGCGCATGTGCTCTGCGTTATCAAGAAGAACGCCACTGTCCTCCGCAAGTTCGCGAAGTGGCTCGAATCCGCATCGGACTATCTACAGGACTGCCCCGCGCTGGTCATCGATGACGAGGCCGACCAGGCGACGGTCGCCACCAAGACGATCAACCCGAGAATCAGGCAGATCCTCGGGCATCTGCCCAAGTCTGCATACGTGGGCTATACCGCCTCGCCTTTCGCAAATCTGCTCATCAACCCCAGCGCAAAGGATCTCTATCCAAAGGACTTCATTGTCAACCTGCCGAAGCCGGATGGGCACTTTGGCACCGAGGTGCTCTTCGGCAGGTACGCGCTCGACGGCGAGGATCCGGAGGACGTCGACGACGGCTACGACATGATCCGTAGGGTCCCAGACGAGGATGTAGAACGCGTGCGTCCACTCAAAAGGGCCGATGTCTACGGATTCACACCTAAGATCACCGAAACGTTACGCGATGCCATCCGTTACTTTTGGCTGGTCACGGCAGCCCGGCGGGTGCGCGGTGCCGGAACCCCCCACAGCACGATGCTCATTCATACAAGCGTGAACACTGCGGTTCACAACAGCTTCAAAATGCCTTTGACGCGCCTCCGCGACGACATGAGGACCGACCTCGATAATCTGGACGTTCTTCAAAATCTTCGGAACCTGTGGGACGCCGAGACGGCCCGGGTGCCGGCCGAAGACTTCGGCGAGGTCAAGATAGATTTTGACGAAATTCTTTCCCAGTTGCCCGGCGTCCTTGACGATTGTCGGATTGTCATGGACAACTCCAGCAGCGAGGACCGCCTCGACTACGAGAACGGCCCGGTCGTGGCAATCGCGGTCGGCGGCAACACGCTTTCACGCGGCCTGACATTGGAAGGCCTGTCAGTCAGCTACTTTGTGCGGGCGGTATCCGCGTACGACACTCTCCTACAAATGGGGCGCTGGTTCGGCTACCGCGACGGCTACGCCGACCTGCCCCGCATCTGGATGACGACAGAGCTCAGCGATTGGTTCCGGCACCTCGCAACGGTCGAGACAGAAATGCGACGGGACATCGACGTCTACATGACGGAGGACAAGAATCCCCTGACCTTCGCAGTGCGTCTTCGAACACACCCCGCACTCCGGGTCACCCAGGCGGCCAAGATGAAGGACGCGGTGAAGGCCGCCTCCGCGTACGGCGGTCAGCGCGTGCAGACACGGTACTTCCGCACCGATGGCCAGTGGCTTCTCGACAACCAGGAAGCCGCGAAGCGGCTCGTCGGCAAGGCGATGCAGCACGCAAGCCGATACGACGCGCGCCCGGAGGACGGTCGGTTCGTCTTCCGCAACGTCCCATATGACCTGGTCATCGAATTTCTTAGGAAATACCACTTCCACGAGAAGTCCATGGAATGCGACGCCAAGCTGCTCGTCGGCTACATCGAGAAGCGTGTCCAAAGTGCAGGTTCCCTTCGACGATGGAACGTCGCCATCGTGGGGAACCCGACGGGGAACAGCGACACTGCTTTCGAATTTTCCCCTGGGGTGGCAGTCCACCGGATCATCCGAGCACGACTACAGACTGAAGAGGTGGGCTACGCCGACATCAAGACGCTGATGAGCCGCCGGGATGCGGCCATCGACCTCGACGGCGAGACGAGCAACCTCACCGAGCAAGAGATCAAGTCAGAACGGCAGAAGCAACTACCCAATACGGGATTGCTGGTGCTCTACCCGATCGACAAGGTCTCGACCCCGCCCGAGCGGAAGAAGCAGCTCCGCAAACCGCTGAACGCCGACGAGCATGTGATCGGCGTCGGCCTGGTCTTTCCGCAACCTCACGGTGAGGACAGCACCGTTGAGTGGATCTCTGCGGACCTCTCGGGTGTCGAGATCGAAGAAGAGGACCTCAGCCCCATCGAGGCCGAGGAGTCCCCGTGAAGGACAGGCACCGCGAACTTATTGATCAACACTGGATAGCACTGGAGTCCCGGCAGGTCTCGAAAGAACGCAAAGTGCGAGTTTCTGAGCTTCCTCTCGGCAGCGACCAGGGCCGACTGTCAGCCGCAGTAGATCACGAGGGCCATCGTCACATTCTGGTTCCGATTAGTCCACAACAACCTGTACGCCGGGGGCTCGACGGGCCGGTCCTTATACTCCGGAAGCGCCCTCTCGAAGACGAGGACACCTATCAGACGTATGCCGACCTCTGCTGCCTGCGTCCAGATCTGAATGACCTATTCACGATGCTGTGCGCGGATGTGCTGGAGACGATCGCTGCGATGCCCGATAAACCGCTCAAGGCCCTCTACCGAGTGCTGGACCGGTGGAAGGCGCTGTTCCAGACCAAGGGCGCACCGCTCGGGGCCGACCAGCTCGCAGGGTTATACGGGGAGCTGAAGGTGCTCGTTCGGCTGTTCGAGAAGGATGGCAGCGCTCACCGGTTGTGGCATGGACCCCGTGGCCATCACCACGACTTCTCCGCAGGCGGCGCCGCAGTCGAAGTCAAGGCGTCGACCGCTGGCGAGGGTCGTCGAGTTCGTGTCCACGGACTTGAACAGTTAGATCCGCCAGTGGACGGAACTCTGCAACTCGTCTATTACAAGCTGGAGCGAGTATCCGATCAGGGCGAGAGCGTTCCCGAACTGGTCGACCGAGCGCTCAGGCTCTGCGACGACGAGGCCGCCTTACTCAGGCTGCTTGCCAACACCAACTATCGCTCCGCCGACACTGCCTTCTATCAGGACGTCCGCTTCTCCACTATCGAAGAGCGCTGGTACCAAGTAGGCATGGAGTTCCCCAAGCTCACAGGTAACGATCTCGCAGCGGCAGGCATCCCGATCAGGGTCAGGGACGTCACCTACACGATCGACCTCTCCAGTGAGCCGCCGACCCCCTTGGGACCAGAACAAGTGGAAGAACATCTCAACACGCTACTCCAGGAGTCCTCATGACGAAGGTGTCATGGTTCTCTCAGCCATTTCCCCCCGAAGGCGCGAGTGTGGCGGAGGGAATACGCAACCAGCTCGGTCGTCCTGAGCTTGACTTGCTGACGATCCTGATTCGGGAATCGGCGCAGAACAGCTGGGACGCCCGCTTGCGTCACCGTCCCCAACCAGTTGACTACGCGATCAGCATGTGGACCGTAAGTCCTGCACATGCAGGAGCGTGGCGCGAGTTGCTGTTGCAGAACGCTCCTCCCAATGAACATCTACCGATCCGTCAGTCGCTGAAGCCTGCGCTCATCAGGGTGATGGCGATATCAGACCGCGGTACCACCGGCCTCCGCGGTCCCACTCGTGCCGATAAGGCCGTGACCAAAGACCACGATTTCGTATCCTTCGTGCGTAATGTCGGAGAGCCGCGCGACACCGAGCTCGGCGGTGGTACCTACGGGTTCGGCAAGGGCATCTTCTACCTCATCTCCCGGCCTGGAACGGTCCTCTTACATACGCGTTGCGAAGTGGACGGCGGATATGAAACCCGGCTGATGGGCTGCGCGCTCTGGAACAGCTATGTGGCCGACGAGCCCGGCGGACCCACGCGATACACAGGCCGGCACTGGTGGGGCGATGTCAGCGGTGAAGTCGTCGAGCCTTTGGTCGGTGCAGAGGCCGACGACATGGCACGCCAGCTCGGTCTGAGACCATTCAGGCCAGAGGAGACCGGCACCACAGTCATCGTGATCGATCCGGACTTGAGCGGTCGTGAGCCGTCCGTGGTTGCCGCCTATCTCGCCGAGACCATTTCATGGCACCTATGGCCCAAGATGCTCGAAGCATCCGTTGGCGATGGCCTACCCGCGATGCGCTTCTCAGTGACTTGCGACGGACTTGACTATCCGGTTCCAGACCCGCACAAGACTAGGCCGCTCAACCTCTTCGTCGCTGCATATGAAGCCATGCACGGCCCCGATGGCAAGGTATTGGAGTGCTACAAGCCCAAAAAACGCCTAGGTAGGCTCGGCTTGGTTAAGCGGCCAGCACCCGCCCTGGAGGCCACCGATGCGTCGCGCATGGTGGAAATCGAAAACACCGTACATCACATATGCCTCATGCGTCCGGCCGAGCTCGTGGTGACGTACCGGCCGGGGCCGAAGCCCTCGAGCGAGTATCAGCACTATGCCGGTGTTTTCCGGGCCGATCCCGAAATGGACGAGACGTACGCGAGAGCGGAGCCCCCGACTCACGACGCCTGGAATCCCCAGTCCCTCGACTATCCGGAGAGCACCTTCGTTAACACGACGTTCCGTCGCATTGATGAAGCGCTGGCCGGACTACTCGATCTCGGCGGCGGGGTGCGGGGAGGTTCCGCCAAGATCGCTCTGGGAGCCGCCAGCACACGTTTCTCTTCGCTCATCGGCGGCGCATGGGGTGTGGGCGGTGCCACCGCGTACAGCAAACCCGGCAGCACCGATACGGGAACCGCGGGCGGTGAGGGCGGAGGGGGCATCGAGGGAGGCACTGCGGATCGGCCGGCGAACGACTCGACGACTCCCACCGGAGGAGCAGGTAAGGGAGGCGGAATGGGACCGAACCTCACGCGTCGACGCCGGCCGCGGGTCGAGTACATCGGGGACCCCTACCACGGTGAGCGGTTCGGTGCACCGGTGTTGATCCAGGAGTTCCGTCTACCTGTGCCCGGAAGCCAGCTGGTGCGTGTCGATCTAGCTGTGGCTTTAGTGGGCGCAAGCGGGCGTGAAACCGACCCACCGCTGAACGCGGAGATGCCCACTCTGATCGGGTGGGAGGACGCGAGAGGATCTTTACACGAGATTCCGTCCTGCCATATTACGGGCGGTGACGGCCTGATCTGGCGCGCGATAATACGTCCTGCACGAGACACGATGACAGAGATCGACATCATCACCGATCCCGTGCAGGCATCATGAGCCGCCGCGCCCTGCCCTACCGCCGTCCCTCCGAGGACGTCGTGCAAGCTGAGCCGTGGTTCCTGGTGACCGAGGACGGTGATATGCCGCTGCACGAGTCCTTGTCCGATTGGGATTACCAGACGGACCTACGACTGCGGCGCAAGGTCCAGGTCGACGTCGACCGAGCCCGAGCCGAGACAGGGCTCTCACCCGAGACTGCACTCACCTTGGCCATCGTCTGGACCGCCACGGGATCCAATCTGCGTGGCCCCGGAGCCCGTAGAAGAATCGAAGGCGGCGGGTTACAGCAAGTCGAGATCACGACTAACCTCCGTGGGTCCGATCTCGGCGGGGTACTCATGCTGGACACGGTCCTGGTGCTGCCGAAGGCTCTCACGGCAGGAGGGCCGTCGTCGCCTCGACGCGGCGGCTCCGTGCTCTGGAGCGACCGCAGATTTCTGCGCCTTCAGGGCGATGCGCCACAATTCCCGATGGCGGTGATCGACTTCGCAAAAACCTCCTTCCCTGAAAGCGCAGCCTGGCACCTCCAGATCGGCGGCACTCTGCACGGGGCAGCGATGGGCTCGTTGCTCTTGTTGGTGAACGAGAAGAACGCCGCCACGGCGACCGCATTCCAGAATGCGGCGAAGCCGCGGCCCGTCGACAAAGTCGTTCTATCGGCGGTCTATGCCGACGTCGCACGCGTAATGATCGAGCATGCGCTGCGGCATGAAGAGTTCGAAGACGAGGCGGTCTTCTCCGACGACACCTTGGGTTCCACGCTGCTGTCGCTGTTCCATCGCCTGTTCCCGGGCTCCTCTATAAACGATGTCCGACTCAGGTTCAACCACTCCCCCAGCCTCTTCTCTTCAGAATTGCAGGCTGCAGTCAAAATATTCGAGGATGTTTGATGGGCCTGCTCTACCCCCGACTCCTTGCTGGCCAGGCGGGGCCGTTGCACTACAGCTACCGCCACCTGCCTATTTCCGACCTTACGCAGCTCGCCGCCGTCAGTCATGAATCAGCCGTTTACGTCGCCACAGGAGGTGACCGAATCTCCGAGGCCAGGCTCCGCGAGCTGCGACAGTTGGTGGTGGACCTAGCGAAGAACTCAGGTTTCCCGCACGAATCAAATCGAGAACTCCGGGCGGCATTCGATGTGAGCCTCGCAGAGGTTCTGCATACCGAAATGGAGATCGTGCCCGCCGAGGCCGCCTCTGGGGACGTGTGGGCTTTCCTCGCCCTAGTGCTGCTTCCAGACGTGGCCTACTGGAGGTATCCGGCACCACCCGGGGACCGCGTCCTTGGCACCGACCTCACACGGCACGTATTCGGACGCATGTGGTGGCGTGCCCAGCTTGTGCGTTCTTCAGACGATCCTGAGCCTTATGCAGCCTTGAATATCCTCGGCGAGGCCGCATTCGACCAAATCTATGCGCGTCGGCGGGCGCTCGGTAACAGCCCTCACCTAGTCAAGGCCATCCTGCGCATTTGGAACGGACTCGACCTTCGCGGATTCGACGAACGCAAAACCTTGCAGGACTTCCTGAAAAGACTACTTCGGCTGGCTCCCTTCGTTCTCTTCGAGTGCCTCGACGAGCGATCACTGGATGCTGAGCTTCGCGCCGCCGCTAGGGAGAGCGTTACCGCGCTGCTCAGTACAACGAGTCTGACGGAGGACGAACGGCAGGCCAAGATAGCCGCGGTCTTCGGCGACTCCTCGAATGCGATGGGGGGCTGATCAGCGTCCTTTACCGAAAGCTCGAGAGGCCCGGATGGCTCGCACCACCTCCGCAACTCGATGTGCCGCCTCTACAGGATTCTCGTGCTCCCAAATCCTGATGACGGACCAGCCTGCCTCCCTGAGCATGCGATCGGTCTCCAGATCTCGCTCGCGGTTGCGGCGCACCTTCTCCGCCCAGTAATCGGCATTGGTCTTGGCCACACTGTGATGTGCAGGGCACCCGTGCCAAAAGCAGCCGTCGAGGAAGACCGCGACACGTATGCGGGGGAAGACCATGTCGGCCGTCCGTCTGACCGCGGGCAAGGGACGCGCGGCCACGTTGTAACGCAGGCCAAGAGCGTGAACTGCTCGTCGCAAAGCGAGCTCAGGCTTGGTATCGCGAGGCCGATTGGATCTCATGCTCGCCCGAGTGCCTTCACTCGAAGCCCAGGACTCTGCTCTCGACCCCATGAGGTACAAGGTACGCGGGAACCGATTGATCACCGACACATCCACTGTCCCGGGACCGCTCTCTCTACTGCCCTGGCCAGCCTCGTGCAAGAGCTGCCACCCAAGCACGGTCCCTTCAGCCCTTTGTCCTCGTGTAGCGCGGAACCCCGAGGAGCAACAGGTCGAACGTGGCTGCATGCTGTAGTGCCTCGGAGTCGGGACCGGCATGCTCGGCAGGCATGTCTCAGCGTGCAGCGTGCGGACGTGCGCAAAGAAAGAGTATGCTTTCGGACATCATGAAGATCCCTAACGGTTTGTCGACGGCGGGTACTCGCCAGCTCTACGCTCTGTGACATCGCCGGGCAGCCTGGAGATCATGTGTACGGGATCATCGATCTGTTCGCCGGCCCTGGCGGGCTCGACGTGGCAGCAACTTGGCTAGGCATTCCTGTCATCGGCATCGAGTGGGACCCAAACGCTTGCGCCACTCGACGCGCAGCTGGACTACTCACAGAACAGGGCGATGTACGCCACTTCGAGCCCAGTTGTTTCTCGAACGCCGATGTTCTAGCGGCCGGGCCGCCCTGCCAGACATTCACCGTTGCAGGATCCGGGCATGGACGCAAAGCCCTCGATGAAGTACTCCTTTTCGCTAAACGTATGGGAAACGGTGACGACGTCACCGAAGATCTAAAACAGATACCCGACGAGCGGACCGCTCTGGTATTGGAACCTTTACGATGGGCACTTCGAGCAATAAAGGCCGAAAACCCCTATCGGGCAATCGTCCTGGAGCAGGTTCCGGCCGTCTTGCCGGTATGGGAAGCCGTAGGAGAAATTCTCGATAAAGAGGGCTACTCTGTGGCGCACGGGGTGCTGCGAACAGAGCAATATGGAGTACCTCAGACACGTCGCCGAGCCGTGCTAATCGCACGCCTTGGCGCGGATGCGGCATTACCTACGCCTACTCATCGTCCATACAGGAAGGGAACGTCGCGCACCGAGGGAGCCGAGAACCTGCTCCCTTGGGTAGCTATGAACGACGTCTTGAACCGGCCAGACCCTTTCGTTGTCGTGTCTAATTATGGCACCGGCGGCGATCCGAAAGCTCGCGGCCGGCGCGCCTCCACCGAGCCATCCTTTACCGTGACTGGCAAAATATTTCGAAATCGCGTGGTGACACCTAGCGGCGAAAGGAGCCTCCCCCGCTTCTCCTATGCCGAGGCGGGGCGGCTCCAAACGTTTCCTGCCGACTATCCCTGGTTCGGTAATGACGTCGCCCAGCAGATCGGCAACGCCATCCCTCCCCTGCTTGCCATGCACGTGCTAGTCACGGCACTTGATATCGACGTGCAGATTCTCGAACGGCGGACCGCTCAGAATCTGCCGCTATGGGCTGAGACTAAAGTTCCACATTTCGACGTTACCTGCGAGTGATCGCCTCAGGCGGACCATCACCTTGCGATCGCCGCGGCGCCGTGGCCTGCGGCGATTGCGTCGACGTGGCGAGCGAGCTCGAAGTCCTTAGCTGTTAAGCGGTTTCCGGCGTCGTGTGTGGTGATGACGAAGCGGATTCGCTGCCAGGTGATGTGGATGTCGGGATGGTGGCCGATCTCTCGGGCCTTGGCGGCGACGTACATCGCCAAGTGAACACACTCGTGGTACGTGTGCCTGAACGTTCGGACGATGGTCTCACCCTGGCGTTCCCAGCCGGGCAACTCGCTCAGGTGAGCGGCTATCTCCTCTTCTGACAGCGGCTCAGGGGGCATCCGGCGTCTCCAAGTTCGACGAGGTCAGGCGAACCGGGCGACGATATCGGCCAGCTGGCGGCCGGGACCAGTGCTGGCCCAGGCGGTCGCGTGGCACGCGACCGCCTTGATCTCCTTGCGCAACCGGGCCGACCCGGTCCCATCGACGACGGACGCGGCAGCTGATGCGATCTGGACGACGCGTTCCGGCTCGGGGACGGCGGCCAGAGCGGCGGCCTGGCGGGCCCAGAACACGCCGTTGTCGCGGCGCGCCGATTCCGGAGCGGTGCCAAGAATCCGATCCCACAGGGCGACTGCCTCGCGATACGCGCCCAGCCGCAGATAAGCGGTCGCTCGTTGCACGTCAATGTATCCGAGAGTGCGATGGCAAGCGTTGCCCCAGGGATAGCCGTCGTCGACCCGGTCGACGAGCACCGCCGCCCGGTCCAACAACCGGTCGACGAGATCCTTGTCTTTGGCGGGCAGCATCGAGTGTCCGTGCGCCTGGTGGACCAGCGCGAGGATCCGTACCTTCGGGCACAGCTTGGCCTCGTCGGCCAGGGCCGCCTCCGTGTAGTCCACGACTGTACGCCCGTCGTAGAGATCGACCGCGAGCATCGCCTTATTCGTGAGCGCGTAGCTGATGAGCTGGGGGTCTTGCGATCGATGCGCCATGTCGAGGGCGACGGCCCGCCAGGCTCGGGCACGACCCAGGTCACCGGCGTCCTGATACAGCCAGCCGAGCAGTGCCGCGTACGCGACGCCGGCGCCCAGGAGGCCGCGGCGCACGGGCGCGTCTGCGGCTTGAGCGAGTTCCTTGATGAGCTCCGCCTGCGTCGCCACCGTCGGGATGAGGTGGCGAGGCCCCAGCCACATGTCCGCTTTGTAGTGGCCGGGAAGCTGTTCGAGGAAATACATGACGAGCTCCGGGGCTACAGGGGCGTTATAAGGGAGATGAGTGACGACGCCGGTTTGGCTCACGTCCAGGATGTCGTGGCGCTGCCAGGGGACGCCGAGATTGTCGTCAGTCTCCTGAGAACCGCGACCGTCATGCTCGCCGAACAAATCGGCCTCGGTGAGGCCGAAGGCTCGGGCGTACAGGACGCGGTAGGGGTCGCCGGGGCGGTTGTGGCCGGCCTCGTACGCCTTGATGCGGCGGACCATCGTCTCCCGGGAGGGCAGGCGGGGACGGACGTCCTCGTCGGCGGCGTCGACCAGGCGGCGGGCCATCTCACGCTGGCTCCACAGCCGGTTGCGCCGCTCGGCGCGCAGCCGTACGGCCCATGCCGGTAGGTCGTCGCTCATCGCCTGCACCTCTGCTCGGATCCGGGGGTGATCCCTGGGCGCCCTCAGTTTCCCTCATCCGCACCTGTGCCGGGAAGGTTACGCAGCGCTGTCATAGCAGGTGACACGGAACAGGGTCCGCGCCCGACAAGGACCCCTGATCAGGAATCGAGGTCCGAGCTGTGACGAACCGGAAGGGCACCGCACTTACCGAGGGCTGGCGGGTGATGACGAGCGATCACGGACGACTGTGGGCGACCCGCGAGCGGCCCTTCCCTGCGGCGGCCGAGGAGGCGGGGGCCGCCCGGACCGTCGACGGCGACGACCTGGCCGAGCTCTGCCGGGTCATCGCCGAGCAGGAAAGCCTGGCCACCCTTGCGTCAGCTCCTTGACAGCTGCCCGGGGTTGCATGTGGCTCCGGAGCAGGCGGGGCACATCGCGATCCGGTGGATGGGCGAGACCAGGCGCGGTGTCCGGGTCCGGGTTGTGGCGCACACCTGTGACTACTGCTCGCTGCTGGCGTACGAGCTGTGCGCGTCCGGGGGCTGCTGTTCATCCGCCGTACGGACCGAAGCGGCACAAAGCCGGAGGTCCGGGAGACCGAACGCCTGCCCGATGCGCGGGCGCGCCGGATGTGGATGGACCTGCTGCTCGGCAAGGCCCGATGAAGACGCCCGTCCGGCGAACCGTCCGGGGCGGGACCACCAACAGGAAGGAACTCGATGGACCTGTACGACCACGACCTCGCCGGAGTGCGCTTCCGGCGGCTGTGCGGCGGCAATCAGCAGGAGGAGGACATGGAGTCCTGCGTCGAGCTGGCCCCGATTCCGGGCGAGGCCGACGCCTTCGCCCTGCGTGACAGCAAGAACCCGGATGCCGGGACTCTCCGGTTCACCGGTGCCGAGCTTCGCGCGGCCGGCCTGACCACACTGTAGGAGCACGGTGGCCCCTGCCCGGTGATAGCAGGCAGGGGCCACCCCCACTGTACGGAGCGTCATGCACCTGCACTGCTACGTGTGGAGCGGGATCGGGGAAGAGCTGCGCAACGAGGCCGAGCGGCGACCGCCGCTGCCGCCCGCCGACCCCGGGCCGTTCACGAGCTCCCCGCTGCCGCCGATGCGGACGTGCGACTGGCTGCTGAAGCCGGCCCGCCGGATCGACGCCTCCCCGGCCTCGCTCGACGACGCGCTCGCCTGGCTGGCGGAGCGCCACCGGACAGCACAGGGCTCCTTCCTCCGCCCTGCCGACGAGGCCAGGATCGGGCTCGACTTCCGGCTGGAGACCGCCCGCGAGGCGCTCATCAACGGCGTGGACGTGCAGTGGGGCATCTGGCTGACCGGCGGCCGGTTCCTCACCTGCGGCGTGGTGTGCTGCTCCCCCAACCGCCACGCCGCCTACCGCTGCCCCGCCTCCTGACTCTTCTCATCAGTCCAGGACGAGGAATTGCCTGCCGTCGATCAGTTCGCGGACCGCGTCGAGGTGGCCGGCGTGGGTCGCCGTCTCGACGAGGACGTGGAGGATCGCCGCGCGCAGGTCGCGCGGCGGCCGGTCGTCGCGGTAGTCCGGCCACCAGCGCGGCGCCTGGTCCAGGCCGCTGGAGGCGATCACCTCGTCGGCGCGCGCCGTCTCCTCGCGGTAGAGGTCGAACACCTCCGAGGCGGGCCGGTCGCCGGGCACCTGCCACGCGTCCGCCGGGGTGGCGAGAGAGGCCACCGCGTCGGGATCGGCGCCGAAGACCGCCCGGAACCAGAAGCGCTCGACGTCGATGGCGAGATGGCGGACGAGGCCGGCCGGGGTCCACGCGGACGGAAGGACCGGGCGCCGGAGGTCGGCCTCGTCCAGGCCGTCCAGGATGTCGATGACGTGCCGCCGCTTCCAGTTCAGGTAGCCGAGGAGGGACGACACCTCATTCGATGCCGGTGACGGGCTCACGTTTGATCTCCCGGATGAAGGGCGTCCAGCAGTCGTTGAAGGGTCACGCGGTCGCCGGTGATCTCCAGCCGCTCTCCGACCTGGCCGGGTGGCGTTCCGTCGATCACCAGGGCCTTGAGGCCGGCGGGATCGGTCCGCAGGGCCGCGTCCCACCGATCCGGCTCGCCCCGGCGGATCGCGAGCTCGCCGGCGGACACGCGGAGGGTGAAGACGTCCCCGCCGACGTCGACCAGGAACGTGGCATCGAGGTCGCCAAGTCGAGCGGGTTCGAGGTGGCTCTTCACCGCGAGCATCAGCGAATCGGTCCCGAGGGGCGTCGTCGTCTCCTTCGGCGGGGAGTGACGGCCCCATCGGCCCAGGTGCACGAGGATCGGCTCCAGGTCGTGGCCCCACTCGGTGAGCTCGTAGACCCACGCGCGCGCCGGCGGGCCCAGCTTGCGCCGCCGGATCACCCCGCCCTCCTCCAGATCGCGCAGCCGCTGGGAGAGCATGGTGGGACTGGCGTTGGGCAGACCGCTCTGCAGGTCGCTGTAGCGCTTCGGGCCGAAGAGCAGATCCCGGACGATCATCAACGCCCAGCGCTCGCCGAGCAGGTCGAGAGCGCGCGCGGCGGCGCAGGGGTCGCCGTACGTGCGTGCCGTGGTCACGCGCTCATCCTATTCATCCCGGAGCAGATGCTTGCTTTCCCGTAGTCCGGTTACGGTCCCCCTTCAGCGTCAGCCGGGCAGCTGTGATACGCCTCGACGAGCCATTCGCCGTCGCGCCGCACGAGCGTCCAGGTCGCCAGCTCCCACCGGTCGGCCGGAGGCTCCGCCTCTCCCTCGAACGTGGTGACGCTCCGCGTGATCACGAGGGCCACGTCGGGGCCGAGGAACCGGACGCTCTCCGTCGTGTGGATGCGCCTGGACCCCTTGAGCGGCCCCGCGAAGGCGGCGCCCATGGCGGACCGGATGCCGTCCCTGCCCCGCAGGTGTACCCCGGGCAGGATCACGGTGGCGTCCTGGGCGTACCGGCCGGCGAACGCGCCGCCGTCGCCGTCCGACCACGCGGCCGACGTCGCCTCGAACAGGGCCCGTACGGCGCGCTCCTCGGCCGGCCCTGCGGCCGCCTCGTGAAGTTCGGAACTCATCTGGCCGCCTGCCCGAGGAACGCCGTGGCGTGGCGGCGGGCGAACTCGGCGAACCTCGTGGGCCGCACCCCGAAGGTCCGGTGGGTTTCCAGCCGCACGTGGGACTCGGGACGCCGCCCGCGCTCGGCGAACAGCTCCCGCAGGATCCGAATGGACGGTTCGGGCATCCCCGCCTCTGCGCACTCGCGCAGCTTGTCCTCCAGGGGCAGCTCCACGTGGCGGAAGGCGGTTCCCGTCGCCGCCGAGATGTGCTCGACGACCTCCTTCATCGTCAGCGCCTCCGGGCCGGTCATGTCGTACGCCCTGCCCTCGTGGCCGTCGGAGTTCAGCAGCGCGACCGCGACCTTCGCGACGTCCTCGATGGCAACGGGCGACAGCCTGCTGTCGCCGATGGACATGCGCAGCTCCCGCCGATGAGGATCCACACCCGTGAGGGTGCCGGGCAGGTAGAACTCCATGAACTGGCTCGGGCGCAGATGGGTCCAGGCCAGGCCGGAGGCCTCGAGGTGGCGCTCGATCTCCAGATGCTCGTGCGTCCCGATGAAGCTGTCGGGATCGAACCCGACGCCGGACTCCTTTCCGGAGTACTTCACGATGTGCGGCACGCCAGCGGCCTTGGCCGCGTCGATGAAGGTGCACTGCGTCTCCACCATCCGCTCCCTCGGCGAGGAGATCATGAGCACGCGCTCCACGCCGCGCAGGGCGGCCGTCAGGGTCTCGGGGCGCAGCATGTCGCCCTCGACCAGTTCCACGCCCGGCAGCCCGTGCAACTTCCGGGCCTTGTCCGGGTTTCTGACCAGCGCTCGGACGGGAGCGTTCTGCCGGGCGAACTCCTGGACGACGATCGATCCACTGAGCCCCGTCGCTCCGGTGACAAGAATCATGGATACGACGCTAGTACTGATTACTACGGAAAAACAAGTGACTTGTACTTGAGATGTAGCCTTCAGGCCCCGCCGGTCACCTTGATGGCCTGTCCGGTGATGCCGGTGTTGGCGGCCGAGCCCAGATAGACGACGGCGCCCGCGACCTCGGCGGCGTCGAGCAGGCGGCCGATCGGAGCCCGCGCGCTGTAGTGCCCGCCCGCCTGCTCGACCATCGCGACGTTGGTCTCGGTCCTGGTGAAGCCGGGCATGACGACGTTGGACAGGATGTCGCCGTCCTTCCCGAGCCCGAACGCGGCGGACCTGCTGAAACCGTGCAGTGCCGCCTTGGCCGCGCCGTAGTACTCCCCACCGGGCATGCCGTCGACCGCGATGCTCGACGAGATGTGCACCATCCGGCCCCATCCACGCTCCCGCATGGACGGGACGACCGCCCGGCTGAGCCGGAGCGCGCCCTCGACGTTGGCCCGGATCATCTTCTGCCATCTCTCGTCGGGCACGGCGTCGAAGGGGAGGTCCGCGTCCGGCTCGGTTGCGCCCCAGTGCACGGCGTTGTTGACGAGCACGTCGATCCGGCCGGACCACCTCAGCACGGTCTCGACCAGGCCGCGGGCCGCTTCGTCGTCGTCCAGCTCGTACGGAGTGACGAGCGAGCGCCCGCCGATCTCCTTGGCGAGCTGCTCCGCGCCCGCCTGCGAGTGGTGATAGGTGAGCACCACGTCGGCCCCTTCGGCGGCGAACCCGCGAGCGATCTCGCGGCCGATGCCGCCGGAGGCCCCCGTCACGATGACCGTACGGCCCCTGAGTCCCAGATCCATTTCAACGCTCCTTACGACTGTGGAAACAAAGAATCCGGCGACAGGGACCGCCGGAGGGAGGCCGGGCCGAGACTGGCCCCCGCAGGGCCACGCTCGGAGACGAGGCCGCTCGGTAGCCTGCGGATCGTGAGCGACAACACTCTGGGCGAGTTCCTGCGGGCCCGCCGCGAGGCCGTCACCCCCACCGAGGTCGGGCTGCCCGGCGGCGGCCGGCGCCGCACCCCCGGCCTTCGCCGTTCCGAGCTGGCCACGCTCGCCGGGATCAGCGTCGAATACCTCACCCGGCTCGAGCAGGGGCGTGATCGCCACCCCTCGGTGCCGGTGCTCGCCGCCCTCGCCGACGCGTTGCGCCTGTCCGCCGACGAGCGCCTCCATCTGCTCCATCACTTCAAGGCGGCCGATGGTGCCGGCCGGCTTGTCGGCCCGTGCCAGGGACCGCCCGCGCAGTCGGTCCGTCCCACCGTCCGGGCACTGCTCGACCGGCTCGAACCCGCCCCGGCACTGGTGGTCAACCGGCTCGGTGACGTGCTCGCCTACACGAACGGCTACGAGCGGCTCACCGGCCCCATCGGCTTGCTGGACCGCCGGCCGCCCAACCTGGTGCGGTACGTCTTCGCCGACCCCCGGGCCAGGGCCGCGTATCCCGAGTGGGACCGGGTCGCAGACGAGCGGCTCGCCGGGCTGAAACTGGGGGTCTCCCACGAGGACACGCACGTCGAGCACCTCGTCGACGAACTGACCCTCGCCGTCGGCGCCCCCTTCACCGACCGGTTGACGACTCCGCCCGGCCCGTCCAGGCGCACCGGCCTCGAACGGCTGGCGCATCCCGAGGCGGGCGAACTACGGCTGGCCTATGAGACCCTCGGCGTGTCCGACGACGACGGCCAGCTCCTGATCGCCTACCTCCCCGCGGACGACGCCACCGCCGCCAGGCTCGACCGCCTCACCGGACGCCGCCCCGGCGCCCTTCGCGCCGTCACGGGCTGATGATCTCAGCGCTAGTGTCGAAGTACATCGAGGGGAGGCGGCACGGTGAGCGCGCTTGAGGTACGACTGCGGCCGGTGACAGAGGACGATCTCGCCCTGTTCCGGCGTTTCGTCACGGAGCCGGGATTGATCGGCCTGGACTGGTCGGGGTTTCGCGACGCGCAGGCTCCTGCGCGGCGCTTCGCCGTCGACGGCTATCTGGGCGTGGACGACAGCAGGGTCATCGTCGAGGTCGACGGCACGGCCGCGGGCATGATGAGCTGGTCGGCCCGAGGGTTCGGGGTCTCCCGATACTGGGAGATAGGGATCGCTCTGCTGCCGGACTGGCGTGGCCGTGGCGTCGGCTGGCGCGCTCAGGCGATGCTGTGCGACTACCTGTTCACCCACACCCCGGTCGAGCGCATCCAGGCGTGCACCCATCCGGAGAACATCGCGGAACAGAAGTCGCTGGAGAAGGCCGGCTTCCGGCTGGAGGGCGTCCTACGCGCGGTGGAGTTCCTCCGCGGTCAGTGGCGCGACGGCTGGATGTACAGCAGGCTGCGCAGCGACCCTTACCCGCCGAATCCGTGAGCGGACCGGGCCTTATGCGGCGCGATGCTCGTCCACACGGCCGAGCCATTCGCTGATGAGCGCGGCGAACAGCCCGGTCTGCTCGTGCGGCAGCGCGTGGCCGGCCCGGTCCAGGACGGCGTACGTGGCACGCGGATAACGCTCCACCAGATCCCAGGCACCGGCGTACCCCACCGTGGCGTCCTGGCGCCCGGCGACGATCAGAGTCGGGCCGGTGTACGGAGACGCGTCCGCGGACGTGTCGCTCAGCCGCCATTGTTCGAACACCCGCCCAAGGCCGTCCCGGTCGACGAGGGGCAGGGCCGGAGCCACGTACTCCCGGAACCGTTGAAGAGTGGCAGGCGTCTGCACCACGAAGTAGTCCCGGAACTGGTCCTGCTCGGCCGGGCTCAGCGCATCGGCCACGTCGGCCGAGGCGTGCAGCACCTCGTGTGCGGGCACGTCACGCGACTCCTCGCCGAGGGGGCAGATCAGCGCCAGCCCCGCGACCTGGGCCGGGCGTCGGGCGGCGATGCCCCTCGCCAGGTACGCGCCGAACGACTGGCCGACGATCGCGAACCCCTCGTCACCGACGACGGCGTCGATCAGGCCGAGCAGGAGATCGAGCACGTCGTCGGAGCCGCGCAGCCGGTCGGGCACCGGAGTGCGCCCCATGCCGGGCAGGTCCGGGTAGACGCGCCGATAACCAGGCCGGTCGCGGAAGACCGGCTCCAGGGAACCGACCATCTCGCGATGGTCCACCCCCGCTCCGTGCAACGCCAGAACCGGAATCCCGTCGCCGTGCTCGACGAAATGCACCGATGTGCCGCCGATCTCTGCCTTCATGCCGACACCCTAATCAGAAAGCGAGCCATTGCTCTCGGGTGATCGCGTACTCGACCTCGCCGAGATCACTGCCGGGGAGCGGTTCTTCCCAGTCCATGTGGAACGTACGGACGTGCCGCATGCCGATTGCGGTCATCGTCGCGCGGGAGGCGGCGTTGACCGCCATGGTTTCGGCGAAAATGCGGGTCAGTCGAAGATCTTCGAATCCGTAGCGAAGGAGCTCGCGGGCTCCCTCGCTGCCCAAGCCTTTGCGCCAGTAGCGCCGCAGGAGCCGGTATCCGAGTTCGGCCTGTCCTTCGACCGGGCCTTGGTCGGCACGCGTGGGCGGCTCCAGAAGCCACCAGCCGACGAACTGCCCGTCCACGAAACCCACCCAGAAGCCGAGCCCCGCGACGGGGTCCGCGGCGGCGAGCCTCTGGCGATGCAGGGCCTCCACCTCCTCACGGGTACGTGCGCGGCCCGTGAGGTATCGCATGACCTCGGGATCTGCGTCGAGTTCGATCTCGTGCTCGAGGTGTTCGTCGGACAGCGGAACAAGCGTGATGCGGTCGGTACGCAGTATCGGCTGAGACATGGAGGCGATTGTCGCCCCTGAGCCGCTTGCCGGTCATTCGCTTTTCCGTGGCTGCGGTGACGGTTCAGAGCCAGCCGTGTTCGTCGGCTATCAGTGCGGCCTCGGCGCGGGTGGCGGCGCCGGTCTTGCCGATCGCCGCCGACAGGTGGTTGCGTACGGTCCCGGCGGACAGGTGCAGGCTCCGCGCTATCTCCGCCACGGTGCCGCCCTGCCGGGCCGCGCGCAGCACGTCGCGCTCCCGGGCGGTCAGCGGGCTCGACCCGCTGGCGAGCGACTCGGCGGCCAGGGCGGGATCGACCACGCGCAGGCCCGCGTGGACCCGGCGCACCGTGTCGACCAGGTGCTCAGGCGGCGCGTCCTTCACCACGAAGCCCGAGGCGCCGTTCTCCATCGCACGGGCGAAGTAGCCCGGCCGCCCGAAGGTCGTACAGATCACCACCCGGCAGGACGGGAGCGCGGCGCGCAGGTCGGCGGTGACCTCCAGCCCGTCCCTGCCCGGCATCTGCACGTCCAGCAACGCCACGTCCGGCCGGCTGCGCCGCGCCGCCTCGACGACCTCCTCGCCCGAGCCGACCTGGGCCACCACCTCGATGTCGGGCTCCAGCGAGAGCATCGCCGCCAGCGCGCCGCGTACGAGCGCCTGGTCGTCGGCGAGCAACACCCTGATCATGCGCGGCTCGCCCGCAGCCGGAAGCCGCCCGCGGGCAGCGGACCCGCCTCGATCCGCCCGCCGACGGCGCGCAGCCGTTCGGCCAGCCCGGACAGGCCGTTGCCCGGCTTCGCCGCGTGCTGCGCGGCCGTTTTCTGCCCCGTGCCGTTGTCGCGCACCTCCAGCCAGCCGTCTCCGAGCAGCACCTCGCATCGCGTCGCGCCGCTGTGCCGGATCACGTTGGTGACCCCCTCCCTCAGGACGTACGCGAAGGGCTCGGCCAGGTCGGCCGGGACACGGTCCGCGGACGACGGGAGAACGGCGCCGATCCCGGCGGCCCGGAGCGCGGCGCGGGCCCCCGCCAGCTCGACGGCGAGGGAGGGACGGCGGCGGCCGGACACGGTCAGGCGCACCTCGCTGTGCGCCTGCCGGGACAACCGCTCGACGTCGCGCAGCTCGGCCAGTGCGCGTTCCGGGTCGCCGCCGCTCTCCAGCACCCGGCGGGCCAGGCCGGTCTTCACCGTGATCGTGGTCAGGGTGTGCCCGAGCACGTCGTGGAGGTCCCTGGCCAGCCGGTCGCGCTCCGCCGCCGCGGCCAGCACCGCGATCTCCTCGCGGGCCTGGCCGAGCTGGACGACGAGCCGGATCAGCAGCGTCACGGCCACCGGGATCACGATCCCGGGGACGAGCCCGCCCGCGTGTCCCCAGTTGAAGGGACCGGGGGCGGCCCAGTGCGTGAGCACCTGAACCACCCAGGTCGCCAGCGCGAGCAGCACGCCCCAGCGGGCCGGGAGCAGCCAGGCCGCCACCGCGAGCACGAAGCCGAACACGCCGGCGTGGCCGAGGTAGAGCGGGCCGTTGCGCAGCAGAGCCGCCACGACCGCCAGCGCGAACAGCGTCCCGACGAGCAGGATCCGCCGCCGGGGCGGCAGGCGGACCCCGGCGACCATGGCGCCGAGCCAGCCCGCCGCGTACAGGAGCGTGACGGCCCCGATCGCGATCCGCACCGCCGGCGCCTCCGGCCAGGCCCCGTCCGGTCCCAGCGCCTCCCACAGCGGCCAGAGCAGGAAGAGCGACAACACGAGGACGCCGCGGACGTGAGCCGAACGGGACCCCGGCCGGGCCGGGTTCCACACCGGCCAGGCCGAACGCCCCCATACGCCCTGCTCGCCCACGTCAGTCACCCTAGGCCCGCGCGGTGGCGCGGCGATACCGGACGACCACGGCGGCGCCCAGCACGAGCGCGTACAACGCCAGGACCAGCGCGGCCTGCCAGTTGTCACCGCCGGGAGCGGTGGCGTGCCCGACCTGCGCGAGCCAGTAGCTCGGCAGGACCTTGGCCACCGTCGCGAGCGCCTGCGGGAACGTGCTCACCGGGATGAACAGCCCGCCGACGAAGCTGAGCAGCAGCACCACCGCCCCCTGGTACGCCTGCAGGTTCTGGGCGGTGGCGAACTGGCCGATCAGCAGGCCGAGCAGAGCGAACGGCACCGTGCCCGCCCACACGCCGAGCACGGCCACCGCCCACCCGCCGGCGGACAGGTGCACCCCGCTGACGAGCGCGGCGACCAGCGACACCCCGGCCACCGGCGGCAGCGCCACGACCATCGCCACCGACGCCTTGGCCAGCAGGTAGCCGCTTCCGCTGAGCGGGGTCAGCCGCAACTGGCGCTGCCAGCCGATGCCGCGCTCCACCGCCGTGCGGGCACCGACGTCGAGCGCCGCCTTCATCGCCCCGAACGCCGCCACGCCGCCCATGACGTACGACGCGGGAGCCCCCTGGTCGATGAAACGGTCGGCCATCAGCAGGTAGAGCCCCACCGGCAGGGCGACCGCGAACAACAGGAACTTGGCGTCCCGCAGGGTCCGCCTGGTCTCGAACCTGAGGTATCCGGTCATCGCACGGCCTCCGAAGCTCCGGTGAGGCGGAGGAAGGCGTCCTCCAGGCCCAGCGCGCCCACCTCGACGTCCCGCGCTTCGGGATAGCGCGTCAGCAGTTCGCGTACGACCAGGTCGGAGTCGGTGCAGCGCAGCTCGGCCCTGCCGTCGCGGACGAGCGCCGCCGTCACGCCCGGCAGTGCGCCCAGGTCCTCGGCGCGGGCGCCGGGCACGGTCGCCGTCACCGTACGGCCGGACACCTCGGCCATGACCGCGGACACCGGCCCGTCGGCCACGACGCGGCCCGCGTGCATCAGCACGACCCGGTCCGCATACGCCTCGGCCTCCTCCAGGTAGTGGGTGGAGAACAGGACGGTCCGGCCGGTCTCGGCCAAGGCGTGCATCGACTGCCAGAACTCCCGCCTGGCCGTCACGTCCATGGCCGCCGTCGGCTCGTCGAGCACCAGCAGGTCCGGGCCGGGCACCAGTGCCATGGCGAACCGGACTCGCTGCTTCTGGCCGCCGGACAGCAGCGCGGCCCGCCGGTCGGCGAGGTCGGCCACTCCGGCGCGGCTCAGCGCCTCCTCCACGGGCAGCGGCGCCCGGTGCAAGGAGGCGATCAGCGCCACCGTCTCTCGGACGGTCACGTCGTCGAGCAACGCGCCCTCCTGCGGCATCACGCCCACCAGCCCGCGCCGCACCGCCTCGTGGGGAGACGCGCCGAACACGGCGATCTCCCCGGCGTCCGGGCGGGCCAGCCCGACGACCATGTCGATGGTGGTGGATTTGCCCGCGCCGTTGGGGCCGAGCAGGGCCACCACCTCCCCCCTGTCCACCACCAGGTCGATGCCGTCGACCGCGCGGGTCTCGCCGTACGTCTTGCGCAGCCCCGCCACGGACAGAGCGGGGGCGCCTTCGTGAATGTCCATGCGACAAGCCTTCGCCACCGCCCCGGTGCGGACCTCCGCCGTCTGTCACGACCCGACCACGACAGATGTCACGGCCGCTAGATCGGATCTAGCGGGCCCTGCCCCGGATCTGGCGCCTCTTCCGTGAACGGCTGGACGGAATGGAGACGACAGATCATGCGAGACCTGGCGATAGAGACCTCGGGCCTGGTCAAGACATTCGGCAAGAACCGCGCGGTGGACGGGCTCGACCTCACGGTGCCCGCGGGCACGGTGTACGGCGTGCTCGGCCCCAACGGGGCGGGGAAGACCACCGCGGTCAAGATGCTGGCGACCCTGCTGCGCCCGGACGGCGGCGAGGCCAGGGTGTTCGGCCACGACGTGCTGCGCGAGCCCGACGCCGTACGCAGCCGGGTGAGCCTGACGGGTCAGTACGCCTCGGTGGACGAGGAGATGACCGGGATGGAGAACCTGGTCCTGCTCGGCAGGCTGCTGGGCCACCGGAAGGCCGCCGCCAGGGACAGGGCCATGCGGCTGCTTGAGGCGTTCGGACTGACCGAGGCCGCCGCCCGGCAGGTGAAGAACTACTCGGGCGGCATGCGCAGGAGGCTGGACATCGCGGCCAGCATCCTCAACACACCCGACCTGTTGTTCCTGGACGAGCCCACGACCGGCCTCGACCCGCGCAGCCGCAACCAGGTCTGGGACATCGTCAGGATCGTGGTCGCCCACGGCACGACCGTGCTGCTCACCACGCAGTATCTCGACGAGGCCGACCGGCTGGCCGGGCGCATCGCGGTCGTCGACCACGGCAGGGTCATCGCCGAGGGCACGCCGGGCGAGCTCAAGTCGTCGGTCGGCTCAGGCTCGGTGCACGTACGGCTGCGGGACGCCGCGCAACGGCCCGAGGCCGAGCGGGTGCTGGCAAGGGAGCTGAACACCCAGGTCCACCTGGAGGCCGATCCCCTGGCCCTGACCGCCCGCATCCCCGGAGATGACGCGGACGCCGGCGCGGAGCGGGCCTCGCGCGCCCTCGCCGCGCTGGCGGCGTCGGGCATCGTGGTGGACGACTTCTCCCTCGGTCAGCCCAGCCTCGACGAAGTCTTCCTGGCACTGACGGACAAGAAGATGGAGGAGATCGCGGCATGAGCGCCACGACCACCGAGACCGGCACGTCCTTCGTCCCCGCGGCCGACACGCTGGGCGCGGTGCTGGCCCCCGGGGCGCGTCCGTCGCGCCCCAGCGCCCTGTCGGCCTCGCTGACGTTCGGCTGGCGGGCGATGCTGAAGATCAAGCACGTGCCCGAGCAGCTGTTCGACGTCACCGCGTTCCCGATCATGATGACGTTGATGTTCACCTACCTGTTCGGCGGTGCGCTGGCGGGCTCGCCGACGGAGTATCTGCAGTTCCTGCTGCCGGGCATCATGGTGACGAGCGTCGTGATGATCACGATGTACACCGGGGTCGAGGTCAACAAGGACATCGAGAAGGGCGTCTTCGACCGCTTCCGTACGCTGCCGATCTGGCGGCCGTCGACCATGGTCGGCTACCTGCTCGGCGACGCGTTCCGCTACACGATGGCCGCGACGGTCATCCTCGTGGTCGGCCTGGTGCTGGGCTTCCGCCCGCAGGGCGGGGTCGCCGGCGTGCTGGCCGCGATCGCGCTGCTGGTGGGCTTCTCGTTCGCGTTCTCGTGGATCTGGACGATGTTCGGGCTGCTGCTGCGCAGCGAGAAGTCGGTGATGGGCGTCAGCATGCTGGTGCTGTTCCCGCTCACCTTCCTCAGCAACGTCTACGTGGACCCGCAGACCATGCCGGGCTGGCTGCAGGCGTTCGTCGGGATCAACCCCATCTCCCACCTGGTCACCGCGGCGCGTTCGCTGATGGCGGGCAGCCCCGATACCGGGGAGATCACCTGGGTGCTGGTCTGCGGCGCGGTGTCGATCGTGGTCTTCGGGGCGCTGACCATGCGCCTCTACAACCGCAAATAGGTCACAGGCGCCAGGTGATCCCATGGTCGGGCTGGTAACGGCAGGTGGCTCCCGTGGACACGGCGGCACGCAGATGGGCGGCCATCGCGGGATGAAGCCGGTCGAGCTTGCGCAGCACGTCGCGGATTCGGGCGGTGACCGCCTTGCGGGCGCGCTCGGCCTCGTCGCCGAGGCGGCGGTCACGCCCGCCGAGACCGGAGGCGGAGCGCAGCTCGGCCAGCAGGGCCGCCCGCTCCCTGTCGAACTCGGCCGCCCGGCCGTCGTCTCCCCGCTCGGCCGCCCGGTCGATCTCCTCGTCGAGCAGGGCGAGCCGGTGCCGGTATCGCGCCTTGGCCTCCTCGTCGAGGACGGCGTCGCCGCCCATCCCCCGGGCGGCGACGACGAGCTCCCCGCCCTCCGGGGCGAGCAGCCGTACGGCGGGCAGGTCGGCCCCGGGGTGGTGCAGCAGGCAGTGGAGGTCGCGCAGGCCCTTGGCGTCGGGCAGGTGAACGGTGTGGCCGCCGAACCCCAGGGTCCAGACCGCGCCGTCCCGCCGGAACTCGGCTCCGGGGCCGGGCGTACGGCTCCTTCGGACGCGCTCCAGAACGTGCCGCATGCCGAGCCGGCCCGCTTCGCCCTCCACGTCGTCCAGCAGCTTCCCGGCCTCCTCCGCGTCGCCCGGGCGGCCCCGGCGCAGCAGCGCCTCACCGAGATGCGCCCGCGCCTCGACGGACCACGGGCGGGCGAGAAGCAGCTCGGCGGAGTGCCAGGCGGCGGTGAACCCGTCGATCGCCTCGTCCCAGCGTTCCTGCGCCGCGTCGACGAGAGCACGCAGGAGGACCACCGGGCCGCCGATGTCCCAGCCGTACATCGACACCGCCCAGTTGCCGAGGTAGGGGTCGAGCTCGGCCCTGGCCTTCTCGCACAGCTCCGGGTCGCGCGACCACGCGGCGGCCATGGCCTGGAAACGCAGCCACAGGGGCTGTATCGAACGCCGCGGCTCGCCTCTGGCCATGGTGTCGCGCAGGTGGCGCAGTGCGGTCGCGCCGTCTCCCCTTCGCAGCGCGGTCATCGCCTCCAGCAGGCCCGGGCAGGGGTGCCGGCTCCTGCGCAGCGCACGGTGGATCTCGTCCAGGCCGTCGTCGCGGCCCTGGAGCATCCGCACCGCCCAGCGGTGGTGGTCCAGCATGTACGCGAAGTGGTCGTGCCCGTGCTCGAACCGGGCGAGCTCGTCGAGCAGGCTCTCCGCCTGGCCGAAGTCGCCCGTGAGCGCGGCGATGATGCTGCGGTCGCTGGCCGTGGCCATGTCGAGGCGCGGCAGGTCGGCGCTGCCGCCGAGCGCGACGAACTCACGGAACTGGCCGAGATACGCGGGGTCGCCCTGCTCGAGCAGAGCCACCCAGCGCAACGCGGCGGCGATGCTCTCCATCTCCACGTCGCCCGTACGGCGGGCCAGGGCCAGCAGCTCTCCGGTGAGCGCCACCCTCTCCGGCGCGGTGCCCAGGCCCCAGATGGCGTCGTGGAAGGCCCACAGGCTGAAGGCCAGCGCCTCGTCGTCCTCACCGCGCCGGGCGAGCAGCGCCACATGGATGGCCAGCTCCCGCGCGAGGTGGTCGAGGGAGAGCTCCTCGTCGGGGGGCCGGCCGTCCCGGACCAGATCGCCGTGCGCCTCCCGCAGCAGGTCAGCGACC
Source organism: Microbispora sp. KK1-11 (assembly GCF_006874435.1). Classification (NCBI taxonomy): domain Bacteria; kingdom Bacillati; phylum Actinomycetota; class Actinomycetes; order Streptosporangiales; family Streptosporangiaceae; genus Microbispora; species Microbispora sp. KK1-11. The sequence goes on along the minus strand of NZ_VIRJ01000021.1, from coordinate 63,597 downwards.
AGCGGGCCGCCGTCGCCGCCGCAGGCCGCGTAGACCGACAGCGCCACCCGGGCGACCAGCTCGGGTTCGCCGGTCTCCCGCGCGACGGCGGCCGCCTCCTCGAACGTACGCCGGCCGTCGCGCTCGTCCCCGTGGTAGAGCTCGCGGCCGAGTTCGAGTGCGACCACGACACGCCGGCGCGGCTCGCCGGCGACGGCGGCCAGTTCGAGCGCCCTGCGATAGTGCCCGAGCGCCTCCTCGGCGGCCAGGCGTGCGGCGGCGTCACGGGCCGCGGCGAGCAGCCGGTCCACCGCGTGGGCCGGCTCGACGTGGTCACCGGCGAGGTAGGCGTGCCGGGCCACGTCGGCGGGGAGCACGTGCTCGGCGAGGCCGGGCGACCGGTCGACGGCGTGGACGACCGCGGCGTGCCGCCGGGACGCCGCCTTCTCGTCGAGAGACTCGTAGAGCGTCTGGCGGACCAGGTCGTGCGCGAACGCGAACTCCTCCCCGCCCTTCGCCGCCACGAGCCGGGCGGCCACCGCCTGGTCGAGCAGCCGTTCCACCTGGAGAACGGGAAGGGCGGCGACGGCGGCCAGCACCTGGCGATGGAACTCACGCCCGAGCACCGCGGCGGTGGCGAGAAGGTCCACGACCGGCGCGGGCAGCAGGGACAGCCGGCGCAGCAGGGTGTCGCGGACGCCGGGAGCGATCGTGCTGACGGAACCGCCGCTGCGCCACAGCCGCGCCGTCTGCTCCACGAAGAAGGGGTTGCCGCCGGTGCGCCGGTGCACCTCGGCGACGAGGTCGGCGGACGGATTCCGGCCGGCGGCGCGGGTCATCAGCGCGCCGACCTCCTCGCGTTCGAGCCCGGTCAGGGTGACCGTGGTCGCCCGCGCCACGAGCGGCAGCACGAGGGGCCGCAGCGGATGGTCCGCCGACTCCACCTCCACGTCGCGGTAGGTGCCCACCAGCAGCATCCGCTCGAACCAGGTGTGCTGGGCCGCGAACTCCAGCAGCCTGAGCGACGCGACGTCCGCCCAGTGGAGGTCTTCGAGCACCACCACCAGGGGACGGCTCTGCGACACGGCCACCAGGGCGCTCGTCACCGCGTCGTACAGCCGGAAGCCCTCGGCCGCGTCGGCGCTCGGCGACTCGCCGAGCAGCGCGGCCAGTCCGGCGCCCGCGGCGTCCTCGGCCGCCGCCCACTCTTCGGGCGCGGCGCACCGTCGCAGCCCGCGCAGGATCTGCACCCACGGCCAGTAGCCCGGGGCGCTGTCGGAGTCCCAGCACGATCCGCTGAGGACCAGCGCGCCCAGACGCCTGGCCTCCTCAACCGCGCTGGTGACAAGCGTGGTCTTGCCGATGCCGGCCTCACCGGCGACCAGCGTCAGGCCGCCGTGGCTGCCGACCGCCCGTGTGATCTCGGCGCGCAGCATCGCGGCAGGGTGCTCCCTGCCGATCAGCCCAGTGCCGATTGTGGTCGCGCCGTCGATTCGCATGCCGACTCGAAGGTATCCGCCCGCTCCGACAATTTCCGGCGTCCGGCACCGGTATGTGCTCAGCCGAAGAACTTGGTGAGGATCTGCGCCAGCGCCGCCGGCCGGTGCAGCACCCCGTGGTCCTCTCCGGGCATCACCAGGAGCTCGGCGCCGGGCACGGTCGCCGCGACGGCCTTCGTCCCCTCCGCCAGGTTCGGCGCGGTCTGGTCGCCGTAGACCGCCAGCACCGGCACACCGATCCCGGCGAGCCGGTCGTACGGCATCACCTGCCAGGGCGCGCTGACCAGCACGTCGTACGGCAGGCTGGGCGCCTTGTCGGCCAGGAACGCCCACTCCTCCCCGGCCTTCATCCCGGCGATCGCCTCGGCCGGGACCCCGACCCCCTCGTGGAGGAACAGCTCCACCGCACCGTCGCGGTCACCGGCGGCCACCAGGGCCTTGAGCCGGTCGTAGATGTCGGCCGCCGGCCTCGGCTGGTTCTCGTCGGCGCAGTACGGCGGCTCGTAGACGGCCACCCGGTCGATCGGCAGCCCGCGCATGGCCCCCTCAAGCACGAGGACGGCGCCGGAGGAGTGCCCGAACACCGAGGCCCGGCCGCCCACGTGCTCGATGACGGCCGCCAGGTCGTCGATCTCGTTGGCGACCTGGTAGTCGTCGCTCTTGTCGTCGCTGCCCACCCGGCCCCGCCGGTCGTAGGTCACGACGGTGAACGCCGACGCGAGTTCGGCGCCGAGCCCGGCCACCGTCGAACGGTCGTTGAAGGCGCCCCCGACGAGGATCACCGGCGCGCCCTGGCCGATCGCGTCGACGGCGAGGGTCGTGCCGTCCTTGGACGTGATGTTCTCGGTCATGTCTGTCAGCCTTTCAGGGGTTCACCGTCGTGTGAAGGTCATGTGGGTGACGCCGCTCGGGGTGGTCACGGACTCGATGCGGAAGCGCTTCTCGAGCCCTTCGAGCCCGTCCCACAGGCGTTCGCCACGGCCCAGGATGATCGGGACGACGGCGATGTGCATGTGGTCGATCAGGTCGGCGGCGAGGAACTGGCGGACGGTGCTCGGCCCGCCGCCGATCCGCACGTCGAGGTCGCCGGCGGCCTCGCGGGCCTGACGCAGCGCCTCCTCGGGGGTGGCGTCGACGAAGTGGAACGTGGTGCCGCCCTCCATCTCCACCGAGGGCCGGGGGTGGTGGGTCAGGACGAAGACGGGCGTGTGGAACGGCGGGTTCGGCCCCCACCAGCCGGTCCAGTCGTGGTTCTCCCACTGGCCGCGCTGAGGGCCGAACTTGTTGCGGCCCATGATCTCCGCGCCGATGCCCGCGTCCCACGTGCCGGTGACGGCGTCGTCGACCCCGGCGCTCCCGCCGGTCTTCCCCTGCATGGCGTGGAAGGTCCGGGTCGAGAAGAACCACTCGTGGAGCCGTCCGCCGGCGTGGCCGAACGGCTCGTCGAGGCTCTGCCCCTCGCCCGTGGCGAAGCCGTCCAGAGAGACGGAGAAATTGTGCACTCTGACACGAGACATTGCTGATCTCCCGTTTTCGGCCACTGCTTGCGGATTGCAACTACTGGGATTGAGCGTAGACTAGGTGATGGCAAAACGCAATCAGTTGGAGGTCGGTCATGCGAGACGAGCCGCGGTCGGGATGCGCGATCAACGCGGCGGTGGAGGCGTTCGGAGACAGATGGAGCCTCATCGTCCTGCGCGACGTGGTCTTCGGCGGGCGCCGGCACTTCCGTGACCTGCTCGCCAACTCCGACGAGGGGATCGCGTCGAACATCCTCAGCAGCCGCCTCAAGGCCCTCGTCGCGGGAGGCCTGCTGACGCATGAGGAAGCGGGACGAGGACGGCGAGGGACCTACAGCCTCACCGAGGCGGGCATCCAGACGGTCCCGGTCATGGTCGCGCTCGGCTCCTGGGGCCTGCGCCATCGGCCGACGACACCGGAGCTGACCATCCGGGCGCGACTGCTGGAGGAGGGCGGCCCGCCCCTCTGGGAGAACCTGATGGACGAACTACGCGAGGCGCACCTGGGCATCCCCCGCCCCGACCCCGATCGCCCGCGCGCCTCCCAACTGCTCCAGGAGGCGTACGAACGGGTCCTGGCGACGTCGTCGACAATGAACACGTGACATCCGAGGATCAGCAGCACCCGCGCGGCCGTGTCGTCGAACTCAGTCATGTGGTCAGGCACGGCATGATCACCTATCCGGGCCTGCCCGCCCCGGAGATCGGCGATCACCTGACGCGCGAGGACTCCCGGGGCCGTTACGCCCCGGGCACCGAGTTCCAGATCGGCCGCATCACGATGGTGGCGAACACCGGCACATACCTCGACACTCCGTTCCACCGGCTCGCGGAGGGCGAGGACCTGGCCCAGATCGACCTGTCCCGGCTGGTCGACGTCCCCGGTCTGCTGATCGACGTCTCCGGCTCCCCCCGGCGCGGCATCGGCGTCGACGCGTTCGAAGACCACGACGTCAGGGGGCGCGCGGTCCTGCTGCGTACGGGCTGGGACAGGCACTGGGGCAGCCCGGCCTACGGCGACCCGGAGCATCCCTTCCTGACGGCGGACGCGGCCGCCCTGCTCGCCGACCGGCAACCGGCCGTCGTCGGGATCGACAGTGTCAACATCGACGACATGGCCGACGGGCTCCGCCCGGCCCACACCGCCCTGCTCACCGCCGGCATTCCGATCATCGAGCACATGCGCGGGCTGGAACGGCTGCCGCACACCGGGTTCCGGCTCCACGCGGCGCCCGTCGCCGTGTCCGGCATGGGCACCTTCCCCGTCCGCGCGTACGCCCTCGTCCCCTGACCGCCTTACCCGTACGCGAGCTTCGCGGCTCCCAGGAACGGCAGCAGGCGTTCGGCCTCCTCCGTCACCGCGTTCGTCTCGGCCGTCCCCAACGGCCGGAACGGGACGAGGCGCAGGGTGCCGTCCTTGACCGACCAGCTGCCGTGGACGAACCCGTCCACGAGGAAGGTCGGCAGCACCATCGCCGCGCCCGGCATCACCCGCTTGCGGTCGGCGTCGCCGATCACGCGGGTCCGGTCGGCGTGGCCGAGCAGCAGGTTGTCGAAGGCGGGCAGGAACCGTACGGGAACCGGCGTTTCGGGGTCGGGCAGTTCCGGTGCGCTCTCCAGATCGAACAGCTCCCTGCCCTCGGCGTCGCGGTAGCGGCGCAACTCGCCGCGCATGGCGTCGACCACCTCGCGCAGCCGCGTCAGCCCCGACCACGCCTGCATGTCCATGACACCGGCCGGCCCGTAGGCCGCCAGATAGCGGCGGACGAGGTCCCGCACCGGAGCCGGTTCCATGGGTGCGCCGAGCCAGTCCTCGGCGCGGGTGACCGCGATGGCGTTCCGGGTGCCCCAGCGGCCCCACGTCGCGGTCTCGGGGGTGTGGACCAGCGGGGTCCTCAGCTCCACCTCCCCGGCCAGGATCCTCCCCTCCCGGCCGGGATAGCGCAGCGCCAGCAGCCGGGCCAGCTCCCGCCGGGGCAGCGTCCGGCCCGCCAGGATCCGCGCTCCCGCCGCCGTGAGCGCGTCGGTGTCGAGTCCCCCGCTCACCCGCCTGAAGTACGACGTGCTCGCCGTACGGTCGAGAACCGGTTGCAGCACGGGCCGGAACCGGCGGAAGTCGCCGGCCACGGCCAGGTGCTGCGTGCTGCGCAGCAGCGCCGAGCGGACCACCGCCCGCTCCTCCAGCAGGACGCTCAGCTGGGCCTGGGTGAAGCCGTGGATGCGGCTCCACAGCCCGACGTAGGGCCAGTTCGGCTCCTGGGCCTGCATCGCGACCAGATGCCCGATCACCTCCGGCGCGGTCCGGCCGGTGCGCTCCGTCAGGAACTGCCGTTGCAACAGCGCCCGGTTGAGCGCGCGCGGGGAAAGCACGCTCACGCCAGCCGCACCGCGACGTTGCCCCGATAAGAACCCCTGAGCATGGACAGGAACGCCCCCGGCACCTGCTCGATGCCGCCCTCGACGACCGTCTGCGGGAAGACGAAACGGCCTTCCTCCAACCAGCGCGCGAAGTGCTCGCGCCAGGCCGCGACCTGTTCCGGGGTGTGGTGGCAGGAGAACGGCAGCAGCTCGATGCCCCGGGCCTCGGCCGCCGCGCGGTCCGGCTCGGGGAAGCGGTCGGCGTCGCCGCCGAGCTGGTGGGACAGGGAGCCGCACAGCGCGAAGCGGGCACCGGGACGCGCCGCCTGGACCGCCGCGTCATACTGCTCGCCGCCCACGACGTCGAAGAAGACCGTGATGCCCTCGGGCGCGAGCTCCCGCAGCCGCTCGGCCACCGGACCTTCGTGGTAGTCGAAGGCGGCGTCATAGCCGAGCTCGTCGACCAGATAGGCGGCCTTCGCCGGGCTGCCCGCGCTGCCGATCACCCTGGCCGCGCCCCGGCACCTGGCGATCTGCCCGGCCAGCGAGCCGACCCCGCCGGCCGCGCCCGAGACGAACACCACGTCGCCCTCCCCGACCGCGGCGACGTCGGCCATCCCGTAGTAGGCCGTCACGCCCTGACCGAGGTGATAGGAGGGGTCGGGGAACAACCCACGGTCGAGCTTGACGTACTGCGCGGCCGGGCCCGCGGAGTATTCGCTCCAGCCGGTCATCGACTGCACCAGGTCGCCCACGGCCAGCTCCGGGCTGCCGGACCGGATCACGGTGCCCACGACGGCGGCGCCCACCCGATCGCCGGGCTGCCAGGCGGGCACCGGGATCCGGCAGTCGGCCCGCATGAGCTCCAGGTAGGTCGCGGCCAGGCCCACGTAGTCGGTCCTGACGACGACCTCGCCGTCCACCTCGGTCTCGGCGAGGGTGAAGTTGCCGGGGCCGGGCTCACCGGTGACGGACGCGGCCAAACGGATCTCACGACTGATCATTACTGGTTCCTTCCGGGTGGGGCTTCGAGATCCACGCTAGGGAGGCTTCCGGCCACTTCCTGACCGGAAGTGCCGACAGACTGGAACCATGGCGAACACGAGCTCGCGCACCCTCCGGCTGCTGTCCCTCCTGCAGACCCACCGCCGCTGGGCGGGCGGGGAACTGGCCGACCGGCTCGGCGTCTCCGAACGGACACTGCGCCGTGACGTCGATCGGCTGCGCGAGCTGGGATATCCGGTGCACACCTCGCGCGGGACCGACGGCGGCTATCAGCTCGCGCCCGGCGCCGTACTGCCGCCGCTGCTGCTCGACGAGGAGGAGGCGGTCGCGCTCGCCGTCGGCATGGGCGAGGCCGCGCGGAGCGCGATCACGGGAATGGAGGCGTCCGCGATCCGCGCCCTCACCAAGGTCGTCCAGGTCATGCCACCCCGGCTGCGCCGTCGCGTGGACGTCCTGAGCGAGGCGATGGTCGCCGCGACCTCGGCGGAACCGGTCGTCGCCGTGGACGTGCTGACCGTCGTCGCCCAGGCCTGCCGTGACGAGGAGCGGCTGCGCTTCTCCTACGCCGCGCGGGGCCGCGAGCCCTCCTCACGCGAGGTCGAGCCGCACCGGCTGGTCACCCTCGGCCGCCGCTGGTATCTGGTCGCCTACGACCTGACCAGGCACGACTGGCGCAGCTTCCGGCTCGACCGCCTGACAGAGGCGCGGCCGACGGGAGCCCGCTTCCGCCCGCGCGACCTGCCCGCCCGGGACGCGGCGGCGCTCGTCAGGGCGGCCGCCGGCGTGCCCGAGCCGTACACGGTCGAGGCCCTCGTGCGCGCCCCCGCCGCACGGGTGCGTACGGCGGTCGGGCAGTGGGGGACGGTCCAAGAGGTCGACGACGATAGTTGCCTGCTCACGATGACCTCGACCTCGCTGGACTGGCCGACCCAGGCGCTGGGCAACGTGGGCGCGGAGTTCGACGTGCTGGGTCCGCCGGAGTTCGTCGCGTACGTCCGCGAATGGGGCGAGCGCTTCGTCCGGGCCACAGCACCAAGACCGGCCTCACGCTCCAGCCTTCCGTAGCCGCCACCCCGAACGTCGGGCTCAGTCGTAGAGCATGGGCAGGTCGACCAGGAGGACCCGGGGGTCGCGGGCGGCGGCGTCGGTGAGTGCGCCGTCGAAACCGGCGCCGCTGTAGAGGGCGAGCACGGTGTCGCGAGTGTCGAGCCCGCGCGTGTGCAGTTGGTCTCTGGCCTGCTCCAGGCGCTTCAGGTGGCCTACGTTCATGATTTCCGACCACTTCGCCTCGCCGACGGACAAGAGCCTGCGCGTGTGGTTGTCCTGAGGCGCGAGGGCGATCACGTCGACCTCGATGTTCTGCCCCCTGCCGCCGCCGGGTGCGATCCCCGCAGCGACCTCGGCGGCGAACTCGCCACCCCAGTCATGGGCGAGCGCGAACTCCCGGCACACATGCTCGAAGTGCGGGCCCACCACCTGAGACGTGAATCTCGGCCTGGCCGCCTGCCACACCCGGTCGGCCCATCCCCTTTCCAGCAGGCTCCAGGACGGCCGCATGATCGCCTCGTAGAACGTCACGAGCGGCTCCGCGATCTCGATCGAAGACGTGAGCAGGCTTCATGGAACCCTCATATAAGTACACTTCTAAGAAGCCGACTTCATAGAAGCGTACTTATAAACGTCGGCGTCCTACTGCTGCGGCGCGAAATGGGTGAGGACGTCGGGGTTGGCCATGGCGTCGGGGTTGGCCGCCTTCTCGACCGGGGTGCCGAGCAGGATCTTCCGCACGGGGACCTCCAGCTTCTTGCCCGACAGCGTCCGCGGGATGCCGGGGACCACGTGGATCTCATCGGGCACGTGCCGGGGCGACAGCTCGGTGCGCAGGGCCGTACGCAGGCGAGACGTCAGCTCGTCGGAGAGAGACGCGCCGTCGGCCAGGGTGACGAACAGCAGCAGCCTGCCCTCCTGGCCGAGCTGCCCGGTGTCGATGACGAGGCTGTCGGCGATCTCCTCGAAGCGCTCCACGACACGGTAGAACTCACTGGTGCCCATCCGTACGCCGCCGCGGTTCAGGGTGGAGTCCGAACGGCCGTAGATGACGCAGCCGCCGTCGGGAAGGATCTTGATCCAGTCGCCGTGCCGCCAGACGCCCGGGTAGTCGGCGAAGTACGACTCCCGGTAGCGGTCGCCCGAGGGGTCGTTCCAGAACATGACCGGCATCGACGGCATGGGCCGGGTGATGACGAGCTCCCCCACCTCGCCCACGACCGAGGCGCCCGCGGGGTCGAAGGACTCGACGGACGCGCCGAGGCAGCGGCACGGGATGACGCCGGCCCGGATCGGCAGCAGCGGCACCGCCCCCACGAACCCGGTGCACACGTCGGTGCCGCCGGAGAACGAGCCGAGCTGCACGTCGGGCTTCACGTCGGCGTATACCCAGGCGAACCCCTCGGGCGGCAGCGGCGAGCCGGTCGAGCCGATTCCCCGCAGCCGGTCGAGCCCCTGCGGCTTCACCCCCGCCTTCATCGACGCCATGATGTACGGCGCGCCGGTGCCGAAGTAGGTCACGCCCTCCTCGGCGGCGAGCCGCCACAGGGCCCCGGTGTCGGGGTGGGCCGCGCTGCCGTCGTACAGCAGGACGGTGGACCCCACCAGCAGGCCGCCGATGAGGTAGTTCCACATCATCCAGCCGGTGGTGGTGTACCAGAAGAACACATCGCCCTCGCCGAGGTCCTGGTGGAAGGACAACGACTTGAGGTGCTCCAGCACGATCCCGCCGTGACCGTGGACGATGGGCTTGGGCAGGCCGGTGGTGCCGGACGAGTACAGCACCCACAGGGGATGGTCGAACGGCACCCGCTCGAACTCCAGCGGTGCGGACTCGGCGCGCAGGTCGTCCCAGCTCAGCGCAGTATCGGGGACGTCGGCTCCGAGCACCGGGATCCAGACGGTGGCCTGCAGCGTCGGCAGCTTCCCGGCGATCTCACGCACCACCTCCGACCGGTCGTACGCCTTGCCGCCGTAGCGGTAGCCGTCCACCGCGACCAGCACCTTCGGCTCGATCTGGGCGAACCGGTCGGTCACGCTGGGCGCGCCGAAGTCGGGCGAGCAGGAGGACCAGATCGCCCCGAGCGAGGCGGTGGCCAGGAAGGCGATGAGGGCCTCGGGGATGTTCGGGACGTAGGCGGCGACCCGGTCACCGCGCCCGACGCCCAGCCGCGCGAGGCCCGCCCGGACCCGGGCGACCTCCTCGCGGAGCTCGCCGAGCGAGTACTGCCAGCGGCTGCCCGATTCGTTGCGGAAAATCACCGCCGTCCGGCCGGGGTGGCCGCGCAGCGCGTTCTCGGCGTAATTCAGGGCCGATCCCGCGAACCATTCGGCGTCCGGCATCGTTCCCTGGATGACGGGCCCGTCGCCACGCGTACCGACCACGCCGAAGTAGTCCCATATAGACGTCCAGAAGTCGGCCGGAGACTCGACCGACCACTTCCAGACGTCCTCGTAATCCCCCGTACGGCCCAGTCGTTCCATGTAACGGGTGATCCGGGCCGCACGTACGACGTCGGGCGTGGGTTCCCAGAGCAGAGCGCCTTCCTCGACCATGCCCCCATCTTTGCCACGCTTGAGCCGCATGTCACCCTCCCCGCCCACATAGAACGGGTCTGTCATATGTGGGTTCTGAGCTGGTCGATCGCCATCCGGGCGGCGGCCCCGACCGCCGCGTCGGCCCGCGGCTGGTTCTGCGCCGTGCTGAACGACCGGGTGAACACGGCCACGGCGTAGCGCCCGCCGTCGGGATACTCGACCACCCCGACCTCGTTGCGGAGCGTGGGCAGCGTGCCCGTCTTGCCGCTCACCGCGACGTCGTCGAACGGGAACCCCGAGGCCAGCCGGTGCGGCCACACCTGCAGGGCCATGAGGCGGCGGATCGCCGCGCAGGAGGCCGCTCCGGCCGCCTCGTCACGCCAGATCATGGCCAGCAGCCGGGTCATCTCGCGCGGTGTGCTCCGGTTGCCCAGCGCCGGGTCGAGCGCGCGCAGTCGCGCCACCACCTCGGGGTCGGTGCACGCCTGGTTCACCTCCGACTGCTCCGCCACGCCCGCGTCCGCCCACAGGCTGGCGAGCATGTCGCGGCAGTTCTGCACCACCCGCGTCGCCGTCAGCCCGAGGCCGTCGAGCAGCGCGTTGACCGCCTCCCGGCCCACCCGGGCGAGCAGCACGTCGGCCGCGGTGTTGTCGCTCACCGCCATCATCAGGTACGCCAGGTCGCGCAGCGACAGCGTGGCGTCGTCCAGCATCGCCGCCAGCCCGGTGCCCCCGGCCGTACGGTCCGCCGCGGGCACGCCGACACGTTCGGTGAGGTCGAGCAGCCCGCGCTCGGCCTGGCGGTGCAGTTCCAGCAGCAGGGGCACCTTGAAGACCGACGCGAGCACCACCGGCTGGTCGGCCCCCAGGCCCACCTCGCGCCCGCGGTCGATGTCGACCGCGTGCAACCACCCGGTGACGCCGGCGCTGCGGAAGACGCGCTCCACGGGGTTCATGCCGGGGTTCATGCGAGGAATCCGGTCGCCGGGCGCGGCGTCACCCGCGGCGCGGGCGGCACGCCTTCGTCCACCATGCCGGCGCTCTCTTTCAGCACCTGTACGGCCACGGTCGTGAAGTCTCGCACGTACGGCCCCGGCTCGGCCCGCCAGGCCGGAGAGCAGCGCCAGGCCAGGGGCGTTCCCGCGAGGGGCCGCCACACCACGCCCGGCACCTCGGCGGGGGCGCCGAACGCGACGGCCGTGCCGGACAGCACCAGGCCGAGGGCGAACTCCACACGATCGGTGCAGATGATGTCGGTCGGGACGAAGCCGCCCCGGCGGCACGAGGCGAGCGTGTCGTCGTACAGGCCGGGCTCGGCGTCCCGGGGAAACAGCACCAGGTCCCGCCCGGCCAGGTCGCCGAGGTGCACGGTCGCCCAGGCGGTCAGCTCGTCGTCCTCCGCCAGCAGGACGCCCGGATGCCGGACGAGCACCGGCCCATACGCGAGCCCGTTCGCGGCGACCGGATGGCGCAGCAGCCCGACGTCGAGCCTGCCCTCCAGCAACGCGGCGACCTGCGCGGCCGTGCCCATCTCGGTCAGCGACAGCCGTACGTCGGGGCGGCGCTCGCGAAACCCCGCGATGAGCGCGGCGAGCACGGCGGCGCCGAGGTCGGCGGGGACGCCCGCCCGCACGACCGCCGCGTCGCCGCGCGCCAGGTCGGACATGAGGTCGCGCATCCGCTCGACCCTGGCGACGATCTCCCGGGCCTCGGGCACCAGCAGCCGTCCCGCCTCGGTGAGCGCCACCCGTCGGCTCGATCGCTCGAACAGGCGCACGCCCAGCTCCTCTTCCAGGCGCCTGATGCGCTGGCTCAGCGGCGGCTGGGCCATCCCCAGCCGCGCGGCCGCGTTCCCGAAATGCAGCTCTTCCGTCACAACCAGGAAGTAGCCGAGGTGCCGGACAAGGTCCACGAGCTGGGAGCATATCCGAATCGCACATGAAGCGCGTTGATATCCATATTGGACATACTCCCGGGTGGTCTGCTGCCCTTGGCGTGCACTCGACTCGAAGGGGGACGCATGCGAGAGCGAAGGCGCTGGCCGTACGTCACGGCGGCGGTGCTCGTGCCGGTGGTGGCCGCGGGGGTCACGGTGTGGGCGCTGCGGACGAAGGGATCGCCCGAGGAGACCGCGCGGGACTTCCTCGCTGCCTGGTCACGCTCGGACTACGCGGCGATGCGCACGCTCGCCGCCGACCCGCCGACCGGCTTCGAAAGCGCGTACCGCCGCTTCCACGACGACCTGAAGCTCACCGGGCAGCGATTCCAGGTGACGAGCGTCCAGGACGACACCGTGCGGTTCCGGGCCCGGCTGACCGGCCCGCTGCCCATCGCGTACGACGGGAGACTCCGCCTGGTCGAGCACGACCACGCCTGGAAGGTGGCATGGACGCCGTCGGCCATCCACCCCCGGATGACCGACGGCATTCGGGTCAAGCTCACCACCGTGCCCGCGGAGCGCGCCCCGATCACCGCCGCCGACGGCACCCGCATCGACACTCCCGACGCGCCCGGCTCCGTGCAGCAGATCGCCGAGGGGCTGCGCGAGCAGTACGCCTCACGCCTGACCGGCACCTCGTCCGCCCGGGCCGACCTGGTCGACAGCCGTACGGGCTCCAAGGTCGCCACGCTCGCCGAGGGCGGATCGAAGCCCGGCAAGCCGCTGCCGACCACCCTCGACCTGCGGGTGCACCGGGCGGGGGCGCAGGCCCTGGAGGGCGTGGACAAGCCCGCCTCACTCGTCGCGCTGCGCCCGTCCACGGGCGAGGTCCTCACGGTGGTCAACAAGCCGGGCGGCTACAACCGCGCCCTGCTCGGCACGTACCCACCCGGCTCGACTTTCAAGATCGTGACCGCCTCGGCCCTGGTCGCCGGTGGCGTCACGCCCGGCCAGACCGTCGAGTGCCCGGCCGAGAAGACGATCGGCGGCTTCCCGTTCCACAACGCCGAATTCCACGACTACGGCACGCTGCGCTTCGTCGACGCCTTCGCCCACTCGTGCAACACGACGTTCGGCGACATGGCGGTGCGGCGCCTCGGCGCCGACCGCCTGTCCAAGGTGGCCTCCGACTTCGGTTTCGGCGCCAGCATCAAGATCGGGGTGCCGGCCGTGGACGCGGCCTTCCCCGCGCCGCACGACGACACCGACCTCGCGTCCGCCGCCATCGGCCAGGGGCGTGTCCTGGCCAGCCCGCTGAACATGGCGGCCGTCGCCGGCGCCATCGCCGCGGGCACCTGGCGGCAGCCCCGGCTGGTCCCGGCCTCGCTCGTCCCGGACGGCGGCACGCCCCCGCGTCCGCTGGAGCCCGCGGTGGTGTCCGCGCTGCGCCGTCTCATGCCCGCCGTCGTCAGCGAGGGCACCGCGAGCGGCGTCTCCTTCCCCGCCGGCACGGCCGGCAAGACCGGCACAGCCGAGTACGGCTCAGCCGAGGATGGCAAGAACCCCCCTACGCACTCGTGGTTCATCGGCTACAAGGGCGACCTGGCCTTCGCCGTCGTGGTCGAGGGCGGCGGCACCGGTGCGCAGGTCGCCGCCCCGGCCGCCGCCCGCTTCCTCAACGCCCTGTGACGCCAACACCCAGTGACGCCAACACCCTGTGACGCTCAGTACGGCCAGCCGGGGACGTTCAGCCGGACCCGGTAAAGGCCGAAGTTGCCGCTGTTCCCGCCACGGGAAGGAGTGCCCGAGGTGATGTACAGCGTCTGACCGTCGGGGCCGCCGAAGGCGACGTTGGTGGTGTTCAGTCCGGCGGTGATGGTGCCGAGCTGTACACCGGACGGCGCGTACACGTGGACCTTGCCGTCGTTGAAGGAGGCCTGGTAGAGGTTGCCGGCGCAGTCGATGGTCACACCGTCCGAACCGTTCAGGGACGCGAAGTCGGCGCGGGTGCCGACGCTGCCGTCGGAGTTGACCGGCCACTTGTAGATCCGGCCCGTGCCGTTGCCGCCGACGTAGAGCGTCCTGCCGTCGGGGGACAGCGCGACGCCGTTCGGCTCCCGGATGGTGTCGTCGATCAGCGAGACGACGCCGTTCTTGACCCGGAACACCCCCGTGCGGCCGGACATCTGGTCGGGCCGGTTGGCGCGCTGGAAGTCGGGGTCGGTGAAGTAGACGGTGCCGTCGGCGCCGACGGTGAGGTCGTTGGGTGAGTTGAAGACGCGGCCCTGGTAGGAGGAGGCGACCACGCCGCGCGTCCGGTCGGACAGGCGGAAGGAGGAGACGCTGCGCTGGTCGTGTGTCGCGGCCAGCAGGGTGCCGCCGTCCCGGCTGAGGGCCAGGCCGTTGCTGCCGGCATTGGGGATGAAGGTCTCGAAGGTGTTCGGCTCGGTGAACCGCAGTACGTCCGAGGGCTGGACGCCTTCCGACCCGGTGCCGTCGCGCATGAGCGACAGCAGCAGGGTCTGGGAGGTGGCGTCCCAGACCGGGCCTTCCACGAAGTTGAACCCGTCCCGGATCTTGGTGGCGGTCACCGACGATGACGGCAGCGGGTTGGGGTAGGTCGCGCCCGGCGTGCACGGTCCGACGCCGGGGCGCGGCGTGCCCGGCGTGGGGGTGACGCTCGGGCTCGGCGAGGCGCTCGGTGACACACTCGGTGACACGCTCGGGCTCGGCGAGGCGCTCGGTGACACGCTCGGGCTCGGGCTCGGCGACGGAGTGGGAGTGGGGCTGGGGCTGGGGCTGAGGGGCACGGGTCCGCTGCACATGGCGCCGTTGAGCCAGAAGGTGGTGGGCACCGGGTTGGCGCCGGTGAGGCTCGCGGTGAATCCCATGCCACTGGCCGTGGCGTTGGTCGCGAGTGAGCCGTTGTAGGGCAAGCTGGTGGCGGTCACGTGCGCGCCGGACTGCGTCCAGGTGGCGTTCCAGCCAGACGCGATCTTCTGACCGGAGTCGGGGAAGTCGAACTCCAGCTTCCAGTCGCCGATCGGGTCGCCGAGGTTGGTGATGGCCACGTCGCCCTGGAAGCCGCCGCCCCACTGGCTGACGATTTTGTAGGTCACCTTGCATCCGGCGGCGGCCGCGGCCGGCATCGTCACCGTTGCGACTCCGGCGGCGGCGGCCAGCGCGGCGGCCAGGCCGGTGGCCGCGACGGAGGCGAGACTTCGTCTCATCAGGAAGTCCTTTCGGGCGGCGACGACGGGCGGCTGCCGCCCGCGTCAGGGTGCCGGCCGGGGGCGTGAGGCCACCGGCACGCCACGCGGCGCACTGCCGGCCGCGCGTCCCGAAATTAAGCGACCGAGTGGGCGGTAGCGATCGGTCTCCGGTTACGACGTGCGCCGGGTGAGACGCGGCCAATGGTGCGGTTACCGGTCGTGCGCCGCACCGGTGGCCGCTCCAGCCTGGGCGAACGCGGCCGCCCGCCCATCCGGCGAGCCGGTCGGCGGCCGAAAGGAACCACGCCACGGCGCTGAAACGTTCAGGCCGCGTCGGGCGGGGGTCAGGGGGTCGTACTGTCGGCCGGGGTGGTGAGGCGGGCGACGGCCGCGACGACTTCGGAGGGGTTGGACAGGTCGGACAGCACGATGTCGGCGCCCGCCTCGCGCAGCTCGGCGGCCGTGGACCGGCCCGACGCCACGCCGATCATGGCAGCGCCGCCGATCTTCGCCGCCTGGACGTCACGCGTGGAGTCGCCGATCAGGACGGTGTTGCCCGCCGTGAAGACGGCGCCATACCTGGCCTTGGCCCGTCCCTGTGCGACCTGCAGCAGGGTCGCCTTCGGATAGACCTCCTCGCCGTAACCGCCCACCTCGACGTCGACCCACTTGTCCAGCCCGAACGCCTTGAGCTTGTGCACGGCGTTGCTCTTGATGGTGCCGGTGAGCACCGACTGCACGACGCCGTCGAGGCGCGAGACTGCCTTGAGCGCGTCCTTGGCGCCGGGCAGCGCGCGGCCGTCCTTGGCCAGTCGGTCGCGCCGCTCCGCGAAGCAGACGGCCAGCGCGTCGAGGAACCTCGGCAGGTGGTGGTCCTCGACGGCGATGCCGTTCACGGCCAGGGTCTCGAAGACGATCTCCGAGTCGGGGCGGCCCAGCGCCGGTGCGAGCTTCACCAGCGGCCGCCCTGTCACCATCCGGAACGCGTCCGCGTAGGCGTCGCGGGTGACGATGGCGACGTCGACGAGCGTCAGGTCGATGTTCCAGAGAACGAGGCGGTTGATCGCGGCCTCCGTGGGGGTGCGGTGTTGATCGTGCTCAGCGTACGGCCCACGCGGAGTGCCCGCTGTATCCACAACCGCCTTGATAACCCTCCTCACAGGCGGGACGAGGAGCGAGTTACCGGCCGAAATCCGCCCTGGCGCTCTCCCCGGCGCCCGTTTCCCCCGCAGCCGCCGTGACCGGAACCCGGTCTGTCCGGCATGTGGAGAGTCCGCAATTTCGCCGCGGAGTCGGCCCGAACCCACCTTCTTCCCGCTTGACGCGCGGAGATCGTAACCGTCCACCACCCCGCAAACAAGATATTGACAAGACATGTCACCGGCGGTTCTCTTAATGATCAGTAAACGTTTTTTGTACTTTCCGCGCGGTTCTTAGCTCTCGTCCCACCCTGTCCAGAATGAGGCGGACGTCGTGCATCGAAAGCTGGGTTCTACAGTGCTGGCCGCGGTCCTCGCGATCGGCCTGACCGTAACCGCCGAGGGCGGCAGCGCGGCGTACGCCGCTCCCCGCGCCGCGCAGGCCGATCCCCAGGCGCCGGGAGAAGGAGCGCCGGAGGAAGGATCGCCGACCGACGAGGCCGCCGGGCGGGCGGCCCGCGAGACCGGCCGCCCGGTCGAGGTGCTGGCCAAGCGCGGCGAGGACCGGGAGACCTACGCCAACCCCGACGGCACCTTCACCACGGTCGAGCATCTGCGCCCTGTACGGGTGCGGCAGGGCGACTCCTGGGTCGCGCCCGACACCACACTGGTCCGGCGGCCGGACGGGTCGATCGGGCCACGCGCGAGCACTGTCGGCCTGTCGCTGTCCGGCGGCGGCGACGCACCGCTGGCCCGCGTCGCCAGGGCCGGCCGCGAGATGTCGCTGAAGTGGCCCGGAGGCCTGCCAGAACCCGAACTGCAGGGCGACTCGGCCGTCTACCACGACGTCATGAAGGATGTGGACCTCGTCGTACGGGCCGACGTGGACGGCTTCTCCCACACGCTCGTCGTCAAGACCAGGGAGGCCGCGGCGAACAACGCGCTGGCCCGGCTCACGCTCGGGCTGGGCGGCGCCGGTGTCGGCGTGCGGGCGAAGGAGGGCGGCGCCGTCGAGGCGGTGGACGCCGCGGGCGGCGGAGCGCTGTTCGAGGCGCCCGCGGCGGTCATGTGGGACTCCGGCACCCCGGCCCCCGCGCTGAAGGCGGCGACCTCGGCCCCGCTGGAGCGTGGCCCCTCCGACACCTCGAAGGTCGCCGGCCTGAACGCGGCCGTGGAGGGCGGGAACCTCACCCTCACCCCCGACCGGGCGCTGCTCGACGCGCCCGACACCCGCTATCCCGTCTACATCGACCCGGTGTGGAAGACGGTCAAGGCGTCGGCCTGGGCCTACGTGTCGCGCACCTACCCCAGCACGTCGTACTACAAGTTCGGCGGCAAGGCCGACTCCGGCCTGGGTCTGTGCTCGGGCGACTCCAAGTGCGCGCCGTCCGACGTCAAGCGCATCTTCTACCGCATGCCGACCAGCGCGTACGCCGGTAAATACATCATCTCGGCCGACTTCGTCGCCAAGGAGACCTGGTCGTACTCCTGCGACGGCCGCACCGTGCAGTTGTGGCGGACCAAGGGGTTCATCGAGAGCTCGACGTGGAACTCCACCTCGGACAACTGGCTGGAGCACCTCGACACCCGTGACGTGGCCAAGGGCTGGTCGTCCAGCTGCCCGGCGGGCGACGTCGAGTTCGACGCGACCAAGGCCGTCAAGGACGCCTCGGCCGGCAAGTGGTCGACCACGACGTTCGGCCTGCGCGCGGGCTACGAGACCGACGCCTACGGCTGGAAGCGCTTCGCCGACGACGCCTACCTGCGGGTCAACTACAACACCCCGCCGCCCCAGCCGAAGATGTCGGACCTGTCGATGAACCCCGGCGGCACCTGCGTCTACTCCCCCGCCCCCGCCGTACGCGTGCCTCCCACCATCTCGGCGGTCCTGTACGACGCCGACTCCGCCGACGCCAAGAAGGTGTACGCCGAGTTCGGCGCTACCTGGGACGGCGCGCAGAAGTGGTCGTCGGGCAAGATCGGCCCGAAGACCACCGGCTCGACCTTCCAGGTCACGCTGCCGGCGTCGATTCCCGAGAAGAAGACCATCAACTGGTACGTCCGCACCTGGGACGGTTACCAGTACAGCCCGTGGAGCTACGCGGGCGACGCCACCGCGTGCTACTTCAGCTACGACAAGAGCGTGCCGGCGGCTCCCACGCTGTCGTCGACGGCGTACCCGCAGTCGGACCCGGAGAACGAGGCCGATCCCTGGTATGACGGCGTGGGCCGCTACGGCCGGTTCACCGCGGCCTCGTCCTCGACCGACGTGGTCAAGTACTGGTTCGGCGTCAACTCCAACCCGACCTCCGCGAACGAGCGCAAGCCGTCCAGCGCGGGCGGAGCGGTGACCATCGACATCGCACCCGACCACGCCGGACCGAACTACCTCACGGTCAAGGCGTTCGACGCGGCCGGCAACTCCAGCGAGATCGGGCGCTACGTGTTCCGCGTGAAGGCGGGCTCCCCGGCCAAGGCCCAGTGGGCCCTGGACGAGCCGATCGACTCCACCCAGGTGGCCGACGTCTCGGGCGCCTACCCGGCGACCGTGTACGGCGGGGTGACGCTCGGGGTGGACGGCATGTCGAAGACCGCCATTCAGACCAACGGCACCAACGGCTACGCCAAGACCGCCGGTCCTGTGCTAGACACGCGCAACGGCTTCGCGGTGTCGGCCTGGGCGCGGCTGCCCGCGACCAAGCCCACGCACGCCGGGATCATCGCGACCCAGATCGGGAGCCTGCGCAGCGGTTTCGAGCTGTACTACTCCTCCGGCTACGACCGGTGGATCTTCAACCGCTACAACAACGACACGACCGACGGCACGATCACCCGGGCGATCGGCACCGCCTCGCCGCAGGGCAGCGAATGGACCCATCTCGTCGGCGTGTACGACGCGGTGGCCAAGAACATCAAGCTGTACGTCAACGGGCAACTCCAGGCCACGACGGCCTACACGACCCCGTGGAACGCCACCGGCCCTGTGCAGATCGGCGCGGGCTGGTACGGCACGCTCGACGCCTTCTTCCCCGGAGAGATCGACGACGTGCGGCTGTTCGACCGCATCGTCACGCCCGAGGAGGTCGGCAACCTGTTCACCCAGCACCCCGTGGTGGCGGCGCGCTGGAAGCTGAACGACTCCGCCTCCGCCGTACGGGCCGCCACCTCCTACTGGAAGCTCGACGAGGCCGCCGGGGCCCCGCGCGCGGAGGAGGCGGGCGGCGCCTACCCGGCCGGCCCGCAGGGCGGCGTCACGTTCGGCTCGGCCGGGCGGTTCGGCAAGGCCGTGCACCTCGACGGCACGACCGGCTACCTCAAGACCGGCGGCCCGGTCCTGCCCGACACCACCAAGAGTTTCTCGGTGTCGGCCTGGGCGAAGCTCCCTGCGACCAAACCGACCCACGCCGCGATCATCGCGACGCAGGCCGGCGCCCGGCGCAGCGGGTTCGAGCTGTACTACTCCTCCAGCTACGACCGGTGGATCTTCAACCGCTACAACAACGACAACGACGACGACGTGATCACCCGGGCCCAGTCCACGGCCGTGCCCGAGGGCGGCGTCTGGACTCACCTCGCCGGCGTGTACGACGCCGCGAACAAACAGATCAGGCTCTACGTCAACGGCAAGCTCAACTCCACGACGGCCTTCACCACGCCGTGGAAGGCCACCGGCCCGGTGCAGATCGGGGCCGGCTGGTACGGCACGCTGAAGTCCTTCTTCCCCGGCGAGATCGACGACGTGCGGCTGTACGACCAGATCATCAGCGATTCGGAGATCGCGACGCTGGCGTCCGGCGCCTCGCTGACCATCGCCGCCGACGACGGCCCGTCCGGGCGCCACGTCACGCTGAACGGCAACGCCAGGATCGACCAGGGAGCCGGCTGGGTGGGCACCCCGCCGGGCGGCCTGGTGCTGGACGGCGACGGCGACTACGCCGCCACCTCCGTCCCGGTCGTCCGCACCGACGAGAGCTTCACGATCGCGGGCTGGGTGACCACCGCGGGACGGCCGTCCAGAGCCGCGGCGGTCTTCAGCCAGGAGGGCTCGGTCAACAGCGCGTTCACCCTGCGCTACCGGCCCGACCCGGCCGACCCCGCCAACGCTGGCGGCTACCAGATCGAGATGCCGGACAAGGACGCGACCGGCGCGGCCCGGCCGACCGCCGAGCATTCGGCCTTCCAGTCCGGCTTCGACTGGGACCACGTGGCGATCGTGTACGACGCCTTCCAGGACGAGATGCGGCTCTACGTGAACGGCGAGCTGGAACAGGTCGAGGACACGGTGTCCTGGCGCCACAACGTGATCGGCTTCAACGCGGGCAAGGGGCTCCAGCTCGGCCGCACCAAGGCGGACGGCGCATGGAGCGAGTACTGGCCCGGCGTGATCGACGACGTGTGGGCCTTCCAGGGGATCGCGACCGAGGAACAGATCCAGATGCTGGCCGGCGGCGCCGAGCTGCCCACGGATACCGGCCTGTAAGAACACCGGCCTGTAGAGAACCGGCGACTCGAAATCGAAACCAGGCCCGGCCGCCGCGCGGCGGCCGGGCGGGAGGTTGCGCATGAACGGGTTCCCCCACCCGACAAGACGTGCCCGCCGCCTGTTCAGCCGGCGGTTCAGGCAGCGGTTCAGACGCAGGGTCGCCGCGGTCACGGCGCTGGCCACCGTCGCCGCGTCCCTGGTCGCCCAGCCCGCGCAGGCGGCGGCCCCCGACGCGGGACGCCCCGAGGTGAAGAGCGCCGAGCGCGTGGTCCGCGGCGAGACGCTGAGCGTCAAGCCCCGCCGCCCCGACCCGGCGGGCGCCCCCGCCAAACGGCGGCCCGCGTCCGGCGAGGTGAAGGTCACCTCCCCCGGCGCCGTGCGGATGATGGACCGCGCCGCCGCCGAGCGCGTGGGCGCCGACGCCGCCCTGTTCACGGTCGACGCCGCCGGAGACAGGGCGTCGAGTGTCACCGTCGACTACTCGGGCCTCGCCGACGACTTCGGCGGCGCGTACGGCAGCCGGCTGCGCCTGGTCCGGTTGCCCGCCTGTGCGCTGACCACCCCCGACCGGCCCGCCTGCCGTACGGAGACGCCGGTCCGCGCGCGCAACGACGCGGCGAGCCGCACGCTCACCGCCGCGGTCCCGGCAGAGGCGACGGTGCTGGCCGCCGTGTCCGGCGACTCCAGCGACAAGGGCGACTACAAGGCCACCAAGCTGTCGCCGTCGGCCACCTGGACCGTGGCCGAGCAGTCGGGCGACTTCTCCTGGTCCTATCCCCTGCGGGTGCCGCCCGTCCCCGGCGAGCTGACGCCCAAGGTGGAGATCGGCTACTCCTCCGGCGCGGTGGACGGCCGCACGTCCAACACCAACAACCAGCCGTCCTGGGTGGGCGAGGGCTTCGACTACTGGCCCGGTTACATCAAGCGCGCCTACAAGCCCTGCGCCGACGACGGGGCGCCGAAGGACCAGTGGGGCACGCCGCCCGGCGACCAGTGCTGGGCGTACGACAACGCCGTGATCAGCTGGAACGGGCGCGGCGGCGAGCTGATCCAGGCGTCCGACGGCACGTGGCGGATGAAGAACGACGACGGCACCCGGGTCGAGCGGCTGAAGGACACGGCGAAGGCCAACGGCGACGACGACGGGGAGTACTGGAAGCTCACCACCCCCGACGGCGTGCAGTTCTTCTTCGGGCTCAACCGGCTGCCCGGCTGGAGCAGCGGCAAGCCGGAGACGAAGTCGGCCTGGACGCACCCGGTGTTCGGCAACGACGCGGACGAGCCGTGCCACGGCTCCACCTTCGCCTCCTCGTGGTGCCAGCAGGCCTACCAGTGGAACCTCGACTACGTCGTGGACCCGCGCGGCAACGCCATCTCGTACTACTACCAGCAGGAGGGCAACCACTACGGCCGCGACCTCAAGCCCGAGGACGAGACGCCGTACGTGCGCGGCGGCTGGCTCGACCGCATCGAGTACGGCCAGCGCTCCGACACCCTCTTCACCGCCAAGGCCCCGGCACGCGTGGTGTTCGGCGTCTCCGAGCGGTGCCTGAAGACCGACGCCTTCGACTGCGACCCGAGCAAGATCGGTTCGAATCCCACCAAGTGGCCGGACGTGCCGTACGACCTGAACTGCAACGCCGGCACGGAGTGCAAGGCGACGCACGGCACGCTCGCGCCCACGTTCTGGTCGCGCAAGCGGCTCACCGGCGTGACCACGCAGGTGATCAAGGCCGACGGCACCTACCGTGACGTGGACGACTGGACCCTCGACCACCTGTGGGGCGACGCGGACATCGACCAGGCCCTGCTGGTGAAGTCGATCACGCACACCGGTCGCGCGGCCGGCAGCCCGGTGGCGCTGCCCTCGGTGACCTTCAACCACGTGCAGCTGCCCAACCGGGTCGACAAGCAGGGCGACGACATCCCGCCGTTTATCAAGTACCGCCTCGGGGCGATCTACGACGAGTCGGGCGGGCAGATCGACGTCAACTACTCCGACGCCGACTGCGCGCTCGGCTCGCTGCCCACCCCGGAGACCAACACCCGGCGCTGCTTCCCCGTCAAGTGGACGCCCGCCGGATACGACGACCCGATCACCGACTGGTTCCACAAGTACGTCGTCACCCAGGTCGTGCAGACCGACCGCACCGGCGGCTCCCCCGACGCGCTGACGACGTACGAGTACCTCGACGGCGCCGCCTGGCACTATGACGACGACGACGGCATGACCAAGGAGAAGTACAAGACCTGGTCGCAGTGGCGCGGCTACGGCCGCGTACGGGTGCGGACCGGCGGCTGGAACGACCTGCGCTCCCTGGTCGAGACGCGCTACCTGCGCGGCATGAACGGCGACAGGGCCGGGCCGAGCGGCGGGACGAAGAAGGTCACGGTCTCCGACGGCGAGGGCGGCAGCGTGACCGACGAGGACCCTCTGCAGGGGTTCGAGCTCAAGCGGACCGAATACGAGGACGTGGACGGCGCGGTCGCGGTCAAGACCGTCAACACGCCCTGGTACAAGGAGACGGCCAAGCGCACCCGGAGCTGGGGCACCGTCACCGCGAACATCGTCAACGTCGCCACGTCGCACACGTGGACCGCGATGGACGGCGGCGGCTGGCGGGAGACCGAGACCGGGACGAAGTACGAGCCCGTCGCCGGCCTCACCACCGAGGTGGACGACAAGGGCGACCTGTCCACCACCGCCGACGACCGGTGCACCCGCACCACCTACGCCCAGGACACCAAGTCCTGGATGCTGAAGTATCCGTCCAGGGTGGAGACCGTCGCGGTGGCGTGCTCGGCGACCCCCGACCGGTCCAAGCAGGTCGTCGAGGACGACCGCACGTTCTACGACAACGGCGCCTTCGGGGCCGCGCCCACCAGGGGCGACATCACCCGCGTCGAGACGATCGCCGCGCACGACGGCACCACCGCGACGTACGTCGCCAAGGAGGTCTCGACGTACGACTCCTACGGCCGCGAGCTGACCACCAAGAACGCGGCCGGCCACGTCACGACCACGGCCTACACCGACACCGGCGGGCTGAACACGGGCGTGAAGGTCACCGGCCCGCCCGTGGTCCCCGGCGACGCATCCACGGCCCACGTGACCAGCCAGGAGAAGGACCCGGCGTACGGGTTCGAGACCGTCAAGATCGACGCGAACGGCAAGCGCACCGACCTGGAGTACGACGCGCTCGGCCGCCTCATGAAGGTGTGGATGCCCGACCGGTCGAAGGCGGCGGAGCAGACGCCGAACCTGGAGTTCAGCTACCGCATCGTGGACGGCCAGATCGTCGCCATCGGCACGAAGAAGCTCGACGCCGAGGGCGGCCAGACCCCGCCGACCTACGAGCTGTACGACGGACGCCTGCGGCTGCGCCAGACCCAGGAGCCCGGGCCGGACGGCGGCCGCCTGGTCAGCGACAAGTTCTACGACTCCCGCGGCAACGTGGCCCGCGAGTACGGCCAGTACTACTCGACCGAGGCCCCCGCCACGAAGCTGTTCGGCGCGTACGAGGGCGACGTCGAGTCGCAGAAGGTGTTCGACTACGACGGCCGCAACCGGGTGACGGTCGAACGGTTCCTCGTCGGCAACGGCGAGACCAAGGAGAAGTGGCGCACGGTCACCAGCTATGGCGGCGGCAGGGTCACCGTGGACCCGCCGACGGGTGACACGCCGGTGACCACGCTGACCGACGCGCGCAACCAGATCGTCGAGCTGCGCCAGTACAAGGGCGACTCCCCCACCGGCGACTACGACAAGACGACCTACACCTACACGCCCGCCGGCAAGCTCTCGACCGTCAAGGACCCCGCGGGCAACGTCTGGACGCACTTCTACGACCTGCGCGGGCGGGAGACCGAGGTGCGCGACCCCGACAAGGGGACGACGAAGACGACGTACGACGACCTCGACCACGTGCTGACCACCACCGACGCACGCGGCAAGACGATCTTCAACGTCTACGACTCCATGGGCCGCAAGACGGAGACCCGTGAGGGCTCCGCGACCGGCCCGCTGATGGCGTCGTGGGCCTACGACACCGTGCGCAAGGGACAGGCGTCCAGCGCCACGAGGTACGTGAACGGCCAGGCGTACACGACCACGTTCAACGCCTACGACAACCTCTACCGGGCCATCCGGACGACCGTGACGATCCCGTCCGCCGAGGGCGCGCTCGCGGGCAGCTACGTGTTCGACACGCGCTACAAGCTGGACGGCACCGTCCAGTCGGCCACCTATCCCGACGCGGGCGGCCTGCCGGCCGAGACGGTCGTCTACTCCTATGACGACCTGCGCCGGCCCACCACCATGTCGGGCCTGTCGCCGTACGTCACCGACTCGATCCACAGCCTCACGGGCAAGCCCGAGCAGTACGAGCTGTCCACCGGCGGCAAGAAGACCTGGTTCACCTACTCCTACGAGTACGGCACCCAGCGCCTCCAGTCGTCGCGGGTGGACCGCGAGGACGTGGCGGGCGTGGACCGCAACGCCACCTACACCTACGACGCCGTGGGCAACGTCGTCTCGATCTCCGACGTGTCCCGCAGTGGCACCGACACCCAGTGCTTCGCCTACGACTACCTGCGCCGCCTCACCGAGGCCTGGACGCAGGGCACCCAGTCGTGCGCGGGCGCGCCGAGCGCGAGCGTCATCGGCGGCGTCGCGCCCTACTGGCAGTCGTTCGGGTACGACGTGACCGGCAACCGCACGAAGGAGGTCGAGCACGGCGTCGGCGGCGCGGCCGACACGACCAGGGCCTACGGCTATCCGGCCCCCGGCTCGCCGCACCCGCACGCCCTGTCCGGCGTGACCCAGACCGGCGGCGCCGGCGCCCGCACGGAGTCCTACGCCTACGACGAGACCGGCAACACCACCGGCCGCACGATCGGCGCCACGGCCCAGACACTGGAGTGGGACGTCGAGGGCCACCTGGCCAAGGTGACCGAGGGCACGAAGGTCACCTCCTACGTGTACGACGCCGACGGCAACCGGCTCATCCGGCGCGACCCCGGCGGCACCACGCTCTACCTCCCCGGGTTGGAGCTCCGCCTGGACAAGACCACGGCCAAGGTCCAGGGGACCAGGTACTACACCCACGACACCGTGACGGTCGCGGTGCGCACCACCGCGGGCGTGAAGTTCCTGGCCGCCGACCAGAACGGCACGTCGGAGCTGGCGATCGACGCGGCGAACCAGTCGCTGACGCAGCGCCGGTTCAAGCCCTTCGGCCAGTTGCGGGGATCACCCCCGGGCTCCTGGCCGGGTGAGAAGGGCTTCGTCGGCGGCACCGTGGACGAGTCGACCGGTCTCACCCACCTCGGGGCGCGTGAGTACGACCCCGCCACCGGCAGGTTCATCAGCGTCGACCCGATCATCGACCCGCACGACCCGCAGCAGATGAACGGCTACGCCTACGCCGGCAACAACCCCGTCACCTTCACCGACCCCGACGGCAAGTTCTGGGGCAGCTGGCTGGCGATCCTCCTGGCGCTCCTGCGGGCCCTGCTCGCCGTCCTCAACCACGGAGGCGGCGGAGGGGGGAACCACGGCGGCGGCGGCGGAGGCCACGGCGGTGGCGGCGGCTACACCGGCGGTGGTGGCGGCGCTCCGCACCGCTCAGGCCCGAGCTTCGGCTCCACGGTCAAGAGCAACACCCTGGCCAGCGTCGATCCGCGCAAGTTCACCGCGCTGGGCTGGCTGGCGTACGGACTGGGCGGCCCCGCGGACATGCTCAACACCTGGGGGGAGAACTTCAAGGAGAGCCGCCGGGTCATGGCCGGCCTCTACAAGCTCAAGTCGGTCAGCTATCCGGAGGGCAACTGGCTGACCAAGTGGCTGTGGCAGGGGCTCAGCAAGTGGTACGACGCCAAGGCCACCCGGATCGAGGCGCGCGGCATCAAGTGGGGCGGCCGGCTCGGCAAGGCGGGCAAGTTCGTCGGCAGGTTCGGGGTCGTCGCCACCTTCGCCGACGGCGCGCTCACCCAGTGGAACAGTGACTCCGGCAAGGACATCAACACCGGTGAGAAGGTCGCGCGGGCGACCATCCGCGGGGCGGCGGTCGCGGGCGGCTCCTACGCGGGCGCCACGATCGGCGCGGCGGCGTGCAGCCCGGGCGTCGTGCTCGCCGCGGTCTGCGGCGCCGCCGGGGCGTACGTCGGCGGTATGGTCGGCGGCGTCGTCGGCGACACCGCGATCGCCGCGTACGACCACATGCGCAAGCCGGTGGTGAACACCGTCAAGTCGGTCGGGTCGGGTATCAAGAAGGGATGGAAGAGTCTCTTTGGTTAGCATGACGGGCGCTCTGGCCGACACGGCCGAGGTCGTGGGCTATCCGCACGCGCCGGTGTGGGCGGTGCTCGCCGCCGCCCTGCTCGCGATCCTCGGCTTCGTCAACCACGTCAGGTTCGTCCGCGGCGGGCCCGGCGGCACCTGGGCGGCGCGCTACTTCGACACCGACAACCCCAAGGAGCTGCGCAACCTGCCGTTCGCGCAGCTCCCCGGGGCCGTCATGCTCGCGATGTGGGCCGTGATGCTCGCCTACACGCGGGTCTCCGGCCAGGAGACCTGGGACGCGATCATGGGGCTGTTCCTGTTCGCGTCGTTCGTCGCCGGAGGCGTGGCGGTCAAGCGGCTCTACCGGCCGCCACGCAGGGCCAAGCCCCGGTGGCTGCTGGAGGAGGAGGAACGCCAGGCCCGCTGACGCGTCAGACGAGGTCGAGGGCGTCGGCCAGCGAGTCCACCACCGGGACCCCGACGCCCTCCAGCTCCGACCGCCTGGTCATGCCGCCGGTGTAGAGGATGGCGCGGGCGCCCACGTGCTGGGCCGCGTGGGCGTCGTCCACGCTGTCGCCGATGACGACGACCTTCGCCGAGTCGAGGCCGAGCGCGCGCAGGTGCTCCACCATGTGCTCGGCCTTGTGGCCGCCGGTCGCCGAGCGCGAGCCGTCGATCCGGGTGAAGTGGCCGTCGATGCCGAACTCGCCGGTCTTGCGGACCAGCCGTTCGTGGCCCCACATGGACAGCAGCGACTGCGTGCGGCCCGACTCCTCCCAGGCGCGCAGGCTCGACAGCGCCCCTTCGGCGAGGCTGCACGCCTCCATCAGCCGGTGGTAGTGCTCGTGGAAGCCCGCGTCGAGCAGTTCCCACTCGCCCTCTCCGAGCGGCCGGCCGAGCATCCGCTCGTACGCCACCCAGATGGGGCGGGTGTACACCTCGCGGAAGCCCTCCGCGTCGTACGGCCCCAGGCCGTACGGCAGGAAGAGCTCGTTGGTCGCGCCGACGACGGCGTCGATGTCGTGGAAGAGCGTCCCGTTCCAGTCCCAAACAATGTGTGTCATCTCGCCTCCAGCTTAGACGCCGGGCGTGACAACTCCATGAACTCCGCGGGTCAGGCGAGCAGATCCGGGATCTCCTGCGTGGCGTACCACAGCAGTTCGTGGTCCTCCACACCGTCCACGACGAACTGCGCGTCGTCGTCCCCGCCGTCGGCCGCGAACAGCGCCGCGATCGCCGCCTCGACGTCGGGCAGGGCGTCGGCGTCGTCCAGGTGGACCGAGGCGACCAGCCGCATCGGGATCGGCTCCAGCACCCGCACGCGGGCGCGCTCCTCCAGATCGGCTCCGGCCTTCACGGTCTCGTCGGGCACCTCGGCCGCGATCACCACCCGCCGGGCGGCCACCTCGACGCCGTCCTTGCGGTCGGCGGCCAGCATGCGCAGGGAGGCCCGGGCGGCCTCGGTCAGCGCGACGTACTCCAGCTCCTCGGTGTCACCCGACGCGTACCACTCGATCAACGCGGGGGTGACCGCGAAGCCGGTCAGCGGGGCCGGGCCCAGCTCCCCCGCGGCGACGACGCGCGCCAGGGCGGGGATCGTGGACGGCAGATAGACGCGCATGCGTTCCTCGACTCGGTCTCTGATTGAAGCTACGGACGGGCGGCGACGCCGGGCCCGTGGAAAGGCAGGCCGAACAGGCGCTCCATCTCGGCGATGGTCTCCGAGGGATCGCTGTGATGGACCCCGACCAGGCCGATCGCGCGGGCCGCCACGATGTTCGCCTCGATGTCGTCGACGAACACGCACTGCCCCGGCTCGAGCCCCAGCAGGCCGAGCGCATGCCGGAAGATCCGCTCCTCGGGCTTGCGCATGCCGACCTCTCCCGAAATGACGACCGCGTCGAAGAGGACCTCCCAGTCCTCACGCGAGTAGTGGTCGCCCCAGGAGTTGGACACCAGGCAGGTGCCGAGCCCGGCCGTCCGGGCCTGGCGGAGCATCTCGTTCATCTCCTCGACCGGCCGGAACCCGGCGAACATCCGGGCCAGCAGGCCGTCGGCCTCCGGCGGGCCGCCGTCGAGGGTCACCAGCCGGGCCGCCAGGGCGCGCTCGAACTCCAGGACCGGAATCTCGCCCCGTTCGAGCGCGTGGATCGGGTTCTCGCCGTCCGGCTCGACACCGGCCCGGTACGCCTGCGTGACCAGCGCGCGCATGACCTCCCGGTAGTGCCGGGGGTCGATCCGGTCCGCCTCGATCCACTCCGCGACGGACTCGGCCAGGCTCGTGGTCAGAACCCCGCCCCAGTCGATCAGCACACCCTTGAGCACAACGCCTCCCACCCGACGTGCCTACAAATATAGGGAGTGGTCAGTCGGGCCGCTCGAAGGGCTTGAGCACGCCGCCGAACCACTCGTCGACGGCGTCCGGCCCGAACGACTCGCCGGGCGCCAGCTCCCGCAGCGCGTCACTCACCATCTGACGGCTCTGCCGTTCCGCGTCCTGCTGCGCCCGGTGCAGGGCCAGCAGGAGTTCCTCGGCCAGCGTCCGGCTGGGCAGGCGCATGGCACGAGGCTCGATGACGACCTCCCGCACCTGGCCGTACACCGTCGTGACGACCTTGATCCGGCCGTCCGCCGCCCGGCCGTGGCCGGTGACGGCCTCGATCTCGCGCTGCCCGTCCTCCAGCCATGCCTCGATCCGTGCGGCACGCTCCGCGTCCTGCTCCAGGTCGTCGGCATACCGGTCGTACTCGTCCGCTCCCGCGTCCAGCTCCTGGGCGAGCTGGTCGAACCGATATCGCACGAACGTCTCGTCGAGCGGGGCGGCCAGCCCGGTCACCCGGGCCTGGGCGGCGGCGACGAGCTCGTCCGTCCTCTCCTTCGCGGCGTCCTGGGCGGCCCTGATCGCCCTCGTGACCTCCGCGCTCAAAACGGCCGCGTCGAGCCGCATGGCCCGCGGATCCAGTGTGATCGCGGTGACCTGTCCCCGGCCGTCGGCCCTGGCCCTCACCAGGCCGTCGGCGCCCTCCCCTTCGCCGGTGACCTGCCGGATCCCGGCCTGGACGTCCGCGAGGCCGCGCATGACGTCCTCGGCCTGGCGAATCATCTGCTCAAGCAGCTCCAGGTCGCTGCCCCCCGGAAACGACAGGGACAAGTGTTCCTCCACAAAAAGGACAAAAGGCTTTTACTGTGCAATTCACCCGTCCGTAATTCGCGGGTCATGCTAACGTGCCGCGCATGTACGGGGAACTTGGCATCGAACACAGCGAAGTGGACAGGGCCTCCTCTCGTCTGGCGGAGCACGGCGACGAGTTCGTGACCGCCCTCCAGTATCTGCGCGAGCGGGCCGGCGCCTCCTCGTGGGGTGACGACGGCCTGTTCGGCGCTTTCGTGGCCGCGTACAACCGCTCCGCTCTGACGGCCGTCGAGGCGTACGCGCGGCTCGGAGGGACGGTGGGCGGCACGGGAGACGCGCTCGCGGTCGTGCGCCGGCGGGTGTCGGACGCCGAGGGCGACGCGGGGCGCCAGATCGCGGGGGCGCACGGCGAAACGGGCCCGGCATGGGCTTGATGCCGCCGGACTGGGCACAGCCGATCGCGAGCCTGGTGAACTTCCCGAAGATCGACGAGGCCGACATCCGCGCGGAGATCCGCCCGTGGCAGGTCGTGCAGGCCGGCGCCGCCTCCGGGGGAAGCGGCGCGGAGGGCGAGGTCAGGCGGCTGCCGGGGGTGTACCAGGGCGTGTCCGCCGACGCGATGCGCACCAACTGGAACACGACCGGCACCACAGAACACCTCCGCACGGCCGTCGGGGCCGCCGCGTACGCGCCGGCGGTGCTCGAAGGCACCGCCACCGCGGTGACCGCCACGAAGGTGGCCATCATCACGCAGGCCATGGCGGGCGCGACCAAGCTGGCCGCGACCCTCGTCGCGGGCGGCCCGTTCGCCGCGGCCTCGGCGACGGCGGGGCTCCTCGCCACCCGGTACGCCATGCGGAAGATCCTCAGGGAGGCCGAGGAGGGCGGCGCCCGGGTTCTGGCCCCGGCCGTCACGCGGCACATCACCGAACCGCTGGAACGCATCCTGAAGAACACCCGCGGCCCCTTCGGAGGCGGCCCGTCCCTGGCGGGGGCGGGCGGCCCCCACGTTCCCCTGAGGGGCACGCCCGTGCGGACGGCGGGTGAGACGGGGCCCCGCGGCGGCATCAAGCTCGACATGGGCAGGAGCCGCAAGCCCTATTCGAGGCAGACCGGCCCCCAGCTGTCCTCGGCGGAGCAGGCGGCGCTGGACGCGAAGAAGGCCGGTCAGCCGTACGACAGGAAGGCCGCCAAGGCGGCCGAGCAGAAGGTGAAGACCGGCGAGAAGCTCGACGGTGACCGCAACGCGCAGAAGCGCGGCACCCAGTCCAACCAGGGCAACGCGAATCAGCAGCAGGGCCAGCAGCAAGGCCAGCAGAATCAGAACACCCAGGGCAAGAAGAAAAGGCGTTTCCTGTAGGGACTGTCATGACCAAGCCAATTTCAAGCCAGATGTACCATTTCACCCAGAACAATCCGGAAGGGATTGGACAGGACAGCGTGCCTGCGCTGCTCCGCCGGGTCGCGACCACGATCGAGGAGCTGGGCCAGGTCGAGGTGTACGACCTGGTCATGCACAACGAGGTCACCGACGACGGCACCGACTGGCCGTCGATCACGGTGTACTTCGACTACAGCCAGGTCGACGAGCCGGAAGAGGACGAGCCAGAAGGAGACGCGCCCGCCGTCACCTGACGGCGGCGAAGACGCGCTCCGCGACCTTGCGGTGCGCGGCGGACTTCAGCGCGCCGGGGTCGGTGCTGATCGGGCCGAAGACGCCGCGCTTCTCCTTCAGCCGCAGGATCCGCAGCGCCGACTCGTCGATCCTGCGTTCGGAGATCCGGCCCGACTTCACCGCGTCGAGGACGGCGTCGTACGCCTTGGGCAGGTTCGGCGGCATGAGGAGCATGTCGGCCCCGGCGAGCACGGCCCGCACGGCGACCTCCGCGTCGCCGTACTTCTTCCGCACCCCGGCCATGTCGAGCGCGTCGGTGCTGATCACACCGTCGAAGCCGAGTTCCTGGCGAAGCAGGCCGGTGAGGATGCGGTGGGACAGCGTCGCGGGGTCGCCCGAGGGGTCGAGCTTCGGCATCACCACGTGTGCCGACATGATCGCGTCCACGTCGTGCGCGATCGCCGCGCGGAACGGCGGCGCGTCGAGCTTCCGCCACTGCGTCTTCGAGTGCGTGATGACCGGCAGGCCCGTGTGGCTGTCGACCGAGGTGTCCCCGTGGCCGGGGAAGTGCTTGGCGACGGAGGCCACGCCCGCCGCGTGGAAGCCGTCGACGGCCGCCCCGACCATCGCGGCCACCTTCCCCGGGTCGGAGCCGTAGGCGCGGGGCCCGATCACGGGGTTGCGGGGGTTGATGTTGACGTCGGCGACCGGCGCGAAGTCGAGCGAGATACCGAGGTCGCGCAGTTCCTCGCCGGTCGCCCTGGCGACGTCGCGCGCGTTCCCCGTCTTGCCGGTCTCGCCGATCTCCGACGCGCCGGGGAACTTGGTGACGAGAGACTTGAGCCGGGAGACGAGGCCGTTCTCCTGGTCCACGCCGATCATGAGCGGCGCCTCGCCGGACCTGGCCGCCGCCTCGCGCAGGCCGGTGGTGAGCGCGGCCACCTGGCCCGCGCCGGAGACGTTGCCCGCCCAGTCGAACAGGATCACCCCGCCGGGGCGGAACTTCTCCACCACCTGCGCCGGCGTCGCCACGCCGTAGCGCGCCTCGTTCTCCTTGCTCGCCGCCCCGGCCTTCTGGCCCCACACCACGATGGTGAAGAGCTGCGCGACCTTGTCCCGCAGGCTCATCGCCGCGAGCGTCCGCTCGGCCAGGCTTCCCGATGGGCGGGCCGAGGGCGCCGAGGAGGGCGACAGGGACGGGGATGCCACCGGAGACACCGGCGCGGACGCGCGCGGCGAGGGCGCCGGACTCGCGGCGCCGATGCCGGACGAGCATCCGGTCACGAGGAGGGCGGCGAGCATGACGACACCGTGTCTGATTCGTGGCACGTTCTTTACCGTAGCCGTGCCCGGCCGTGACCGGGCCAGGAACCCGGTCACGGCCCCGCTGTGGGCGGTCAGAACGCGAGTGCCTCCAGGCCCGGCAGTTCCGCGCGTGCGGCGGCCTTGGCGGCCTGCGCCGAGGTGGCCGACCGCGCCGCGGCGGCGGCGTCGCGGCACTGCGCGAGCGTGTGCCGCGACAGGGAGGCGCGCACCCAGGGCAGCGCGGGGGCGCCCATGGACAGCGAGGTGACCCCCATGCCGACGAGCACGCAGGCGAGCACCGGATCGGCCGCGGCCTCGCCGCAGACCCCGCAGCCCTTGCCCGCCGCGGAGGCCGCGGAGGCCGCCATCGCGATCAGGTCGAGCACTGCCGGATGCCACGGGTCCTGCAGCCCGGCGACGGCACTGACCTGGCGGTCGGCCGCGAGCGCGTACTGCGTGAGGTCGTTGGTCCCGATCGAGAAGAAGTCGACGGCCCGGATGAGGTCCGCCGCCCGCAGCGCCGCCGACGGCACCTCGATCATGATGCCCGCGCCGTCGAGCCCCGCCGTACGGCAGGCCTCGGCGAACCACTCGGCCTCCTCGACGGTGGCCACCATCGGCGCCATGACCTGGACCTTGGCCGAGACGCCCGCCGCGGCCCGCGCCAGCGCGCCGAGCTGGGCGGTCATGATCTCCGGATACCGGCGGAACATGCGCAGGCCGCGCTCCCCGAGCGCCGGGTTCGGCTCCTCCTCCGGCGGCGGCAGGAACGCCAGCGGCTTGTCGGCGCCGGAGTCGAGCGTGCGTACCACCACGCGGCCCTCCGGGAACGCCTCGAACACCGTCCGGTAGGCCTCCTCCTGCTCGCTTCCCGACGGCGCGGTCTCGCGATCGAGGAAGAGGAACTCGGTGCGGTAGAGGCCGACGCCCTCGGCGCCGTTGGCCAGCGCGCTCTCCAGGTCGCGGGGGCCGCCGATGTTGGCGAGCAGGGGAACGGGGTGCCCGTCGGCGGTCGCGCCTGGGCCTGTGGCCGCCGACAGCACCGCCCGCCGTGCCTCCTCGGCGGCACGCGCCTCGGCCACGCGGGCCGGGTCAGGCGCGAGCAGCACCTGCCCGGACGCGCCGTCGACCAGCACGGGGGTGCCGGGGGCGATCGCCGTCGCGCCGGCGCAGCCGACGACGGCGGGCACGCCCATCGAGCGGGCGAGGATCGCCGTGTGGCTGGTCGGCCCGCCCTGCTCGGTGACGAACGCGGCGACCACGTCCTTCGACAGCAGCGCGGTGTCGGCCGGGGCGAGGTCCTTGGCGACGAGCACGAACGGCTCGGCGGCGCTGGCCGGCACGCCGGGCATGGGCAGGCCGGTGAGCACGGCGATCACCCGGTCGCGGATGTCGTCGAGGTCCGCCACGCGCTCGGCCAGGTAGCCGCCGGCCGCCGCGAGCAGGTCCCGATACTTGCCGAACGCGTCGAAGACGGCGCGCGGGGCGGCCACGCCACGCTCGATGAGCTCGCCGACCTCCACGGCCAGGCTCGGGTCGCGGGCCATCAACGCCTGCGCGCCGAGCACCTCCTGGGCCTCGCCGCCCGCCCTGGCGCCCCGCGCCTCCAGGTCGGCGGCCACCTCCTCGACCGCCCGCTCGGCGCGGGCCCGCTCGGCGGCGGCGTCGCCGTCGTGGCGCGCCTCCTTGTCGGGCTCGGGTATCTCACCCGCCAGCACATGGGCCGGGCCGTACCCGGCGCCGGGGCTGACCCCGGTACCGGCAAGCACAGTGTCGGCAAGCCCAGTGCCGGCCGGCGACCGCGCGCCGTTCTCGTCCCCCGCCGTCGTCCCCGTCTTCCGCTGTCCGTCCACCGGCGTCAGGAGGCCGAGGCGATCTGGGCGAGCTCGTCGAGCAGCTCTTCCGCGCCCTCGCCGTCCGCGCTGATGACGATCGACTCCCCCTGCCGTACGTCGAGCGCCAGAACCGACAGGATGCTCTTCGCGCTCACCGGCGATCCGCCCGCCTTGGCGATGGTGACGTCATAAGGCGCCTTCGCCGCGGTCTGCACGAACGTCGCCGCCGGGCGGGCGTGGAGCCCGACCTCGGACGCGACGCTGACTGTGCGTTCGGCCACGTTTCCTCCTCCTGCGACGGTGGTCTAGACCGCCGGTAGTTCCGTCAAAGGCCAGTCAATACCCGACATATCGGGTATTACCAGATCCGCGTGTGACAGTTCATCCGGATGATGGGTGGTGGCCACCGCAACGCACGTCATACCCGCGGCCCGAGCCGCCGCTATCCCGGCGAGCGAGTCCTCGAACACCACACACGTGGCCGGATCCACGGCGAGCAGGTCGGCCGCCATGAGGTAGCCGGACGGATCCGGCTTCCCGACGGTCACGTCCTCGGCGGAGACGATGGTCCGTACCATCTCCACGACGCCGATGTCGGTGAGCCGCTCCACCGCCCACCACCGCTGGGCCGAGGTGACCAGGGCCAGCGGAGCCCCCTGCTCCGCGACCCGGGACACCAGCTCCGCCGCCCCCGGCACCGGCACGATGTCGGGCAGGTCCGGATGGTCGTAGTAGGAGCGGATCTCCTCCATCACGACCTCCGGGTCCATGCCGGGCAGCACCTCGGGGACGACGTCCACCCCGCGGCGGCCCATGACGCGCCGCAACAGCGTCTCGTCGTACGTGATGCCGCGGTCGTCCAGGAACATCCGCCACAGGGCGCGGCTGCGGACCTCGGTGTTGACCAGGGTGCCGTCGAGGTCGAAGAGCGCGGCCTCCATCACCTGAGCATCACGACCACTCGAAGAGCGGGTCGCCCGCGTTGACGCCGCCCTCGGCGACCTCGCCGACCGAGCCCGCCACGGCGTCGAGCGCCACCACCGGGCACACCGGCGAGCGGCCGCCGGCCTCGACCGCCGCGGGGTCCCAGGCCACGACGGGCTGCCCGGCGCCGACGCGGTCCCCCTCCGCTGCGAGCAGGCGGAAGCCCTCGCCCTTGAGTTGCACGGTGTCGATGCCGAGATGCACCAGCACGCCCCTGCCGTCGTCCCCCACCACGACGTACGCGTGCGGGTGCAGCTTCACGATCGTGCCGCTGATCGGGGCCAGTGCCTCGACGGGCCGCCGGAGGGGGTCGATCGCGGTTCCCGGGCCGACCATCGCCTGCGAGAACACCGGGTCCGGCACGGCGGCCAGGCCGATGGCCGCCCCCGCGATCGGGGCGAGAACAGTCGTCAATGAAGAGCCCTTCCCTGAGATCCGGGCAGGCGTCGCCACAGGTCCGCCCGAGACCGGCGGACCCGCGACGATCTCCCGGGTTCAGCCGATGATGTCCTCGATGTCGCTGGCGATGGTGTCGGCCTCGGGGCCCACCACGACCTGGACGACATTGCCCGCCGCCATCACTCCGTGGGCGCCGGCCGCCTTGAGCGCGGCCTGGTCCACCTTCGAGGCGTCGTGCACCTCGGTGCGCAGCCGCGTGATGCACGGCTCCACTTCGATGATGTTGTCGGCGCCACCGAGCCCGGCGATGATCGCCTCGGCGTCTGCAGCCATGGGGGTCCTCCTGTTGTTTCGGCCGGTCTGTCGTCAGTCGGTCTGCGTGACCTTCTTCAGACCGCGGGGGGAATCGGGGTCGATACCGAGCCTGCGCGCGAGCGCCTCGGTGAGCAACTGCCCGGGGACGATGAGTCCCAGCGGAGCCACCCACTCGGGCAGGTCCGGACCGTTCAGGGCGGCGGTCGAGGCGGCGGCGAGCCGTTCGCCGCCCCCGACGCCGAAGGCGGCGGCGCCGGCGCCGGTGACCCGCTCGGCCAGCGCGACCGTGCCCGCCAGTGTCGGGCCCTGCCCGGCCGCCACCAGGATCGCCGGGGTCTCGGCGTCCACGACCGCGATCGGACCGTGCAGCAGGTCGGCGTACGACAGGCCCATGGCGTGCAGGTAGCACGCCTCCTTGAGCTTGAGCGCCAGCTCCAGCGCGGTCGAGAACGCCAGGCCGCGGCCGGACACGACGACGCCGGGCTTGTCGGCCAGGCCCTCGACCACGGCGTCCAGGTCGCCGGGGTCGGAGATCAGCTTCTCCACCGCGTCCGGCACCCGGCGCAGGTCGTCGGGGTTCACGTCGGCGCCGAGGCCGATCGCGAGCACGGCCAGCGCGGCGAGCTGGGTCGTGTAGGTCTTCGTGGCCGGGACGGCCTTCTCCTCGCCGGCGAGCGTGCACAGCGCGAGGTCGGCGGCCTGGGCCAGCGGCGACTCCTCGCCCCCGTTGGTGATCGCGACGGTCTTCGCGCCGCAGTCCTTCGCCCACTGGAGGGTTTCGACGATCTCCTCCGTACGGCCCGACTGGGACAGGCCCACGGCCAGCACCCCGTCGAGGTCGAGCCTGCGGCGATAGGTGGTGGCGACGGAGGGGGCGCCCATCGCGGCCATCCGGCCCGCCCGCGCCTCGATCAGGTAGCGGCCGTAGACCGCCGCGTTGTCCGAGGTCCCGCGGGCGACGAACAGCAGGTGGCGGGTGTCCCGCGCGACCGCCTCGACGTCGCCGGTCCTCGGAAGGAGGGCGTCCAGCGTCGCCCGAATCGCCGCGGGCTGCTCGGCGATCTCACCGCGCATCCTGGTCGTCATCGATGATCATCCTCTGCTTGGCGAGATTTGTCCGTTATCGATCCGTCGCCGGCCCATACATTGACACACATTTCCCGGCTGTGGTCTAGTCCGGACTAGACCAGTAAGAACCTTAACTTATTCGGACGATCCTGAGCGAGAGGGGAGGGATCAGTGGCCCAGATCGATCCGGACAGCCCGGTGCCCAAGTACTTCCAGCTGCGGGAGATCCTGCTCGACCTCATCGAGAGCAACGAGCTGCCGATCGGCGCGGCGATCCCCTCCGAACGTGACCTGAGCCAGCGCTTCGACCTGTCTCGTATGACGGTACGGCAGGCCGTCGACCACCTGGTGTCCGAGGGCCGGTTGCACCGGGTCCCGGGCAAGGGAACGTTCGTGGCCCGCCCGAAGATCGAGCTGGCACTCCAACTCACCTCCTTCACCGACGACATGCGGGCGCGCGGCATGGAGCCGGGCTCCCGCGACCTGGACCGGCGGGTGGTCCGGGCCAGCGCCCACCTCGCACGGCAGCTCGGCATCCAGCCGGGAGACGCCGTCCACTTCATCGAGCGGCTACGCACGGCGGACGGGGAACCGCTGAGCATCGAGCGCGCCCACATCCCGGTCGCGCTCGCACCCGACCTCGATGCCTACGACCTGACCGGCCGATCCCTGTACGCCCTGCTCGAGTCCCGCTACGGACTCGTGATGGACGCCGGGGAGCTCACCATCGACGGCGGCCTCGCCGATCCGAGCGACGCCGATCTGCTCAAACTGCCCCGGGGCGGGGCCGTGCTGCTGCTGCAGCGCCGGTCCTTCGCCGGCGGGGTATGCGCCGAACTCGGCGTCTCCACCTATCGCGCCGACCGCTACCAGCTCCGGACGCTCCTCGGAGCCCCGGCCAGACGCCTCTAGTAGTCCCCCCATCCTGGAGGAACACCCGATGAGTTCCACCTCCGCCGACGCGGGCCTGCCCGCAGCACCTGCCAGTCAGAACGCGGTGATGACCGCGCTGTCCCGCATCGGCCGCTCGCTGATGCTTCCGATCGCGGCGCTGCCCGCCGCGGCGCTTCTTCTCCGGATCGGCCAGGACGACCTCCTCGGCCGCACGGACAACGCGACGCTCGACAAGATCGCACAGGTCATCGGCGGCGCGGGCGGCGCCCTGTTCGACGCGCTGCCGCTGCTGTTCGCGGTCGGCGTCGCGGTCGGTTTCGCCCGCCGCGCCGACGGCTCGACCGCCCTGGCGGCCGTGGTCGGCTACCTCGTCTGGGACCGGGTCACCCACCTGATGTTCTTCGACGCCTCCGCGGACGCGGCGGTGCACAAGAAGGTGGCGCAGACCCTCGTGGGGGCGGACGGCAAGCCGGCGGAGGCGCTCAACCTCGCGGCGGCCAACCCTACCGGAGTGCTCGGCGGCATCCTCATGGGCCTCGTCGCGGCGATCCTGTGGCAGCGGTACTACCGGACCAAGCTTCCCGCCTGGCTGGCCTTCTTCGGCGGCCGTCGCTTCGTCCCGATCCTCACCGCGCTGGCCGGGCTCGTCCTCGGCGTGATCTTCGGCCTGGTCTGGCAGCCGATCGGACAGGGCCTGAGCAGCTTCGGCGACTGGCTCGCCGGCAACTCCACGATCGGCGCGGGCATCTACGGGATCGTGAACCGGGGCCTCATCCCCTTCGGCCTGCACCACTTCGTCAACTCGATCGTCTGGTTCACCGTGCCGGAGTGCACCGTCGGCGCCACGCACGCCACGGGCGACCTGAACTGCTACTTCGCCGGGCAGGACGGCGCCGGCGCGTTCATGGCGGGCTTCTTCCCGGTCATGATGTTCGGCCTGCCGGCCGCCGCGATCGCCATGTGGCGGGCAGCGCCGCCGCACCGCCGCGCCACGGTCGGCGGCATCATGATCTCCACGGCCCTGATCTCGTTCGTCACCGGCATCACCGAGCCGATC
The DNA here is from genome assembly GCF_006874435.1 of Microbispora sp. KK1-11. Classification (NCBI taxonomy): domain Bacteria; kingdom Bacillati; phylum Actinomycetota; class Actinomycetes; order Streptosporangiales; family Streptosporangiaceae; genus Microbispora; species Microbispora sp. KK1-11. The sequence goes on along the minus strand of NZ_VIRJ01000021.1, from coordinate 24,050 downwards.
GAGTTCGCGTTCATCTTCGTGGCCCCGATCCTGTTCGCGGCGCACGCCCTGCTCACCGGCATCTCGATGGCCGTGGTCGCGGCCCTCGACGGACGGCTCGGCTTCGGGTTCTCCGCCGGCGCGATCGACGCCGCCCTGAACGCGACGAAGGACAACACGCACAACTTCTGGCTGATCATGTTGATCGGCGTCGTCTACTTCGTCCTCTACTACGTGATCTTCAGCTTCCTCATCAAGAAGCTGAACATCATGACGCCCGGTCGCGAACCCGAGCCCGACGTGGACTCCGGGGAGAGCGCCGACACGGCGCGTGCCCGCGCCTGACGCGTCAGGTCCCCCTCTCAGGGAGAGCAGGGGCGCCCGTTGATCCCGGGCGCCCCTGTTGCGTTTCCGGCCATTGCGGGTGCCGCTAATTGCCGATCAACCCGTGCTCAAATCCGAGACGGCCCCGCCAACCTGGAGGAATCTTCCCGGACGAACGGCGGCACAAAGGCTCGCGACTCGGCAAAGTTGGCGTTTCCCCGTATCAGGGCGGATGACCGCAACCTCTATTAGGCGTCAGGTTCACGGCGTACGAGAGCGGAGTCCCCCGATGCCCAAGCCCGTCCCCCTGCCACGGCTCGCGTCCGTCCCCCCGGCCGATCCTCCCTACGACGAGCGTGACGGCGGCGGCCACGTCACCCGTCCCGGCACGTACGGCACGCTCGCCCTGGCTCCCACTCCGCGCCGTGCGGCCACGCCCATGGACGAGCGCCGCCTGCGGGGGCTCGGCCAGGCGCTCGCGGAGATCCTGGCGGGCCGCAGGCCGCCGGAGACGGTCCAGGACCGGCTGACGGAACGCGCCTACCGCGAACTGGTCCGCGCCGGAAAGATGATCGACACCGAGCGGCCGCCCCTGACGGGCCTCCCCCACGTGCAACGGCCCCGCGACGGGGTGATCGAGATGTGCCTGCTCGTCCACTGCGGGCCGCGCAGTCGCGTGCTCGCCGTACGGCTGGAGCGGCAGGGCGTGCAGTGGCTGGTCACCGACTTCGAGACCGCGTGACCGGGCCCCGCATGACGCGAAGGACCCCGCCGGGCACGGCCCGGCGGGGTCCCTCTCAGGTCACGTCACGCCTGCTGGTTGCGCGGGTCGCCGTGGCAGCGCTTGTACTTCTTGCCCGAGCCGCAGGGGCAGGGCGCGTTGCGCTCGGTGTCGCCGTACGCGGCGCGCTGCTCGGGGGTCGACCGCACCCGGCTGACCTCCACGTCGCCGCTCTCGCCCGGCGCGGTGTAGACCATCTCGGTCGGCCGCGACGGCTGCCGCAGCGCCCGGGCGATGATCGAGCCGGTCTCGGAGAGCGCCGTGTCCTCCTCGGCGTTCTCCTCGACGATCGGGTTGGCCTGCACCTCGACCTCGAGGTTGAACAGGTAGCCGACCGACTCCTCCTTGATGCCGTCGAGCATCGCGGAGAACATCTCGTAGCCCTCGCGCTGGTACTCGATCAGCGGGTCCTTCTGGGCATAGGCACGCATGCCGATGCCCTCCTGGAGGTAGTCCATCTCGTACAGGTGCTCGCGCCACTTGCGGTCGAGCACCGAGAGGATGACCCGGCGCTCCAGCTCGCGCATCGCCTCGGAGCCGAGCTGCTCCTCGCGGCGGTCGTAGGCCGCGAGCGCGTCCTGCTTGACCTTCTCGGCGAGGACGTCCGCCGTCAGCTCCTCCCGGTCGCCGCCGACCTGCTCGATGAGCTCGTCGACGGTGAAGGAGATCGGGTAGAGCTGGCCGAACGCCTTCCACAGCTTCTCGAGGTCCCACTCCTCGGCGAAGCCCTCGGCGGTGGCGCCCTTGACGTAGTCGTCGACGACGTCGGTGACGAAGCCGCGGACCTGCTCATGCAGGTCGGCGCCTTCCAGCACCCGCCTCCGCTCGGCGTAGATCACCGTGCGCTGGCGGTTCATCACCTCGTCGTACTTCAGGACGTTCTTGCGGATCTCGAAGTTCTGCTGCTCGACCTGGTGCTGCGCGGAGGCGATGGCCTTGGAGACCATGCCCGACTCGATCGGCACGTCGTCCGGGATGTTGAGCCGCGTCATGATCATCTCGACCCTGGCCGAGTTGAACAGCCGCATGAGGTCGTCCTCGAGCGAGAGGTAGAAGCGCGACTCGCCGGGGTCGCCCTGACGGCCGGAACGACCGCGGAGCTGGTTGTCGATGCGCCGCGACTCGTGCCGCTCGGTGCCCAGCACGTAGAGGCCGCCGAGCGCGGTGACCTCCTCATGCTCGGCCTTGACGGCCTCCTTGGCCTTCTCCAGCGCCTCGGGCCACGCCTTCTCGTACTCCTCCGGAGTCTCGGACGGCGACAGGCCGCGCTGCTGAAGCTCCAGGTCGGCGCGGAACTCGGGGTTGCCGCCGAGCATGATGTCGGTGCCTCGACCGGCCATGTTGGTCGCCACGGTGACCGCGCCCTTGCGGCCCGCCTCGGCGACGATCGCGGCCTCACGGGCGTGGTTCTTGGCGTTCAGCACCTCGTGCTGCACGCCCTGGCGCTTGAGCATCCGCGACAGCTTCTCGGACTTCTCGACGCTGGTGGTGCCGACGAGGACCGGCTGGCCCTTCTCGTAGCGCTCCTTGATGTCCTCGACGCACGCCTGGAACTTGGCGTCCTCGGACTTGTAGACGACGTCGGCCTGGTCCTTGCGGACCATCGGCCGGTTGGTCGGGATCGGGACGACGCCCAGCTTGTACGTCTGGTGGAACTCGTTGGCCTCGGTGGCGGCCGTACCGGTCATGCCGGCGAGCTTCTCGTAGAGGCGGAAGTAGTTCTGCAGCGTGATCGTGGCGAGAGTCTGGTTCTCGTCCTTGATCTTCACGCCTTCCTTGGCCTCGATGGCCTGGTGCATGCCCTCGTTGTAACGACGGCCGTGCAGGACGCGCCCGGTGAACTCGTCGACGATCAGGACCTCGCCGTCGACGACGATGTAGTCCTTGTCCTTCTTGAACAGTTCCTTGGCCTTGAGGGCGTTGTTGAGGAACTGCACGAGGTGGGTGTGCTCGGGCTTGTAGAGATTGTCGATGCCGAGCCAGTCCTCGACCTTCTCCACGCCCGCCTCGAGGATGCCGACGGTGCGCTTCTTCTCGTCGACGACGTAGTCGCCGGTGCTCTCCTCGCCGTCCTTGCCCTCGGTGCCCCGCCGCAGCCGCGGCACGATCTTGGCGAACTCCTGGTACCACTTACCCGACTGCTCACCCGGGCCGGAGATGATGAGCGGGGTCCTGGCCTCGTCGATCAGGATCGAGTCGACCTCGTCCACGATCGCGAAGTTGTGGCCGCGCTGGACGCACTCCTCGATCGACCACGCCATGTTGTCGCGGAGGTAGTCGAAGCCGAACTCGTTGTTCGTGCCGTACGTGATGTCGGCGTTGTACTGCTTGCGGCGCTCCTCCGGCGGCATGTTCGCCAGGATGACCCCGACCTCCAGGCCGAGGAAGCGGTGGACGCGGCCCATGGTCTCGGCGTCGCGCTTGGCCAGGTAGTCGTTGACCGTGACGACGTGGACGCCCTTGCCCGAGATCGCGTTGAGGTAGGCGGGAAGCGTACAGGTGAGCGTCTTGCCCTCACCGGTGCGCATCTCGGAGATGTTGCCCATGTGCAGGTTGGCGCCACCCATGAGCTGCACGTCGAAGTGACGCTGGCCGAGGACCCTGCGGGCGGCTTCGCGGACGGTCGCGAACGCCTCCGGCAGTAGGTCGTCGAGGGACTCGCCCTCGGCGTGACGCTGCCTGTACTCGGCGGTCAGCGCGCGGAGCTCGGCGTCGGACAGGCTCTTGAAGTCCTCTTCGATGGAGTTGACCTGCTCGGCGATGCGCTTGAGCTTCCGCAGAGTCTTGCCTTCGCCGGCGCGAAGGATCTTGTCGAGAATGGCTGGCACTTTTAGTAAAGCTCCTCGCAGGTCTACCCCGGTTGATCACCGAGGTGTGAGGACGAGACATACTTCCCCGCTAGCCATCGTAGGCGGTTCCCGTACCAGACACACCCACCTGCAATCGACGGAGCGCCGCGGCACAATCGCATAACTCATAAGGGAAAACCGGCCCCAAGGTTCCCCCGATGTTGGGACCACCTCCGTCATCAGGTAGAAAACGGGGTATGGCACAGAGCGGACACCAGGGCAGCCACGCGGGAAGCGCCAAATCTTGGCTTGCCGTCATCGTCATCCTCATCGGCTTCACGTTCGGGGGTGTGGCGCTGACCCTCGGCCCGAACTGGCTCTTCGTCTGGATCGGCGTGGGCATCTGCGCGGTCGGCGGGCTGCTCGCGCTCGCGTTCGACATCTTCTCGGACGTGATCGTGGACGCGCCCCGGCAGATCCCGGTCCAGGAGCACCACTCGCCCTTCGAGCACCGGTCCATCACCTCCTGAGGCATTCCCGGCCCGCGCCCGAACCGCCGTAAGCGTTTTGTCGGTCACGGCGTCTAGCATCTCTGGCTGTGACCGACCTGACCGCCGACGAGGCCCGCAGGATCATCCTCCGGGCCCAGGGTTTCCTCGGCGCCACCGCCCGCGGCGGCGGCGTCCCCGCCATGCTGCGGCGCGTCGGCGCCGTCCAGCTCGACACCATCTCCGTCCTCGCCCGCTCCCACGAGCTCGTCGCGTACGCGCGCCTCGGGCCGGTCGGCCGCTCCGTGGTCGAGCGGGCCTACTGGGACGCCCCCGCCCGTGCCTTCGAGTACTGGTGCCACGCCGCCTGCGTCCTGCCCATCGAGCAGTGGCCGCTGTACGCCTTCCGCCGCCGCGCGTACCGGGAGCGGCGCTACCGCTGGCACGAGGTGCCGCCCGTGGTCGACAAGGTCCTGGAGCAGGTGCGCTCGGACGGCCCGCTCACCACGGCCGACATCGGCGGCGCCAAGAACGGGGGCCCGTGGTGGGACTGGTCGGACACCAAGATCGCCATCGAGTTCCTGCTCGACATCGGTGAGGTCGTCTGCACCCGCCGCGTCGGCTGGCGGCGCGTCTACGAGCTCGCCGAGCGCGCGGTCCCGGCGGACCTGCTCGCCCAGGACCTGTCCGACGGCGAGTGCGTGACCCGGCTGACCACGATCGCCGGCCGGTCGCTCGGCGTGGCGACCAGGGCGGACCTGGTCGACTTCACCCGCGTCAAGGGCAGGCACGCCGCCATGCTCGACGAGGCGCTGCTGAGCGGCGCCGCCGGCCTCGTGCCCGTACGCGTGTCGGGCTGGCCCGCTCGGCGCGGCGCCGACCCGGACGGTCCGAACGCCTGGGCGGACCCCGACGCGCTGGAGAGCGAGCCGCGCGGGCGGCATCGCACCACACCGCTGTCGCCGTTCGACTCGCTCATCTGGGAGCGGGCGCGGGCCGAGCGCGTGTTCGGCCTCAACCACCGCCTGGAGGCGTACGTCCCGAAGGACAAGCGGGTGCACGGCTACTTCGCGATGCCGGTGCTCGCGGGCGGGCGGATCATCGGCAGGGTCGACCCGGCCCGCGAGGGCGCCACGCTGGTCGCCCGGCAGGTCGGTTTCGAACCGGGAAGCGGCCGCGCCAGGGCCGTGGAGGCGATGAACGACGCCCTGTGGGAGGCCGCGAGCTGGGTCGGCTGCACCGACGTGCGGGTGGAGCGGGTCGGCGCACCGGACCTGGAGGCCCCGCTGCGCGCCGCGGTGGCCCGCGGCCCGAGCCGGCCGATCAGGTGATCTCCAGCAGCCGCTCGCGCACGGCGTAGACCACGGCCTCCATGCGCGAGTGGAGCTGGAGCTTCTCCAGGATGTTGCGGACGTGGTTCTTCACCGTGTTCTCGGAGATGAACAGGTCCTTGGCGATCTCGCGGTTGTTCATGCCCTTCGCGACGAGGCGCAGGACCTCCATCTCCCGTTCGGTCAGGCGGGGGACCGGGAGCTGGGGGGGCCGCTCGGCCTCCTTGCGGCTCATGTTCGCGAACTCGCTGATGAGCTTGGCCGCCATGGCGGGGTTGATGAGCGACTGGCCCTCGTGGACGCCGCGCACCGCGTCGGGCACCTCGTCGATCTGGACGTCCTTGAGCAGATAACCGGTCGCACCCGCCTTGATCGCCTCGAAGAGGTCCTCCTCCTCGTCGCTGACGGTGAGCATGATGATCCGGGTGCTCGGCACCGACTCCTTGATCTTGCGAGTCGCCCCGATGCCGTCCAGCTTCGGCATGCGGACGTCCATCAGGACCACGTCCGGCATCAGCCGGTCCGCGAGCTCGACGGCCTCCCGGCCGTCGCTCGCCTCGCCTACCACCTCGATGTCCGCCTCCGCGGCCAGCGCGAGCTCCAGGCTGCGGCGGATCAGCGCGTGATCGTCGACGATCAGCACACGGATCGGCTCGCTTCGACCGGCTGCTCGGGCCGCCTCGTCGGGTCGGGTCACGGAACCTCCTTGCGGGGGCCAAGGACGCTGGATCGCCATCATTACACGGGTTCCAGGGTGGTTAGGGATCTTCGTCGCGCCGGCCCGCCCCTCTCCTCCCGGTTCCTACCGGATCGTGCGGCGCCCCGGCCCGGGATGTCCGGACCGGGGCGCCGGGAGAGCCGGCTAGCTCTCCACGAGCCTGAGGACTCCGTAGTCGTAGCCGCGGCGGCGGTAGACGACGCTCGGCTGGCCCCCTTCCTTGTCGCGGAAGAGGTAGAAGTCGTGACCCACGAGCTCCATTTCCAAGAGCGCCTGGTCGATCGTCATGGGGTCGGCCTTGTGGAACTTCTCGCGTACGATCAGCGGTCCTTCGCCGTCCATCTCGATGGGGACGATGGGCTCGGAACTCTCGGTCCGCCCTCCGGCGGCGTGCGCCGGGATCTCGGCGACCGGCTCCGGCTCTTCCCGAACGGTCTCGACCACCCCCTGGGCGCTTTCCGTCACCGCGGTGAGCTCCGCCATCGAGGGAGGGCAGTTCTTCCCGTGATGGATCTTGCGGCGGTCGGCGAGCCGCCTCAGCCGCTCCTCCAGCTTGCCGATGGCGATGTCAAGCGCCGAGAACCGGTCGTCCGCGCAGGCCTCCGCGCGGATGGCGGGGCCCCGCGAGTGGATCGTCAGCTCCACCCGTTCACGCTGCCCGCTCTGCCGATGGTTGGGTTCCTTTGAGACCTCTACGTCGACCTGGATGAGCTTGTTGTTGAGCTTTTGGATCCTGGCCAGCTTGGACGTCACTTGATCGCGGAACCGGTCACCCACAGTGGTGTGCCGTCCCTTGACGATGATTTCCACGCAAAGCCCCCCTTCGCACATCGACGGTGGTGCACGCGATCCTGGACACCCGTCCGGCCGACCTGGTCTTCGTCCCCACATCCGCCTGCTGAGGGGTTCGCAGCTCACTCGCCACTACTGCCCTTCTCCTCTTACGGGGGACATCTGGACCCCCGGGAGGGCAGGACTTACCTCTAAGCCGCACCGTGATCGGTCGACCAAGAGTCGCCTTACGTGGGCCGTTTCGCCTGCGGCTGGCATCGGCTAGCCAGGCCGGACCCCGCGAGGGGGTCGGCCCGGCGCAACCACGGACCCGAACGGGTGCCATGTCTGAACGCTAGTCGCTACCGCCTCGAATGTCAGCCAGGAGATCGGCTAAACGATCACTTTGCGTGATACCGGTTGCCGTCTCGCCGTCGGAAAATTCGTGGTCATATTCTGGGAATCCCCGCAACCGCGGCGTCCACACCTACATTGAGCAGGCAAGTCGCCGCGAATCCGGCAGGCGGCCGTTCCCCGGCGGCAAGCCCCGCGCTTACCCAAGTCTTTACTGTCCGTGATAATCACCAATCCGGCGTCTCCGGCGTGTCGCGGCGATGGTCACCGCCGCGGACGGCTCCGCGCCCGCGGCGCGCAGCGCCCTCGCCGCCTCCGCCAGCGTCGTCCCCGTCGTGACGACGTCGTCCACCAGGACGACGGCGACGGCCCCCGGACCGCGGCCAGAGGGCCGTGGCCGCGCCGCCGGCCCCGGCACGACCTCGAACGCCCCGGACAGGTTGACGGCCCGCTCCGCCGATCCCAGCCCCGCCTGGTCGGCCACGCGCCGGCCCTGCCGCAGCAGGGGCGCGAGGGCGGCGGGCCGGCCTCGCCGGCACAGCTCGCGGGCCGCCGCCGCGGCGACGGCGCGGACGGGGTCGTGCCCCCGGCGGCGGGAGGCGGCCCGGGCGCTCGGAACCGGCACCAGCCACACCTCGGGCCGGACTCCCCCGCCCGCCGGTCGCCCGGCCGCCCACGCGGCCACACAGGCGCTCACGGCGGCCGCCAGGACCGGCACCAGGGCCGTTCGGCCGCGTTCCTTGCAGGCGAGGATCATCCGGCGGGCCGCGCCGTCGTAGGCGGTGGCCGACCAGCAGTCGGGCAGGCCCCGAGGCGGCGGGTCCGGCGGCCGGGGAGCCGGCTCCCGCAGCAACTCGGCCCTACAGGACGAGCAGGCCAGGGCGCCCGGCGCGCCGCATCCGGCGCAGCGGGGCGGGAGGATCAGATCGAGCAGGGCGGACGGCACGCCCTCAGCATGCCGTGCGCCACCGACAGTTCACCGTCGGTCACCGGCGTCGCTCCGGGCCCTGCGGCCGGCTCAGCCGAGGGGATAGACGGGGTTGGTGGAGCCGTTGTCGGCGCGCGGGGTCCAGGCGTGCTTGTCCACGCTGTAGGTGAGCACCTGGCCCTCGTCGGCCGCGGCGAGGATGTGGTCGGGGACGGCGGCGATCGACTTGATCTTCGAATCGAGTTTGATGGGGCCGTCGTTGGGGACGACGCCCTCCATCACCGACCAGGTGGCGAGCTCCTGTCCGCTGCTGCCCTCGGACAGCACGAGCAGGTCGGCGGCGTCCTGCCAGGCGATGTCCTTGATCTTGCGCGCGTCGCGCGGCTCGATGAGCGTCCGTACGGACTCGATCCGCGTCTGCTGGCCGTTGCGGACGATCGTGCCGATCTTCACGGAGGTGCCGAGGCCGTCGTCGACGATCGCGGCGATCCTGGCCCCGTCGCGGGAGACCCGCAGCTCCAGGATCCGCCCGTACGACAGCTCGTCGTCGATGTCCACACGGCGGGCCCGGCCGTTCTCGGCCGTCCAGACCCGGCTCTCGTGCGGGTTCACCCTCTCGGCCGACCAGAGGGCCCCGTAGCGGTCCCAGGAGGGCGGGCTCATGTCCCCGCCCGCGATCCACCGCTGCCACTGGCTGCCGGGGGTCATCGGGGCGACGTAGACGCCGTCACTGTTGACCAGGGCGGCCACGAGGGGCGGGAAGTCGTCGGTGTTGGAGACGGCCGGCTGGGAGAACTTCCCGGCCTGCTCGCCGGCCGCGCCCGGCACCGGGGTGCCGTCGCCCTTCTCCTTGAACTGCAGCAGCCTGCCGCCCTGCATGTAGTACGCCTGCAGGGAGCCGGTCAGCACGTTCGGGTCGTAGCGGGCGTAGTCGGCGGGCCGGAACCGCATCCCGGACTCGCCGTTCACGCGGATCTCGACGGTCCTGCCGGTGACCAGTTCGCCGAGCGTCCACACGAGCTGGGCCTTCAGCGCGTCGAGGCGGTCGGTGGGCACGGACTCCAGCTCCGAGGAGAAGTCGAGCACGACCGTGTCGCCCTCGACGCTGATCCGGTTGAGCTGGGTGCCTGGCGGGAACGCGCTGCTCACCGCGTTCTTGATGGACGAGGTCGGCCCGGCGAGCAGGCGGCGGACCAGCGTCTCGGGCACGCCCCTGCTGGGTTCGATCGGCACCCACACCCGGTCGGCCACGAGGCCGATCTCCCGGGTGGCGGGCGGGTAGTACAGATCCACCTTCCGGTACGCACGCCACAGGTCGTCGTACGACAGCAGGCGGGCGTCGGGCGGCACGTCGATCCGCCACTCGCCGTTCTGCTTGACCAGCGTGAACGGCTCGACGAGGTTGCCCGCGGCCGGGGTGGACCTGCCCTCCGCGTCGATCGTGGCGACCGCCGTGCCCTTCAGCGTCACCGTCGTGCGCGTGGCCTCCTGGAGGTCCTGCGCGCGGTCCGACTCGATCTTGCCCTCGTAGATGCGGGTCTGCCGCCACGGGTTCCAGTGCTCGGCCGCGCCCGGGGTGAGGTACTCCCGGGCGATGGTGAGCTCGGGGTCGTCGAAGGCGGCCATGGCGGCCTGGAAGCCCTTCACGATGTCCTCGGGCTGGGCGCCCTTCCTGGGCGGGGTCGCGATGAGCCGCACGTACGGCTGGCTGAGCGTGTCCTTGCCGTGGTCCTCCTGGGCGGCGCGGGGGCTGCCGCTCGTGGGCACGGTGGCGCACCCGGCCCCGCCGGAGACCAGGACGAGCGCCGCGCCCGCGGCGGCGGTGAGACGGCGGGCGCCGAGCCGCTCACTCCGCATCGAAGGCCCCCGCGTCCACGTTCTCCCGCACCCTTGGCGCCGTCTCCGCCGGCGCCGGGGTGAGAACCGGTGTGGCATGACCGCGCCACGTGCGCCGCATCTCGACCTCCGGCGGCACGAGCGGCAGCGGCGACCCGCGCAGCGGGGACCCCGCCACGCGCGGCAGCGACAGGCGGAACTGGCTGCCCTCCCCCGGCGCGCCCCACGCCTGGAGCCAGCCCCCGTGCAGCATGGCGTCCTCCCGCGAGATCGCCAGGCCCAGCCCGGTGCCGCCGATGGTCCGGGCGCGCGAGGGGTCGGCCCGCCAGAAGCGGTCGAACACCATCGTCTCCTCGCCCGGCTTGAGGCCGACCCCGTGGTCGCGTACGGCCACGGCCACCGCGTCGCGGTCGGCGCCGAGCGTGACGACGATGTCCTTGCCCTCGCCGTGCTCGATGGCGTTGAAGAGCAGGTTGCGCAGGATGCGCTCGACCCTGCGGCTGTCCACCTCGGCCATGCACGGCTCGTTGGGCAGGCGCAGCTCGAAGCGGGTGGCCTGCCGCTCGGCGAGCGTCTCTGAGTCGCCCACCGCGCGCAGGACCACGTCGCGCATGTCGACGGGGTCCAGGTCGAGGGTGGCCGCCCCCGCGTCGTAGCGGCTGATCTCCAGCAGGTCGGCGAGCATCGACTCGAAGCGTTCGAGCTGGTTCTGCATGAGCTCGGCGGCCCGCGCGGAGGCGGGGTCGAAGTCCTCGCGGCCCTCGTACAGCAGGTCGGCGGCCATGCGGACGGTCGTCAGCGGCGTGCGCAGCTCGTGGGAGACGTCGGAGACGAACTGCCGCTGCACCTGGGAGAGCTCCTCCAGCTGGTGGATCTTCACGGCGAGGTTGGACGCCATCTCGTTGAACGAGGTCGCCAGGCGGGCGAGGTCGTCCTCCCCGCGCACCTTGAGCCGCTCCTCCAGCCGGCCGGCGGCGAGCCGTTCCGCGGCCTGGCGCGCGAGCCGTACGGGGGTGACCACCTGCCGGGTGACCAGCGAGGCGACGCCGGCGAGCAGCAGCACGAGCGCGGCTCCCGCGCCGAAGACCATCTGCTGCACCGTGAGCAGCGTCTTCTCCTCGTCGCCGAGCGGGAAGACGTGGTAGATCTCGTAGGTTCCGTTCACCCGGGCGCCGACCACCCAGGCGCTCTCGGGCTGCTTCGCGCCGATGTACCGGATCTTCACGGTCTGGTCCCAGAGCGACTGCTCCTCGCTGCTCTGGACCTTCGCGCGCAGCAGGGCCGGGATGCTCGACCAGTCGACCTGCCCGGACGCCCGGCCCTCGCCGACCGAGCCCTCGTTGAAGATGACGACGTCGTAGCGGCCGCCGGAGCGGTCGGTCAGGGCCTTGGCCGCCGCGTCGACGGGGTTCATCGTCTGCCCCTGGGCGGTGGCGTCCTGCGTGATGTCGGTCGAGTCCGCGGGCTGGGTGAGGTAGCCGCTCGCGGTCGCGATGTTCGCCCGCGACTCCTCGACGGCGGACACCTCGGTGCTGGTCAGCACCGAGGCGACGATCGACTGCATCAGGAAGACGCCGAGGACGACCACCACGGCCATCGACAGCACCAGCGTGCTGGTGACGACGCGAAGCTGGAGCGAGCGCCGCCAGACGTGCCGCAGCCGGCCCGCGAGGCGGCGCGCGCGTCTGCGGACCCCGCGGGCGATCTGGCCCGGGGTCCGGCGACGGCGTTTCCTCGCGGGGACCGGCATGACGCTGACGTGCGGCTTACGCCGGGCCGGCCTTGTAGCCCACACCCCGGACCGTGACGACGATCTCCGGGTGCTCGGGGTCCTTCTCGATCTTCGCGCGCAGACGCTGGACGTGCACGTTCACCAGGCGGGTGTCGGCGGCGTGCCGGTAGCCCCAGACCTGCTCGAGCAGCACCTCGCGGGTGAAGACCTGGCGGGGCTTGCGGGCCAGCGCGACCAGCAGGTCGAACTCCAGCGGCGTGAGGTTGATGGTCTCCTCGCCGCGCTTGACCGAGTGACCGGCCACGTCGATGGTGATGTCGCCGATCTGCAGGATCTCGGGCGTGGGCTCGTCGGTGCGGCGCAGGCGGGCGCGCACGCGGGCGACGAGCTCCTTGGGCTTGAACGGCTTGACGATGTAGTCGTCCGCGCCGGACTCCAGGCCGAGCACCACGTCGATGGTGTCGCTCTTGGCCGTGAGCATCACGATCGGGACCCCGGACTCGGCGCGGATGCGGCGGCAGACGTCGATGCCGTCGGCGCCGGGGAGCATCAGGTCGAGCAGGACGAGGTCCGGCCGGGTGTCCCTGAAGGCGTCGAGCGCCTTGTCGCCATCGGACACGAACGACGGCTCAAAGCCCTCCCCGCGCAAGACGATGCCGAGCATCTCGGCGAGAGCGGCGTCGTCGTCGACGACCAGCACGCGTCCTTTCATGGCCCCTCATTCGTACGCGTTTGGGAGATTTGGGCGTTTGTCACAGTTTCCCCCGCAGGCTACCGTGGCCACCGCTTTGGTGTTACACGACCACGACAGAGGATGGAGTTTAGGCGCAGCAGACGAAGCGCGCGATTATCTGACCAGATGCGGTCACACCGGCGGGAATCCCGTGGTGCGGTCACGTTCCAAGTGTGCGCCCGCACCCCCCGTTTCGGCCATCCCCCCGAGCCCTCCTGTACGACCGCGCGGCGCGCGCGTACATCATGCCAGGATTGGGACATGACAGACGGCCCCGGCTCCACCCCCGACATGCCCTCCGGCTGGGCGGCCGAGCAACCTCCCCCGTACGGCGGGGCCGCCGGGGCACCCGGATCCTCCTGGGCCTCCCCCGGAGCCGGCGCGCCGCAGGGCGCGAACCCGTCCACTCCACCACCACCCCCTTCCGCCCCGCATCCGTACGCGCCTGCTCCGTACGCGCCCTATGCGGGCGGGCAGTACGGATACCGGGCGCCGGACGCGCCACGGCCGGGCATCATCCCGCTGCGCCCGCTGACGCTCGGCGACATCCTCGACGGCACGATCAAACTGATCCGCTCGAACCCCAAGGCCACGCTCGGCCTGTCGGCGATCGTGGCGGCGGTGACCGGAATCCCGGCCGCGATCGGGCAGGCCATCTCATTCGGCTCGCTCGGCGATCTCATGGCCGACCCGTACGCCGCCGACGCGGTGAACGTACCGGTCGCCGGCGTGGCCGCGCAGTACATCGGCGCGATCATCAGCTACGTCATGACGTTCCTCGGCACCACCATCCTCACGGGCGTCCTCACCCGGGTGCTGGGCCGCGCGGTGTTCGGCGGGCGCATCACGGTGGGCGAGGCGTGGCGGCTGGCGCGGTCGCGGGTGCCCGCGCTGTTCGGGCTGGTGCTGCTGCAGGCGCTCATCCTCCTGCTGCCGCTGCTGGCGCTCGTCGCGGTGCTCGTGAGCCTCGCGGCGGCCAACGCGTTCGACGGCACGGGGAGCACCGGCGTGGGGGTCGCGGTCCTCGTCGTCCTGCTGTTCTTCCTGGCCTACATCCCTTATCTGTTGTTCTTCTACACGCGCCTGTCGCTGTCGGCCCCCGCCGTCGTGCTGGAGGGCCGCGGGGTCACCGACGCCATGAGCCGGTCGTGGCGGCTGGTGAAGGGCGACAGCTGGCGGGTGCTCGGCATCCTGCTGCTCACCGCCATACTCGCGGCCATCATCAGCAGCGTGCTGGCGATCCCGTTCACGTTCGGCGGCTCGCTCATCGGGATGCTGAGCGGCGGCACCGCCGCCGGGACCGCGATCGCGGCGCTCCTCCTGGCGGTCGGCCAGGTCATCGCCTCCATGATCACCTACCCCTTCCAGGCGGGCGTGGCCGGGCTGCTGTACGCCGACCGGCGGATGCGGGCCGAGGCGTTCGACCTCGTGCTGCAGACGGCGGCGGCGCAGAACCAGTCGCAGGGGTGGATCCACGCCGGGGTCGACGACTTGTGGCACCCGAGCTACGCCGCCGGGACGGGGCCGGGCTCCGGGCCGCATCAGGGGACTCCGCCGTACGGGCCGTACGGTCCGTACGGGCCGCAGGCGTGACGACCGTGCGGGCGGCGGCGCTGCTCGCCTCGCCGGTCGACGTCGGCCGCGATCAGGCCGCCCGGGAGGCCGCGCGCGAGCTGTCCGGTGCGGGCTACCAGCACGAGCCGCTGTTCGACCGCCTGCAGCGGGAGATCTCCCAGTTCCTCGGCGACCTCATGAGCGGCGGCGGGACGGGCGGGGGCGGCGTGACGTCGCTCCTCGTGATCGCCGTCGTCCTCGCCGTCCTGGCCGTGCTGCTCTTGTGGGCCCTGCGCCGCTTCTCCGGCGGCCGGCGTACGGAGAGCGGTGCGGTGTTCGGGCAGCGTGAGCGGACGGCCGCCGAGCATCGCGCCGAGGCCGAGCGTCTGGCCGCCGAGGGCGGCTGGGCCGGGGCCATCCAGGAGCGGCTGCGCGCGATCGCCCGCGAACTGGAGGAGCGCGCGATCGTCACCCCGATGCCCGGCCGCACCGCCGTGGAACTCGCCGAGGTCGCCGGGCAGGCGCTGCCGCCCCACGCGGCGGACCTGCGCGCGGCGGCACGTCTGTTCGACGACGTGACCTACGGCGGGGCGGGCGGCACCCGGGAGGGCTACCTGACGCTCACCGCCCTGGACGAGCGCCTGCGGACGGCCCGCACGGGCGTGGCCGCATGACCGCCACGACGTCGGGGCGCGCGCGGCAGGCGGCGTGGATCACGTTGCTGGTGGTGCTCGTGCTGGTCACGGCGGTGCTGCCCCTGCTGCTGACGGGGGGACAGTCCGGCGGCCGCACCCTCGATCCCGCCGACACCTCGTTGAACGGCAGCGGCGCACTCGCCCGGCTGCTGGAGGCGCACGGGGTGGAGGTGGTCCGGGTGGAGACCCCCGGCGCGGCGGTGGCCGCCGCGGGGCCGCAGACCCTGCTACTGGTCACCGAGGCGAGCTTCCTGAACCGTGACGCCGCCCGCCGCATCGCCGAGGCCCCCGGCGACCGGCTCGTGGCGGGCGCCGTGCCCTACCTCGACGTGCTCGCCTCCGGTGTACGCAGGCAGGGCCCTGTGCGCGCCCGGTCGCGGGCCCCGGAGTGCGCGCTGCGGGAGGCGGTGCGGGCGGGCAACGCCTACACCGGCGGCACGTCCTTCACCGGGCCGCAGGGGGCCACGGGCTGCTACCCGGCCGGCGACGGGCACGCCCTGCTCCGCTACACCGCGGACGGGCACACGGTGACCGTGCTGGGTGACGCGTCGTTCATGACCAACCTCCGCCTCGCGGAGGACGGCAACGCTGCGCTCGCGCTGAACCTGGCCGGGGCGCGGCCGAAACTCGTCTGGCTCGCCGAGCCCGACGACCCCGACGAGGCGGGCGGCTCCGGCGAAGGAACGGACGGGCAGGCCCGCTCGCTCGGCGACCTGATCCCCCGCGGCGTGAAGTGGGCGGTCATCGAGCTCATCGTCGCGGTGGCCCTGGCCGCCCTGTGGCGGGGACGCAGGCTCGGGCCCGTCGTGGTCGAGCGCCTGCCCGTGGTCGTGCGGGCCGCGGAGACCGTGGAGGGACGCGGACGCCTGTACCGGTCCCGCCGGGCCAGGGACCGGGCCGCCCTTGCGTTGCGTGCCGCCGCTGCCGACCGGCTCGCCCCCCGCCTCGGGCTGCCGCGCACCGCGACCGCCGAGGAGGTCGCCATCGCCGCGGCCGCGCGCACCGGCCTCGACCCTGAGCCGGTGCTGGCCCTGCTGTGCGGCCCGCCGCCCGGGGACGACACCGCGCTGGTGGCCCTCGCCGCCCACCTGGACACACTCGAAAGGCAGGTACGAGATTCGTGACCACACCTGAATCGAACGCGGACGCCGCCCGCGAGGCGCTCGCGGCGCTGCGGGCGGAGGTGGCCAAGGCGGTCGTGGGCCAGGACCCGGTCGTCACCGGCCTGGTCATCGCGCTGCTGTGCCGGGGTCACGTGCTGCTCGAAGGCGTGCCCGGCGTGGCCAAGACCCTGCTCGCACGCACGCTGTCGGCCACGCTCACGCTGGACTTCAAGCGGGTGCAGTTCACCCCCGACCTGATGCCGGGCGACGTCACGGGGTCGCTGGTCTACGACGCGAGGACGGCGGAGTTCGAGTTCCGCGAGGGGCCGGTCTTCACCAACCTGCTGCTCGCCGACGAGATCAACCGCACGCCGCCGAAGACCCAGGCCGCCCTGCTCGAGGCCATGGAGGAACGGCAGGTCAGCGTCGAGGGCGCGGCCCGCGCGCTGCCGGATCCCTTCATCGTCGTGGCGACGCAGAACCCCGTCGAGTACGAGGGCACCTACCAGCTCCCCGAGGCGCAGCTCGACCGGTTCCTGCTCAAGCTGACCGTGCCGCTGCCGCCGCGCGAGCAGGAGATCGCCGTCCTCGAACGGCACGCGCTCGGCTTCGACCCGCGCGACCTGACCGAGATCAAGCCCGTGGCGTCCGCGGCCGACCTCGCGGCGGGACGCCGGGCGGTCGCGCAGGTCCACGCGAGTCCCGAGGTGCTCGGCTACATCGTGGACGTCGCACGGGCCACCCGGCAGTCGCCCTCGCTCCAGCTCGGCGTCTCGCCCCGCGGGGCCACCGCGCTGCTGGCCGCCGCGCGGGCGTGGGCGTGGCTGTCGGGACGGTCGTACGTGACGCCGGACGACGTGAAGGCCCTGGCGCGGCCCGCCCTGCGCCACCGCGTGGGGCTGCGCCCGGAGGCCGAGCTGGAGGGCGCCACCCCGGACGGCATCCTGGAGGGCATCCTGGCCGCCGTCCCCGTTCCCCGGTGAGGGCCGCGTGGCGCTGACCGGACGCGCGGGACTGCTCGCGGCCCTCGCCGCGATCGTCGTGCTCCTCGCCCCCGAGCCCGGCCTGGTCGTGCTGGCCGCCGTGCTCGTGCTCGCCGCGCTCGTGGCGGCCGACCTGCTGCTCGCGGGCGCCGTGCGCGGGCTGCGGTTCCAGCGCGACGGCGAACGGCGGGTGCGGCTCGGGCAGTCGGCGGCGATCGGCCTCGTCGTGGACAACCCGGGCCCGCGCCGGGTCCGGGGCGTGCTGCGCGACGCCTGGCAGCCCTCGGCCGGGGCCGCTCCGCGCCGGGCGCCGCTCGACGTGCCGGCCCGCGAGCGGCGACGCCTGGTCACGACGCTGACGCCCACCCGCAGGGGCGACCGGGAGGCCGTCGCCGTGACGGTCCGTTCGGTCGGGCCGTTGGGCCTGGCGGCGCGGCAGCGGACGTTCCACGTGCCGTGGACCGTCAGGGTGCTGCCGCCGTTCCTCAGCCGCAGGCATCTGCCTGCGCGGCTGGCCCGGCTGCGCGAACTCGACGGACGGCATCCGGCGCTGGTGCGCGGCCAGGGCACCGAGTTCGACTCGCTGCGTGAGTACGTCGTGGGCGACGACGTCCGCTCGATCGACTGGCGGGCGAGCGCCCGGCGCAGCGACGTCGTCGTGCGCACCTGGCGGCCCGAGCGCGACCGCCGGGTGCTGATCGTGCTCGACACGGGCCGCACCTCGGCGGGCCGGGTCGGCGTGGCCCCGGTCGGTGTGGCATCGGCCGGCGGTGACCGATCCTCCGGCTGGCCTCGCCTGGACTGGTCGATGGACGCCGCGCTGCTGCTGGCCGCGCTCGCCGCGCGGGCCGGCGACCGCGTCGACTTCCTCGCCTACGACCGGGCCGTACGGGCCCAGGTGTCCGGCGCGTCGCGCACGGAACTGCTGTCGTCGCTGGTGGACGCGATGGCGCCGATCGAGGCGGAGCTGGTCGAGGCCGACGCCGCCGGGATGGTGGCGGCCGTGCTGTCCAGGGCCAGGCGGCGCTGCCTGGTGGTGCTGCTGACCGACCTGAACGCCACGGCCATGGAGGAGGGGCTGCTGCCCGTGCTGCCCGGCCTGTCGTCCCGGCACATGGTCGTGGTGGCCTCGGTCGCCGATCCACGCGTGGCCGGCATGGCGGCCGGGCGCGGCACCGCCGAGGCCGTCTACGACGCCGCGGCGGCCGAGCGGCTGCGCGGCGAGCGGCGTGAGATCACCGCGGTGCTGCGCCGCCACGGCGTGGAGGTCGTGGACGCGCTGCCCGAGGACGTCGCCCCGGCGCTCGCGGACGCGTACCTCGCGTTGAAGGCCACGGGCCGGCTCTGATCAGGCTGTCGGGGCGAGGTCGGGAGCGTGCTCGATGTCTCCCGTCTCGTTCGCGCGTTCCGCCCGGCGGCCGAAGACGATCACGTACGCGAGGAAGAGCGCCTCCGCGAGCGCGCCGATCGAGATGCGCGCCCAGGTCGGCAGGCCGGACGGGGTTACTCCCGCCTCGATGAGCCCGGAGACGAGCAGCACCACGACCAGGCCGAGCGCGACGCTCATCACGGCCCTGCCCTGCTCGGCCAGCGCCTCCGCGCGCCGCCTCGGGCCGGGGTCGACGGCGGTCCAGCCCAGCCGCAACCCCGCGGCCGACGCCAGGAAGACCGCGGTCAGCTCCAGCATGCCGTGGGGCAGGATCAGGCCCCAGAACACGTCCGCCTTGCCGTGCGCGTGCATCAGGCCGCCCATGACCCCCACGTTGGCCGCGTTCTGGAACAGGATCCAGGGGATGGGCAGGCCGAGCAGGATCGCCGAGACCACGACCTGCATGGACAGCCAGGCGTTGTTCAGCCACACGTGGCCGGCGAACGACGCCGCCGGGCTCTCCGAGTAGTAGTCGGCGAAATCGTGCTCGACGATCTGCCGGATCTCCTCGGGTGTGCCGATGAGGCTCTGCGCGGCGGGATCGCGCGCCACCCACACGCCCACGACGTACGCGACCACGAGCGAGGCCACCGTGACGCCGATCCACCACCGGCGCGCCCGGTAGGCCACCACGGGGAACGACACCGTGAAGAACCGGGCGACCTCCCTCCAGGCCGGGCTGTGGGCGCCCGTGACGGCCGAGCGCGCCCTCGCCACCAGCGACGACAGGCGCCCGACGAGAAGGGCGTCGGACGACCCCGACCTCACGATGGACAGGTGGGTCGCCGCCCGCTGGTAGAGCTCGACCAGCTCGTCGACCTCCGCGCCGCGCAGCCTGCGCTGGCGCCGCACAAGGTCGTCCAGCCGGTCCCAGGACGGCTTGCTCGCGGCGACGAACGCATCGATGTCCACGGATCGGACCTTATCGGCGTGAGCCGCGAGGTGCGCGGCCGTGTCTGGACTGAGGAGCGTGCGAAGGCGCGGCGATCAAACACAGTAGGGTGCGCAGTGTGTCCGAAGTCGTGACCGGCGAGGCGGTCGTCGTAGAGGTTCGCGTCGCCCAGCTTCCCAGCCGCGCCCTGGCCTTCCTCATCGACTGGGCCGTCCAGTGGACCGTGATCATCCTGGCCGTCGTGCTGGTCGCGCAGGCATCCCTGGTGACCGACGAGTCGATGGCCGCCGGCCTGCTCATCCTGTTGGTCGTGCTGGTCACGGTGGGCTATCCGGTCGCGTTCGAGACGATCACCAGGGGCCGCTCGCTGGGCAAGCTCGCCCTCGGCCTGCGCGTGGTGAGCGACGACGGCGGGCCGGAGCGCTTCCGGCAGGCGCTGTTCCGCGGGCTCGCCGGGTTCCTGGAGTTCTGGACGTTCGTCGGCGCTCCCGCGCTCATCACGTCGCTGCTCAACCAGCGCGGCAAGCGCCTCGGGGACATCTTCGCGGGGACGACCGTCATCGGGGAGCGTTCGCCGCGCCAGGCTCCGCCGCCGGAGATGCCTCCGTCGCTCGCGTCGTGGGCCGCGACGCTGGAGCTGTCCGGGTTGTCCGACGACCTGGCCAACACCGCCCGGCAGTACCTGTCCCGGTGGCACGATCTCAGCCCGCGGACGCGGGACGAGATGGGGCTGCGCGTGGCCGGGCAGATCAGCGCGCGGGTGGCGCCGCCGCCCCCACCCGGCGTTCCGCCGTACGCCTATCTGGCCGCCGTGCTGGCCGAACGCAGGCGCCGTGAGGAGATGCGGCTCGCCCGGGCTCGTTCCACGCCCCCGCCGTACGGCCCGCAGGGGCATGGCCCGCAGGCGTACGGCCCTCAGGGATACGGCCCGCAGGGGTACGGCGTGCCGGCGGCGGCCCCGCCGCGGGAGGCGGGACCGCCGCGCGGAGAGGCTCCGACGACATCGGGAGGATTTGTTCCACCCGTTTAGGTGTAGACCCCGATTTGCGGGGCACCTGTGGTCATTGCAGGTCATGGGGCATACCTGCAGTGGGGTTGAGGCGGGCATCGCCGGTGCGTTGAGGGAGAGGCCGCACCGGAGATGCCCGCCTCCGTGTCTGCGCGGCTAATGCCTGCCGTGCTCGCGGTACGAGCCCTGGCTCTGCACGTTGAGGATGTCCATCTTCACGCTCTTGGCCTGGTTCGTACGCGGGTCGTTGATCCTCAGGACGTCGAGTCCCTTGTTGAAGTCGCTGCCGTAGATGTAGCCGTTGTAGTAGTAGGCCGACCAGAAGCCGCCGCTCAGCGGCTGCGACCACGGGCCGCGCTCGAAGTAGCCGATCTCCTGCGGGTGCGCCGAGTCGGTGAAGTCCCAGATCGAGACGCCGCCCTGGTACCACGCCTGCACCATGATGTCGCGGCCCTTGACCGGGATCAGCGAGCCGTTGTGCGCCACGCAGTTCTCGGTGTCGGCCTGGTAGCGGCCGATCTTGAAGTAGCTCTTGAAGGTGAGCTTGTTGCCCGGAGCGATGTCGTAGATGGCGTCGGCGCCGCGGTTCGGGCCGATCGCCTCGTTGCAGGTCGCCGCGCCGCCGCCGCCGAGTTCGTCGGTGAAGACCACCTTGGTGCCGTCGTTGTTGAACGTCGCCGAGTGCCAGAAGGCGAAGTTCTCGTCGTCGCGGACGACGTCGAGGACCTTCGGGTGTTCGGGGTCGCGGATGTCCATCAGGATGCCGTCGCCCATGCAGGCGCCCGCGGCCAGGCCCTTCTCGGGATAGGCGGTGATGTCGTGGCAGCCGGTCGTCGCGGACGTGCCGTAGGGGTAGGGCTGCTTGTCACCCGGGTTGCCGCCGTCCGGGAACAGCACCGGCGCCGCCACGACGGACGCGGCGGTGGGGTTCTTGAGCGGGACCTTGATGATGGAGATCAGGTCGTGCGGCGGCTGGCAGTCGGGGAAGGCCGCCGACGGGCTGTAGGAGGAGACGTAGATGTAGACGTTCTCGCCCGTCTTGTCCGGCACGAGAGTGTGGGTGTGGGACCCGCAGTTCGTCTCCACCGACTTGATGTACTTCGGGTTCGACTTGTCGCTGACGTCGAAGATGCGGACGCCCTCCCACGACTCCTTGACCGATGCCGGCTGGGCCGTGCTGGCGCACGAGTCGTTGTTGCGGGAGGAGTCGACGGACCCGAACAGCAGGTCGCCGTACACGGACATGTCCATCTGGGAGCCGGGGCAGACCACCGAGCTCACCACCGCCGGCTGCTTCGGGTTCCCGATGTCGAAGATCGTGAACCCGCCGTAGTTGCCGACGTAGGCGTAGTCCCCTTGGAAGGCGATGTCGGTGTTGATGGTGCCGGCCAGGGCGGCCGGGGTCGGCACGTTCGCGACGTGAGTGACGTTCGGGCTCATCGCGATCTCGTCCGGAGCCAGCACGTCGGCGGCCTGTACGGGACTCGCGGACAGGGCCAGGACGACCGCCGCTCCCGCCACGGCAAGCGCACGACCGCTGCGGCGCAAGGTGAACAACTCGCTGTCCTCCTATAAAGGGGGCATAAATGATCAGATCGTCACCTCTGACTGAAGTGTCCCGCCAGTAGTCAACTTGTCAATAAAACTGGCACATGTAGCCCTTTGACCTTCCATGCCTACCGGGTTAGCGTCGTGATCTCGACACGCTCTGTGACAGGGAGGCAGGGTGCTGGTGCGGATAGCACGGGAGGGCAGGGCGCGAATCGGGCTTGTTGTCGTGGCCTGCGCCGCGTTCTTCCTGAGCGCCTGCGCGGAGGACGTACGCGAGAGCGCCCCCGCCTCGACCGCACCCGTGATCGCACCCGGCCGGCCCGGCGAGGAGGCCAGGACCCTGAGCCCCGCCGAGGCCGCCACCGCGGTCCCCTCCCCCACGATCAACGCGGCCGACGTACGGTACGTCCAGGACATGATCGTCCACCACCGGCAGGCGCTGGACATGGCCGCCCTGGCGCCATCCCGTGCCTCCTCCGCCAAGCTCAAGGCGCTCGCGGCCCGCATCCATGACGTGCAGGAGCCGGAGATCCGCGTCATGACGTCCTGGCTCGACCGGGAACGCCTCCCCCGGCCCGGCCACCACGCGGACCACCACGACATGCCGGGCATGGCCACCCCGGAGCAGATGAACAAACTCAGGGCGGCGTCCGGCGCCGCGTTCGACGGTCTGTTCCTCCAGATGATGGTCGCCCACCACGAGGGCGCCATCACGATGGCCACTCGCGCGCTCACCGAGGGCTCGCACCTCACCGTCGAGCAGTGGGCCACGGATGTGATCGCCGAGCAGACCGCCGAGATCCGGCGGATGCGCGAGATGCAGGGGACCTGACCTTCCCCGCGCTTCACCCCGCAGGTTGCGTTACTTCACTGGTAATCGACGCACCGCGCCCGGGTCCACGAGAGTTGCGGCATGAGTAGTGACACTTATGACGTCGTGGAAGAGTTGCTGCGCCGGATGGCGGCAGGCGATCACGACCGTACGGCGGAGCTGTTCGCCGAGCCCGTCGACTGGCGGCTCTCCTGGCCCGCCGAGGGACATCCGGCGGTTCCCTGGATCCGGCCCCGCTCCAGCCGGGCCGAGGTGGCAGACCATTTCCGGTCGCTGGAGGCCCACCACGTGCCCGAACTCAACGGCACATCGGTGACGCGGATCCTGGTCGACGGCACGCACGCCGTCGTGCTCGGTGAGATCGCACAGACGGTCCGGGCCGGAGGCACCGCCTACACCTCACCTTTCGCGCTGCATCTCACCGTCGAAGACGGGCTCATCACCCGCTATCACATCTACGAGGACAGCCTTACTGTCGCGCGAGCTCTCAGCACCCGAACCGGGGCTCAACACCCGTAGTTGGCGAAAATCCCCGCCTTTCCTGTGACCCCAGGAAATCGTCTGGCGAGCTTGCCTCCCGCTCTCAGAACGTGACACGATTCATACAAGTTTTCGAATTCAATGGGCGGAGGTGCGATGGATATGTTCCCACTCGATCCTGACCACCGCCGCCGTTCGAACAGCAGCGACGGCAACTGGTGGGATCGGCTGACAGCCCGTTCGCCATTGTGGTCGTCCGACGGTTCGCTCGCCCGCGAGCATTTTCCGATCACCGATCCTTCGCTGCGGCAGGACGCGAGCCGGGACACGGTTGGCGGCGCGCCCGGTGGCGGGAGCACAAGCACGGACAGGCCGGGTGCGGATGCCGCTGGCGCGGATGATCGCCGAGCCCGGTCGTCGTGGGTGTTGGTGGCGTCGTTGCGTGAGTCGGCGCAGGCGTTGGCGTTGGCGCCGTTGCCGGACGATGCGGGCATCTGTCTTGCTGAGGCTGAGGAGTTGCTGTTCGCGCGGGATCGGATCACGTGTGCGTTGGCGGATCGGGTGGGGCGGGTGCATGGTGCGGGGCAGGCCAAGGAGCATGGGCATGCCTCCACCCGTAGTTGGTTGCGCGCCGCCGCGGGGATGAGCGTCGCGGGGGCTGGGCGTCTGCTGACCTTGGCGGTGGAGTTGGCGCGTCTGCCCCGGGTGCGGGAGAAGTTCGCTGAGGGTGGGTTGGCGGCGGGGGTGGTGGAGGCGAT